>DATKWS010000239.1:0-16935 GCA_035529435.1 Patescibacteria group bacterium
CCGGGTTGCGGATCGTTGGGGGTGGGGATGCACGGCGGCGCTGCTGTTCGGAAATCCCATCAGACAGCTCGGCCGCGGCGCTGGGGGCCGGTGGCGGGCCGGTGGGGACCGTTACCGAGGGGATCGGGAAGCACGCAGACAGCTACTGTTCGGTCGCGCGACATGCGGTTCAATACGCCGGGGCCCGCGGCACGCGGATGCCGGCAGTGGAGCCGGGTCGCTGCTCGGTCACCGTTCTCGGTGAACGCGAGGATTTCGCGAACCCTGTCGTTGCACGGTTCGTGAATGGGCTGGCGCGGCTGCTCGGAACGGGGGGATGGGATACGCCGCGGCGCGACGGGGGGATGGCCTCCCGTTCAAGCGATGGTTATCAGGGGCCGTTCTCCGGCACGATGCTCCGTCCGGCGCTGCGCTACGAGGCGCCGGGAACGAGGGAACCGATGGAGATTCTCGCTCTGGAAGCCGGCCGGTCTTGCGGCGGTGAGGCCGGGATCGTTGTTTTCCTGAACCGGCGGCCGCTGCTGCGGCGGGCCTGCGAGGAGCTCTGCACCGGCTCCGCGCTGGCGGTTGTCGCGGGGTGGCCCTACGCTGCACATTTTCTGCCGCCCGGCAAACCGGCAATCATCACCTACGGCGTGTACGATACGGCGGTGAATGCAGTCGCCGCCCTCATCACCGGGCACCCGGTATAACCGGGGATACCGTGTCTTCAGGCACGCCGGTCCCCGGCACAGCTCGAGAAATAGCTCAACGTAAGACGGCCGAAAAATGGATTGACAGCGCTGCGCCGCTCTGTTATAAATAGGAACGATTGGCAGGGTTGGGCTGCCAATTTTTACTATTTGAAAAGTCGCCCCGCCAGGTGGCGCCACCGGCGGGATGCACCGATCAGGAATAAAGGTGGGGTCGTAGTTCAGTTTGGTTAGAACGCCTGCCTGTCACGCAGGAGGTCGCGAGTTCGAGTCTCGTCGGCCCCGCCATTTACATACGGACCCCTCCGGCCCGTTCGGCTGGAGGGGTATTTTCATGGCCCGCGCCGGATCGCACACCACACCGCACGGCGTCCCCACTGCGGAATTCAGGGGTAGATACAGAGAGGCATGGAACCTGTTCAGGCTCCATGCCTCCTGCTCGTCACGGTCGATACGCGGTTCTAGAAATCCCTGTTACGGGGTCCGGAAAAACGCCGTCCACCACCGCCACCGCCGCCGCGATCCTCGCGCGGTCTGGCTTCACTGACCTTGAGTGCACGGCCGTCGATATCCTGGCCATTCACCGCAGCGATGGCCTTGTCGGCCTCTTCGTTATTTTCCATCTCGACAAAACCGAATCCTCTTGAACGCTCGGTATAGCGGTCCTTGATGACCCTCGCCGAGGTCACGGTGCCGTAAGGCTTGAACATTTCGCCGAGATCTTCGTCTTTGGTCGAGAACGGCAGGTTGCCGACATAAATATTCTTTGACATTGTCTGAATCGTCCTTTCGTAATCCTAATGCAATCTATCTGTAACGGAACGGGTTACTTTACTTTTTCTCTATAAAGTCACCTCCCCTTCGATGTCCGGCTCATGTACACACCGCTGCGATGGACAGGTGCATACCGGGCTATGCCCGCCCTCCCGAAGAGTAGTATCGATTCAGATGATCCTGGGGATGTGTGGTAGGGACTGTATCGATAGGTCTCTTGAGACGGGGCGATCTTGTAAGCTCTCACAAAATAGCCGTTATTATAACTCCTTGTTCAAAAACTTCGGCACAAGTATACAATATCGGCTAAAACAATACCAGTCTTTTTTATAGCCGGCCGATGCGCCATTTCCCGTTGCATGGAGCGCGGCCCCTTGCTATCGTTCGATAATATTCGCTCTCCGGATCATTGGCAACCGTTATGGAGGTCGAGCATGCAGATGGAACTACACCGGGAACTCCTTTCAGCCGTTATTCTGTGCGTGATCTTCTGTGCCGCATCGGGCGCCCGTGCCTGTACATCGATCATGGTGGGCAGGGAGGCATCCGCCGACGGCTCGGTGATAACCTCCCACACGTGCGACAGCCGCGAGGATCGTACCTGGTTCGATATCGCCGCGCCGGGAAAGCACGGGGGCGGTGATCTCTGCAATGTCTATTCGGGACTACGGTTCATCAGGAATCCCGATGACGTGGGGAGCGCCGAGGTGATCGGCACGATACCGCAGGTTCCAGCAACCTACGGCTACATCAATACGGCATACCCGTGCATGAATGACCGCCAGCTCGCCATCGGGGAATCGACGTTCGGCGGGCGCGAGGAGCTCCGCAACAAGGAAGCGATGATCGCGTGCGAGGAGCTCTGCCGGCTCGCGCTCGAGCGTGCCGCGACGGCCCGCGAGGCGATACGGGTGATGGATGAGCTGACAAAGAAATACGGGTACAACGACAGCGGCGAGTGCCTCACGATCGCCGACAAGACCGAGGTCTGGCACTTCGAGATCATGGGGTGCGGCGCCGACTGCGTCGGGGCGATCTGGGCCGCACGGCGGATTCCGGACGGCCATGTCGGTGTAACGGCCAACGCGAGCAGGATACTGGAGATCGACCTCGACGATTCCGAATACTTCATGGCCTCCGACAACGTGTTCGGCGTCGCCATTCGAAACGGCTGGTATGATCCGGACTCCGGCGAGCCGTTCAGCTTCTGTTACGCGTACGATCCCGAGGGGCGCCGCAGCATGGCGGCCCGCCGCCGTGAGTGGCGTGTCTTCGATATCCTCGCACCATCCCTCGGCCTCGATCCGAACGCCGAAAATCACCCCTTCTCGGTGAAGCCCGACACAGCGGTGACGATCGCGCGTCTCATGGAGATATTCCGCGATACGTACGAAGGGACCGAGTTCGATATCACGAAGAACATGCTCGTGCCCGATCCCGAGAACGAAGGGGCGTTTATCAAGAGCCCCTACGCGAATCCCTTCATGGACTACGATATGATGCCGCTCTTCAAGATCAACGGCGGCTGGGGCTGGCGCGGCGAGAGGTGCATCGCCCGCTACTACTGCACCTATGTGACGATCACCCAGTCCCGCGACTGGCTTCCCGATCCCGTCGGCGGCCTCGTCTGGCTCGGCTGGGACAATCCCGCGATGACGGTCTACGCTCCCGTCTACTGCGGCATCACCGATGTCCCGCCGTCCTACAAGGAATGCGGACGGCGCGAGTTCCGGCGCGACTGCGCGTGGTGGGCCTTCAACCGCGTCGCGGATCTCTCGGCCCAGAAGTGGGGGCACATGCGGGTCGATGTCGACTCGGTGCGTGTCGCATTCGAAACGGAGGCGCTGTCGCAGCAGGGGGATATCGAGAAGAAGGCGCTCGCCCTGTACCGGAAGAGCCCGAAGCAGGCGCGAAGGCACCTCACCGGGTACACGATGGGGTTCTGCGAGCGGATCACTCGGGCGTACTGGGACCTGGGCGATCACCTGTTGTGGAAGTACACGGGAAAATATTGAAAGATAGCCCGTCCGGCGCACCGAAAACGAACTGTTGCGCAATCGGCCCAGCGGCCGTAAAGTGGATATGGTGGTTTGGACATCATCCGGAGGTTCGCGGGAGCCGGCGGGTCGTTTCGAACTGCCGTCATGTAATGAAAGGAAAATCCGGGAGGCAGATATCGCATGAGCGACAGTGAGGTTGGATTTTTTCATCCATCGAGGAAAGCGTTCCGTTTCACTATTCTTATCTTCGTCAGCCTTCTGACGTACGGCAGTTATTTCGCCTACGATGGGCTCTCGGCCATCGCCCCGATCCTTATCTCCTCGTTCGAGGTGACACGCGCCGCGTTCGGTGCGACAAAAACAATTTACTCCGTTGCCGCCATCCTGTGCCTGCTCATCGGCGGCATACTCATCGATCGCATCGGGACGCGGAAGGCGAGCCTCCTTTTTTCGTCGTTGATAGTACTGGGCGCACTCATCATGGCCTTTGCCCGTAACATCTGGATGATCTACATCGGCATGTTCTTCTTCGGAGCGGGTTCGGAAACGCTGATCATAGCCCAGAGCTCGATCATATCCCGTTGGTTCAAGGGAAAGGAGCTCGCCTTCGCCTTCGGCATCGCGCTTACGGTCAGCCGTCTCGGATCGCTCTTCAGCTACAACACCGAGGCGTTGATCGTCGACTATTTCGGGCACTACTCGTTCGCACTGTGGGCAGGGCTGGTGTTCTGTTCTCTCTCGTTGCTGGCGAATGTGGTGTACTGTCTCATGGACCGCCACGGCGAGCGAGTTCTGCATCTCGAGGAGGGTGGGGTCGAGGAGAAGATCGTCCTTTCCGATATCAAGCGGTTCAATGCGTCGTTCTGGTACGTTACGCTCCTGTGCTTTACTTTCTACGGCGCTATCTTCCCCTTCCAGCATCTCGCGGTCGATTTCTTTCACGAGAAATGGGGGATACCGCTGGAGGCGGCGGCGGAGGGGGGATTCTTCTACCAGGTGTTCTCGAATATTTTCCACATGTTCTCGACCGCACCGGGTATCGCCGGTATCATCGTTTTCGCATCGATGGTGTTCGCACCGATGGCCGGTTTCCTCGTCGATCGTGTCGGCAAGCGGGCGACCCTGATGATCTTCGGGTCCCTCCTCATGATCCCGGCGCACCTCTTGATGGGCGTCACCCGTATCAATCCCGTTTTTATGAATATCGTCCTCGGCGCCGCCTTCGTCCTCGTGCCCGCCGCGATGTGGCCCTCGGTGCCGCTCATCATCTCGAAGCAGCGCGTCGGGACAGCGTTCGGATTGATGACCATGCTGCAGAATATAGGCCTGGGCCTGTTCCCCTGGCTCAGCGGGCGGTTACGGGACATCAGCGGGGACTACACGGCGAGCCAGATCATGTTCTCATCGCTCGGCGTTCTCGGGCTTGTCTTCGCCATCCTGCTGAGACGCGCCGATGCACGGAACAACAATATACTGGAGAAACCGTGAACGGCGCGCCGTGACGCTGTTCGCCGACGGACTCGGCGCACCGTGACGCTGCCGGGCGGAGGTTTCGGCGCCACGGGATGCTATTCGCCGGCGGACCCGTCGGCTCCCGATAGGATCCGCACGAGATCGGCCTCGAGCGATTTTTCCGGCGTTTCTATGATCCTGCCGAGCTCGGTGC
Source organism: Patescibacteria group bacterium (assembly GCA_035529435.1). Taxonomy (GTDB): domain Bacteria; phylum Krumholzibacteriota; class Krumholzibacteriia; order Krumholzibacteriales; family Krumholzibacteriaceae; genus DATKWS01. The sequence continues at coordinate 5,133 of DATKWS010000239.1, forward strand.
CCCCCTTCGATACGATGATCGTCGCGACGCGCTCGACGCCGTATCGCGCCTTGACGCCGTCGGACCATTCCAGGACATCGGCCGGTATCCCCATATCGGTGGTGAAACGCGAGCTGCCGACGGCGAGCATGGTGATCTCGGAGAGGGGGTACCCCAGGTCTTCGAGGATGCGCCAGAGCCGCGGGATCTCGCGCTGGGAGTCGCTGCACCAGGTGCCGAGCACGACGGTGATCTCGGCGTCGAAGATGTACTTCTCCAGCTCGGGGAGCAGGTTGCTGTCGGGCACATATTCGAAGTATTCCAGATCCCAGGTGTGGAGGTTCTCGACGATCCCCTCGCGCGTGACGGTCCCCATGAGAATCACGTTTTCGTCATCGAGCTCGATGCGGCGCATGCCGATATCGCCCGTCTTCCCGCCTTCCCCGTCCAGCGGCGGATACGTGTCGTTCCACCATTCGGGTTCGTCCTTGAGCCATTTGTCGAACCAGGCGACGATCGCATCCGACCAGATCATGCGTTTCTTGTAATCGAGTATGAAGTGGTTCTGGCCGGCGAACCGGATGTACTCGACGGGCTTTCCGAGGAGCTTGAGGGCCGTGTACATCTGTTCGCTCTCCCCCGGCGGCACGTTGGTGTCGCTCGCGCCGTGGAGAAGGAGGAGCGGCGTGTTGATCCGGTCGGCATAGAAGAGCGGGCTCTGCTCGATATAGATGTCGGGGCGGTTCCACGGGAAGCTGTGCGCGGCCGCGACGGCGTTGTAGGCGTATCCCCAGTACCCCTCGCCCCAGTAGCTCGAGATGGAGCTGATACCGGCGTGGGAGACCGCCGCGGCGAAGATGTCGGTCCTCGTCAGCAGCAGCTGCGTCATGAATCCCCCGTACGATGCGCCGAGGCAACCGACCCGTTCGGGATCGACAAAGGGGTGCGCCTCGAGAAACCGCTTCGTCCCTTCTATAATCTCGCCGGCGGTGATCTTGCCCCAGTCATTGACGTGGAACGCCGAGAACTCCTGGCCGTACCCGGTGGCGCCGCTCGGCTGGAGAACGTAGACCACGTACCCCATCGCCGCCCAGAGGTTCTTCGGGTACCGGCCGCCGAAATCGCGGCTCGTCGTGGATGTGCCGGCATAGTAATTGACGAGGCAGGGATAGAGGCGCCCGGGATCGAAGTCTGGTGGATAATGGATGCGTCCCTGTATCGTTTTTCCCCCGTCGGTCGTGAAGCTCCACTCCTCGACTGCGCCGAGGCGCACGTCCCTGAAGCGTTCGGCGGCGGGATCGAGGATCAGCCGGCCCGCGCCCGTCTTCAGGTTCACCGCGTAGAGCCGCTGCGGGTGGTCGGCGCTCGAGCCGCCGACGACGGCGACCGGTCTCATGCGGGCCACGTCGATATCACCGATGACGTCGCAGTCGAGATCGATACGCGTGAATTTTTTTGTCTCCGGGTCACAGCGGAAGAGGTTCACCGAAGAGCCCTCCTCCGCGAGGAGGTATATCCGGCCGTCCGCGCGGGACCAGAAGACCTGCTGTACGGCGGGATCGAAGTCCCTCGTGAGGGGCTCGACATTCTTCGTGTCCGGATCGAAGATGTACGCCTGCCCGTCGTACTCGTTCGGGATCATTCCGTCGGGAACGTCCAATCCCACGTCACCGAATATCGACGGGCCGCCCGTGATCAGTATCCTGTCTCCACGGGGCGACCAAACGGCGTCGCGCAGCCAGACGGCGCTGTGGAGCAGCTCGGGCTCCCGGCCGTCGAGGAAGAGGCGGTACAGCTCGTCGACGCCGTACGGCCGCTCATCGAGGCGCTCGTAGTATCGCGTGAACAGTATCGACCGGCCGTCGGGATGTATATCCCGGATGTACGTGCTGTGCTTGCCGGCGGTGAGACGCCTCGTGACGCCGCCCGGCACGGACGAGAGGTAGAGGGAGGTCCTGTCCCGGCCGCGGTTCTGCCTGTCGGAGACGCCGCGAAGACGCTTGACGCCGGTTTTGTCATCCTCGGCCTCTTCGCGGTCGGCATAGATAATGAATGAGGCATCGGGGCTCCAGCGGTAGCCGGCGAGACCCTCTATCCCGTCGACGATCGTCTCGGCGGTGCCGCGATCGAGATCGAGCGCGTGGATCGCGTTCTTTCCCTCATCGGGCACGATATACGAGAGGATCCGTCCCCGCGGGGCCCACTGCAATGAATGGATTCCCGGTACGTCGCGGAGCGTTCTCGCGAGCGTCCCGTTCGCGGTCTCGCGTATCTCGATCCAGGATTCTCTGGTTCCCTCGGGGGGCACGAACCGGCTCACCGTGAATGCGACGTACTTGCCGTCGGGAGATACGGTAATGCCCTCCGTGGACGGTGTATCCAGGACATCGCCGAGAGTGAGTGCGCGGAGCGGTGAGAGCGAGGTCGCGATCGGAGCGGTATCCGATTTTACACCGGCATCGAGGCGCCAGCCGGCGAGTGTGTCGCCGGGAACATGAGCCGTCTTCACCACGATGAGATGCTTTCCGCGTTGGAGCTTCGCCGTCCCCGTCTTCTCGTCTCCCAGCGAGCCATCCGTTCCGCCGCCCGTGCACTTCACGACCGATTCGCCATCGACGGTGAGCTCGAACGGATGGGTCCCCCGGACGTCGAACTTCACCTCTGTCCAGCGGGGGATTTCGATGTAGGCCGCGAGGTACGCGATCATCGCCGGGGCGGTATCCCCCGGGATCGAGACGCCGCTCGTGTCGGCGGAAACGGCCCGCCAGGCGGCGGGTGTGCCGGGTAGCAGGGTCATCAATCTGCCGGCGGCGGGCATGAACGTATCGATACGGGAATGCCGGTAGGCACAGAGGGCGGCGGCGTCGAACGGCTTCTCGTCCTCTGCGTGGAACGCCGGCGGCGGCGATGGGACCGGGCCGAGCAGGAGCCATTCGCCGATATGGATCCGCCCGCCGTTCTCGGATTCCTCGCCCGCGGCCGCGGGCGAGGCGGCGCGCAGCGCGGCCGCGGGAATCCACGAGGCCACGAGCACCGCGAGAACAATCAGAGACAGCGAGTGGAATCTCGTCGTGCAGGAATTCATCATATTCCTTTCGGTTCGTGATGGGCTCTGGAAGGTGGCAGGAAGTCACAGTCGATCCGTCACCACGGGATACATTAAGGAATAATAATACATACAAACCGGAGCTGCTTCAAGGATCGATTCTTGCGGGTTTAGTTTCTAATGATGCCGATTCTTATGACACGGTTCCCGTACATCTGCAGACTGAAGGTGACATACTCCGTTTTGTGGCGAACGCGCAACAGAGCGAACACATAAGCCTGGTATCCATATCAGAGATATCATTTTCACGGATCGGTTGCCAAATGTATGGACGAGAGGAAAAATTTCTTACTATTCCCGAGCCGGTGTCATTTATAAATTGACATTGGATTGCTTTTCATATATAATTTACAAAGGGATAAAATAAATTACAATAAAAATATCAACATGTGAATACGGTGCATTATGTTGAGAAGTATGCACGCATGCGGCTTCTTTACAAGGAGGAGAATTTTGAAAAAGTCCAGTATCGTTCCGGTACTAATATTCTCCACGATTCTATTCAGCAACACGTTTGCTCATGGTCAACTGTCCGAAATAATCGATATGTATGCTTTTTATGCTGAATTGATCATCGAGGGAACGGTTTTAGATGTCGCAGTCGACAGCATTCAGTACATTACCGTTGCACCCCGATACACATGGATGACGAACTTGACGCTTAGGATAGATAAGTTGTGGGCGGGATATTATCAGAATGAAACCATCGTCGTATCGGTACCGGGTGGGATAATAGCTGGCAAGGGAGGAAGAAAAGTTATCGGGCATGCGAGAAAGTTCGAAATCTCCGACCGATTACTTCTATTTGTCCGGTATGACAATGTCTTCGGCCGGCACTTCACATATAACGAAGGAGAGTTTTTCCTGCATGACGGAAATGTTCTGTACGCGGAGGAACGAATCGAAGTTCCTGCCGATGATTTCTGGGAAAAGCTTGAATCCAACTCGAAAAATCGCCGAATCGGGGAATTGACTCGACAGTCTGATCTCACCGTCCGTGGAACGATTGAAGAGCTGCACGACGGTTCGTTCACTTTTAAAATCGATGAGGTCATAAAGGGAGACGAGAAGAACAATTTGATTTCTGTTTCGATAAGGAGATTTGAAGATCAGGAGGGAGAGATTCCATGGATCTTCTTCGGACCGCGTGCATACAGCGTCGATACGCAGTATGTTCTTTTTTTGAAACAGAAAGACTCGGTGTACTATCCCTTCGCCGGCTTAAACGGCGTGTTTGAAATTCATGGAGAGGACATCACGATAAATGGCAGAATTATCAAAAATGGATGGCTGAGTATTAGAGATGAAATTGAAGGGATTAAACAATGAGAGTAATACAGCATGGCGTATTATTCGTGTTGCCGATTTTGTTGATAGGAGTACTGTGCACCAATGCTGCCGGTCACAGATGGCCCTCCTGTGCGGATATTCCCTGGTGTTTCACCGGAGGAACGTCGGGATATCTCGGAGGCAACTTTACAGACTCCGATGCGCTTAGTGCAATCGATCGCGGAATATCGTTCTGGACGGGTCACTGCCCGATTGAAATCGATGCTTATCCAGGAATCTATGGACAGACATGCAACATAAACACGTTCAGATGGTATTACACGACCTCGTGGCCGGGGAGCCCCACCGGTATAGGCTATTACGAAGTCGGCACCGATGCCAACGATTTCGTTACGGATTTTCAAATTTATTTCAGGGGGCAATGGACGGACGTAACATACGTTCCATGGGGTGTGAATTGTGCAAGCGGTAAGTACGATGTATGTGCAGCGGCCGCACATGAATTCGGGCATACGATGGTCGGTGATGGTCATTATGGGACGGGAATCATGGAGGGAACTATATCCCTTTGAGAATGTTATTCAAGCTTGCCAAGCAGTGATCAGTCCAAACTGATGGAAGTATACGGTGTATGTTCGGAAATGTCCATGTACAACTACGATTTCTGGTACGAGCCATGGCGTGCCGTCTTCACATTGGAATTGGAGACGTATTTGCAAAATTCATTTGTCGATATGGAAATCGAGTGGAATGTCTCCGGAATGTATAGCCAGGTAAGGCGATTAACGTTGGATGAATGGAGCGAACTCAAGACCTTTGGTTCAACGATCATGGAATTGAATTTGATGGAATGTCCGCCGCATGAATTTTTAAATATTAGCATTACACCAAACTTGACATGTGAATATGATCCGAATAATTCGGGTACTACATACGATTATCGCCGATTGTGCGTCGGGGGAACGAATTGCGCGATAGCGGTCGGATGCGAAATCATCAACTTCATCGCTTACAGCAACTCCTCGGGAGGCGTGAAACTCGAGTGGGATGCAAAGAGCTTCGATGCCGGTATAGAGTTTAATCTGTATGGGAGCATCGATGGAGGGATTGCGTACCCCGAATTGATCGAAACATTCGTGAATCCCGACGGTGGAGGCACTTTTCATTTCGAGTACGTTGACAATGGGGCGATATACAATTTCCCCTATTGTTACCGTATTCGGGATAGCGAGGTGTATAATAACTGGGGACCAGTGCATGCGGTGCCGGGCGGGAACCTTGGTGCCCCGCCGTATCCAGAGAGTGGTTATGTCGATTTCGAGGTCGAATACATAGACGATGGAAAGGTAAAGATTGAGATTGTCGATGGTTTGCAATGGTCGGCACGGTACGAGCTGCATTACAGCAGGGATGTGAACGGCCCGCCTTACGAGCACGTAATTACGAGTAACAACTACTTAAGATATATTATCGTCAACGGCCTGGACAACGGTTATGACTATTTCTTTAACTGTATCGGCTGTAATCTGGTCGGGTGCTCCGACCTACATGCATTGAACGCGAAGAGGGCAATTCCGACACCTACTCCTCAAAATGTTGTGGTTACTCCCCTCTACGAAGCGTTGAGAGTGGCTTGGGACGCCTCTCCGGGGGCGAGCGGATATGTCGTGCATTACAATCATATCCTTTTCGATCCACCGGGATTGGAGGAATACGAGGTAAATGCTGGTGATACGACACTCTATACGATTGAGAACATAGAAAATGCGTCACAGTACCAGCTATTCATGAGTGCGTACGATATTTGGGGCAATCAAACGCCGGTGACCGATATCATGACGGTTCGATCACCCGGTGATGTCGCGTATATCGATTTTATCAATGGTAACCAGCAGAAATTGTTCACATGCCTACTCGGCGATGTACTCGACGATACCCCACCAGCCGGGCTTCCGGATTCGCTTTCTGTGAGCGCGGTGATCAAGGACGGTTACGACAATATAATCAGACAGCTGCCGGCGGAACTCATGTATCTCGTACTCGATCATAAGAACACTCACTCGTGCCTTGGCGACACGATTCAAGCTACCTTTCCAACGGATGATAATGGCATTGTAGAATTCAGTATCAAGCATATCGGCGGTTCGGATGACTCATTATACGCCCGATTGCTCGTAGATGGATTCATGTCGGCGGATTCAGTTTCATTCATAATTATGTCCACGGATCTCAACGGTGACGGGATAATCAATCTCTCGGATCTTTGCATCTGGGGACTCGGTTATCCTTCTCGCTTGGGCGATGAGAACTATGATCCATTGCTTGATTATACTTGCGATGATCGCATAAATTTATCGGATTTTATTTTCTTTGCTAACCATTATCACGTTGAACAAGGATGCCCATGATATGATGCTGAAGGGGTGCAAAATGCGTATTATCACTTTGCTATGTATGCTGTGTGCAGTATTGCTGTTTGCCGCCGACGCCCACATGGAAGGAAAAAATGAAATAGCGGTCGAGATATTGAAAACGGCGACTTACACGCAGGGCGACAAGATTGCTGATTCTTATAAGATTCAGTTCGATGGCTTCGGCTCAATAAGGGGATTCTGCGTAGAGTTCTTCGTGCTGGATCTGTCGGAAACATTTGTGAAATGGAATAGTGGAGGCGCGGTCGAGAATCCTCTTTGCCTCGAGCAGCGCGATGATGATGAGAATATATTCAGAATTTCCGTTGGCAAACAAGGGACAGGGCGTTCGAAAAGTGCTGATCGCATACTGGGGACATTACAGTTAATACGTGAAAAAGGAAAAAAGGCTGAATTGTCGATACGAAAATTGGAAATAGTGGATAACGATTATAAATATAAAATATTAATCGATAACAACATTGGAGGGAATCATGTAGCAACTGACTCGTCGGAGAAGAACCAGCTTGACATGGAAGAGCTGTTACCCCCGGCCGAAACAAGAATTAAAAGTATCTTTCCAAATCCGTTCAATCCAATGACCGTCATAGAATTTTCGATAGCTTCCACCAACCACGTCAATCTTTCCGTCTACAATGCAGCGGGACAGCATATTTCAACTCTCGTTGATACGTATTTGGATGCAAACATTTACCGTACAGAATGGAGCGGTACCAATGACAACGGTGATCCCATAGCGAGCGGAGTCTATTTCTGCATATTGAAAACGAGTGATCATGCCGATTCAAAAAAGTTCGTAATCTTGCGCTAGTGAATGCCTCTATATTTGCACTTCCCGTTTCTGCACTGAAGTTAATCCCAAATCCACGGATATGCTTCACGAACAACACTTTGATGCGTCAATGCGCTTCAAACAGCCAGCTTGTACGAATGGAATTGCTGAGCTCAAGAGTAATTATTCGTTTTCAAGAGAGGTTTAATAATACTGTGACAAGACGTTATTGGAAATGTCGATTTCAAACATTTTCAGATGATCGATATCATTGATGCTGCGTTGATATTGAATGTCGTAATAAATGGTCGGATACCCATAAAGCCAATTCCCCTTAATAGTATTGTTTGCTATCAATAGACCTTTCGAAGGTTTTTCGCGGTTCTTTTTTGTGCACTGCTGCGTGAACGGGCTACAGTACCACGTCGTCACTATTCCATTCCAACCCGATATTTCCACGTAATTATCAATAAATTGTATATAATTCGAACTATCACGTACTCGTAGCACATCGCCTTTTATCTTTGAAAAATAGCAACCATCTACAATATTCGAATCACCGAAATGCGCAATATATATTGCAATAATTGGCATGTAACGTTGTTTTTCGCCATTGGTGACGAGTTTTCTGCTGCAATTATATTCGGCAATATTCGGAAAATTATTTTGTAGCTCTGATGGATCAATAGTGTCAGGGTATTTCTGTAAAAAAGTTCCTATGGTAAAATTGGATATATTTACGAATCGACAGTTCCTGATCGTGTTATTTCTCGAATTTGTCAATCCTATTACTGAATAGGCTAATGGCTTATCAGGGGCGCTGCGATTGCCGATATTTTCGAAGATACAATCTTCAACAAGATTGTACCCATTCCATCTATTGCGACTTTCACGATCACCTGCAAATAAAATGGCGCCGGATATGTAATTCTTTATTGTGAGCCGCTTCAGTATGATATTGCTTCGCAGGCCACGTTCGGATCTAAAAGCAAAAAATCTCTTTGCAATGGAGTCGCCTTCGCTCACAAATACTGCATTATATTCTCTCGGTTCCGATTCGAAAGTAATCGAATATGTTGGGTTTGAATATGTCGATTCTATATATTGGTCTGCATAGCAGCCCTTAGCGCTCGCTATTTTAATTATTGCATCGGCCTCGGGATTGTATTCCAGTAATATTTCTTGAGCTTTTTGGACTGATTTCAGGGGATTTTTCTTGGTACCGGCATTGCCGTCATTTCCCAACGGGGATATATAGATGCAGGTTGGATCGGTCTTTTCACAGGACCCCATGACCACTATGCCGATCATTACCAGTATTGCTGTTCTTGTTGACATGTTTGCCGTGCGCGCGAATCCGATTGCATTCCCTTCTCCATTTTTCCACACGTACTGTAGCCCAGATCCATGGATGACGGCAATATTTTATCTGGATCAGCCCCTCGCGGTTCCGCGAGACGCGCCCCTTGTGTATTCGACGCACATTATATATCATTCTGTACAGTCGCGCGGCGGTGCGCGACGGGGAAAGGAGATTCGATGATAGGGAGGAGATATCATGTGCCGTTTATATTCGCGCTTGTTGTTCTTCTGATCGGGTGCGGGGGACAGGAATCGGCCGGTACCCATGGGACGGCGAACGCCTGGGTCTCCTTCAATGAGGGACTGGCCCGTGCCCGGAAGGAACAGAAGCCCGTTGTCATAGATTTCTATACATCCTGGTGCAAGTGGTGCAAGGTGATGGATGAGAGGACGTTCTCCAAGCCGGAGATCGCCGCGTATCTCGGCGATCACTTCGTGTCGATACGGATAAACGCCGAGAGCAAAACGGATCGGCTCGACTACGAGGGGAAGGCATACACACCCGTCGAGCTGACGCGGCATTTCCGCGTTACGGGATTTCCCTCCCTCGCGTACCTCGACAGGGAGGGGAAATTGATCACGGTCGTTCCCGGCTTCGTCCCGCCGGAGACATTCCTTCCCCTCCTCAAGTATATCAACAAGGAATGTTACAAGCAGCAGATGACATTCGATGAATTCATGAAGAGGCGAGGGGAATGCGAATGATGACCGCGGGTGTGCGCGGGGCTTGCCGGGAATGAAAAAGATAATCAAGTCGGTGCGAACGGTGAAGAGTACGGGAGAGGGGTATTGAAATGAGAATCGGAGTATTGACGGGCGGCGGTGACGCACCCGGACTGAATCCCGCCATCGCCGGCGTCGTCGAGCGGGCGACCATCTACGGGTACGAGGTCATCGGCCTCAAGCGGGGTTGGGAGGCGCTCTGCATAGAGGAGAACGATCAGCACGTCGTCACGCTGGGTCCCGAGATCATAAAGGACTACAGCAGGATGGGCGGGAGCAAGCTCCAGTGCAGCAGGACGAATCCGGTGGCGGAGGGGAACGACCGGACCGATCTCGTGAAGAAGAATATGAAGAAGCTCAGGCTCGATGCGGTGATCGCGATCGGCGGCGAGGACACGCTCGGCGCGGCGGCGACGCTGCACGAGCGCGGCGTCCCCGTCGTCGGCATTCCCAAGACGATCGATCGCGATCTCGCCGGCACCGAGTACTCCCTCGGCTACGACACGGCCCTCAACGTGATCTGTGACAGCGCCGAGCGGATCTCTCACACCGCGGAGTCGCACCAGACGATATTCTTCCTCGAGGTGATGGGGCGCCATTCGGGGTGGCTGGCGCTCAGGGGAGGAGAGGCGGCGTTCGCCGACGTCATACTGATCCCCGAGTACCCGTTCACACTCGAGAAGCTCTCGGCGGTCATCAGGGAGGGATTGGCGCAGAGCAAGGCGATGGGATTCGAGCATCTCTACAAACTGATCGTCGTCTCCGAGGGCTCCCATATCAAGGGTGAGGAGGAGGTCCGCAAGGACGCGCAGCTCGACGAGTTCGGGCACTACAGCCTGGGCGGCGTCGGCAGCTACCTGAAAGCGCTTCTCGAGCATGAATTTCATCATACCCGCTACACGGCGCTCGCCTACCTCCAGCGGGGCGCTCCGCCGTCCCAGAAGGACCGGCAGACGGGGAGGCGCTTCGGTAACAACGCCGTCGAGATGATAAAGAACGGCGATGTGGGATACATGGTGGCGCTCCAGCGCGCGCGCCTGAGGAAGGTGCCGCTCGTGGAGATCAGGAAATCGCCGAGCCTCGTGAACGTCGACAAGTACTACGATACCGAGCACCTCAATGTGAAGATCGAATGGACCGATATGGATGAATAGAAGCGGAGAGTGCCTCTCTCTTTGCTTCAGCTCCGGCGAAACAGCGCCACCGTTTCGATATGATATGTCCCCGGAAAGAGGTCGACGAGGTGCACCGCCGAGAGGATGTATCCCGCCTCGATGAGCCTCGCCGCGTCCCGCGCGAAGGTCGGCGGCTCGCACGATACGATGATCAGCTCAGTGGGTCTTATCTTTATTATACCCTTGAGTGCCTGCGCGTTGATGCCCGAGCGCGGCGGGTCGGCGATGATGATGTCGATGTCCCGGATCTTGTGAATCCTTTTCTCCACCATTCCATGCAGGAACCGTACATTCGTCGTCTTGTTGAGACGCCGCGCCGCGATGGCGCTCCGGTGGGCGGCCGCATTGCTCTCGATGCCGGTCGCCTCCATGACGAGCCGCGAAAGGGGCAGGGTGAAGAATCCGACGCCGCAGTAGAGATCGAGGAGCTTGCGCCTGGCCTCTTTCGGCAGGGATACGACGAGATCGAGGAGCGTATCGTTCAGGTACCGGTTCACCTGGAAGAACGACTCGGGGCTCACGGGGAAGAGGTATCCCTTCGCCTCCATCAAAATGTCAGGGGGGCCGGCCCGGTCGGTGAGGCCCCAGAAGTGGACGGCTCCGAACCGGTCGAGGCGCACGCGCACCTCTCCGCCTGCGGGGAGGGATTCGGGGGGCAGATCGGCGATCGCCTCTCTCATAACGGGCGACAGGAGGAGGCATCCCTGCTGCGGGAAGGGGACGACCTCGTCGGACTCCCGCGCGGCGAAGCCGGGCCGCCGCTCGCCGTTCACGCGGAACTCGGCGTGGTTTCGGTACCCGAATCGTTCCGGGGAGGCGATCACGCCGGCGAGGGCCGTTTTGACCTTGCCGATACGTTCGAGATTCTCGAGGAGCACGGCCTCCTTGGTCGCGATCTCGTCCTGGTAGCTCAGGTGAAGCATGTGGCAACCGCCGCAGGCGCCGAATACGGGGCACTCGGGCG
>DATKWS010000240.1:0-14425 GCA_035529435.1 Patescibacteria group bacterium
GCTGGGTGAAAATAATGCTCAATCAGGATAACGATAAACATTCAACCCTATCTTCTCATCCCTTTCCAGGACGGGCACATTTCCCTCAGTGGAAGCCACTATGATGGTCTTACCCGACTTAGATGGGCCGAAGTCCTTGGACAGATCTACTTTAATGATAAGGGTCTCCCCTTCAACGGTCATTTCTACATTCTTCATCAAATAAATCTCCTTTCTCAATATCTCCGATTGTGACGTGCCCCCGGGATTTGTACAACTCCGAGACTCAAACTGCTTGGTCCATGGGAGGCGGTTCTCTTGTCACCGGCGCCGGTGGCCGATAACCCAGAGAGCTGTGTGGACGAACCTGATTGTACTCCTTTCTCCATTGTTTCACAAGGAACTCGGCTTCCCGCAGAAAATACAAGTCTGAGTTTTCGATTCGGCAGTGGGTGATCAGCGACATGTTTAGTGTCAGAAATCATTGGACCCACCCACATACCCACCACCCGTGCATTCCTAAATGAACATCATGAAGAAATCTGGTAGTAGAAGCGGGATTTTCGGGTGTTTGGATCATAGCGGACTGCATCATCGGTATGAATGGAAACAATCGACATATTGCTTTTGACATTGACGTGCTGTTTTAATATTGGCGGGGGACAACACCCGTGCCGTTATTAAAAATCGTATAACGCCTTGATTAGACTCCAGGTCGACATCTCCGTACCGACGACGCTCGAATTATCCAGGGCACGGCAAGAAGCACAACTGTTTATCCATTTCTTGACGTCAAGCACGGTCGTAGAAGTTTGAGTGTCCGTAAATGTCACTGTCAGGTCGAATCCGTCCTTATACGGCGGCATAGTGTTGCAGCTTGAAGACCATGTGAAACCCCAGGGTTCGCACGTTATGGCCTTTCCCGAAGTCGAACTCTTCGTAGTGCCAGTAGTACCGCAAATAGCGTTGAGAGTAAATTCAAGGGAGTCCACCGCCGTGCCCCCCGGTTTTACGTGGAATTTGAGGTTGGTTAATCCATCCGGAGTTTGATAGACCCACCAACCAGAACCAACCGGGCACTGTGCGGTAGACGCAGTTGATAGTCCGAGAGCCACTAAAGCAATCAAACTGACTATTAGTCTTCTCACAATCGCCACTCCCTTCTGTTTATTCCGTCCGCATTGCAATACTCGCAGTTACTGTAGGTCGTTGAATGAATGTGGACTTTCTTGAGCCGATTTTAAGTAACGCTTTCTCGTTACACGCGAATAGTATAACATAACACTAATTCTGATACAGCAATTATTTAGCTGCGCTGACTTCCTGCCTCAATGCCGACCTATAAAATGAGAGAAATCTGACCTCGAAACTGGTGCCCATCAGCTACCCCCGCCATATTAAGTCGATAATTCCCCACTAAACTTATCCCCTAACAGTCGGTTATATCAAAGGAATCCGGTTCCCGTGGCAGATACTGCCCTTGGGATGCCCTGTTTATAAGACAGCGCGCCTCAAATATATTGCATATATTCCGCTACAGCCGGATTCTACGCAACATTTTGCCGTATAACGCCTTGTAACCCATTGACTTAGCGCAAAACACCCGTATATCTGCCAATGCCAGGATAAACTCGGCGCCCCGATGAGACCAAAGGGTATTACCATGATCGAACGCAGAGGTGACATATTGAAATGCCAATACTATCGAAGATGCCTGCAGATGATCAAAAGGCACGAACAAGAGCCTACCGACAATGAACGCGGCGCGTAATATTCGACTTTTTTCAATGTCTCAACAAAATCCGCCGTTTATATTGTTTCCGCCTCTTCCTGTAACTTCTTCAACAGCGGCTCGACACCCAATCTATTCGACCAGTCTTCCAAGTAGCTCAAATCCAATGTCTCGTATTGAACTTCATAGACTCGAAGATCATCGATAAAATGTCTTTCACTGCCTCCCGATTTTTCGGCCCAGCTCAATTTCATCAATATTGTATCTTCACCGCAACAGCACCATCTTGATCGTCTCGGAGACCGTTCCCGCCTCGAGACGGCAGAAGTAGATGCCCGATGCCACGGGTGATCCGCTGCCGGTCACGCCGTGCCATACGACTTCGTGGCGTCCGGGATTCACGAAGCCATCCTTCAGCACGCACACCTTCCGCCCCGAAACGTCGTACACGGCGATTCTGACGAGCGAACGCTCGGCGACGTCGAAGGTGATCCGCGTCGCGGGATTGAAGGGGTTGGGGTAGACCGCTCGAATGCACGTGACTTCGGGCGCCGCATCCCCGGGCGTTTCCACAGCGGTCACATCCTCGATGAAGAAGCACCCGGTCCGCGTCCGCTCGTTCCGGTACATCGGCCAGAAGAGATTGAGGCTCGCGAGGAAGTCGTCGCTGCAGCTCAGGTCGTAGCAGTAGATCGAGTCGTTCAGGGCCGGTGCGACGAGCTCGAGGGAGCCGTCGCCGTCGAGATCGCCGACGGCGGGGGAGGCAATCAGCCCACCGCATCCTCCCTCGGGGAAACCGTCCAGGGCGCTCCAGGTGCTCGCATACGGCTCCCATGCATAGAGGCCGCTTCCCGGACCCGGGCTCCCCGCGATCAGCATATTCTCGAAGGCGATCGGGGAAGGCATATCGTAATCGAGCGTCCACGAACCGGCCGCACATGGAAATGGGTATATCGTCGATTTGTCATTGTCGAGGAGCGTCACCGTGCCCATCCATTTCCCGAAGGGGGGGAACGTCGTCTGCCAGTACCGCGAGCCCACCACGATCTCCTGGTAGCCATCTTTGTCCGTGTTCGTCAGCGCGAGCGGTTGTTCGATCGCTCCCGGCACGCGGGGCGGGCCCAGCCAGATACTTCCCGTGAGGTTGATCGCGTACACCGCGCCGTTCAGGCCGCCCACGATGATCTCGAGGTATCCGTGACCTGCTATATCTCCCATGACCGGTGCGGCCGTGATGACCGTATCGACCACGACGGGCCAATCGACGCTGTAGCTCGCTCCGGATTCATCGAGCAGGAAGACCTTCGATTGAAGAGCCGGTTTGGTGTATCCCGTGGCCACGACCGCGATCTCGAAATCGCCGTCGCCGTTCACGTCGCCGACCGCGGCGGAGGAGGCGTAGGTCCCGCCGAGATTGACCGGCCAGCCTCCCGGATAATCGGTACCGTCGTCATCGATGGCGTATGCACATCCCTCACCCGATTCATTCAATGCGCCGAGGACGATCTCGAGGAGGCCGTCGTCGTCGAGATCGACGAGGGCGGGGGTCGTCTTGACCGGATTCTTCGTACCGTACTTCCAGAGCTGGTTCCCCTCGTAGTCGAAAACGTAGAGGAATTCATTGTCGCAACCGAAGACGACCTCCGCATGGTAGTCACCGGTGACGTTACCCACGGCCGGCGACGAGCGCACCGGTGAACCGATGTCGATCGGCCACCCGGGAACGTTCTCCCCATTGGATGTGAGCGCGTACACATGGCCATCGTTGCACCCGACAATCACCTCCATCGTTGCCGGGTCGTCGTCGAAGCGGGCGATCGCGGGAGAAGAGCTGAAATCGCCTCCGCCTGCGACGGGCCAATTCTCCTTCTGCGGCGGGCTCCAATGGACGGCGTACGGACCGCTTACGTTGTTCCCCTCGTTCCACTCCTCGACCGAGCCGTCCGTGTCGACCTGGAGGTAGCTCGTCCAGTTCGAGAAGCATTCGGCCTCGATTCCTCCCGCGTTCCAGGTGATCGAATCACCCGCGGCGAGGCTGTCGGCGTGGTACCGGAGGTCCCCCGCGCCGCCGACGACGGGTGGCGAGGAGAGGTCCTCGTAGTAATCGATGAAAAACGCCCCCGCCTTCCAGTCACCGACGTTCTTGATCTTCACGGTTGCCGTGATTGCGTCGCCGAACTCGGGATTCGTATCATCGAAATCGACGTCGCTCACGACGAGATCGGGGTACCGGTGGCAGCCAATCCCCAGCGCGCCCATGCTCTCGCCGCAGGGGCTCTGCGCGGCGGCGCAGGGAGAGATATTGTAGATGGTGTAATCTCCGCCGGGCAGGTCGCAGAAGAGGGGATCGGCGGATATGTTTCCGTTCGTGCCGGTGGGATCGGCGATGCTGCCGGCGTAGTTCCCCCCATCGTTTCCGTAGACATCGCTGCAAGCGATGTTGAGCGTCGAACCCAGGGGCCTGTATATCCCCTCCGTTTCGTCGTTGAACGCGACGATCAGCCGGAAGAAATCGTGATCGTTGTAGTAGCGGATACCCGCTCCGGTGTTGCCGGCGAAGTTGTCGACGATCGTGCAGCGGTGAACGGTCAGGAGGCCCCCATCGGAGTAGATGCCGCCCCCGTCCACCGCGGCCGTATCCAGCGACATGACGCAATCGGTGAGGCGCATCTCGTCGGCGAAATTGTATCCGTCGTATCCGACGCCTCCGCCCGATCCGTCGCATCTGTTCCCCGTGATCTCGCAGTCGTCGACGACCATCGTCCGGCTCCAATCGGATCCGGCGGCGTCGTATATGCCGCCGCCGTTCCCCTGCGCGTAGTTGTTCTCGATCGCGCAGCCGGTGATCCGCGGATAGCCCCCCGAGTAAAAATAGATCCCGCCGCCGCTCTCCGCGGTCGCGTTGTTGCTGATCGTGCTGTTCTCGATCCTCGGGGATGCATTGTGTATGGCGATCCCCCGCCCCTCGGGATTGACGCCGAGGTTGACGTTCCCCGTGATGATGCAGTTCCGTATGATCACGTCGTCCTTGAATCCGATATCGAGGCCGCCCTTCGAGCAGCCGGTGATCGTGAAGCCGTCTATCACGGCCGTCGTGTCCTGCCGCCAGTAGTAGTCGAAGATGAAGCCGTTGCACCCCCACGCCGGCGTGCTGCCGCCGTCTATGATCGTCGCCGCGGGGCCGCTCTCGGACCGGATGTAGAGCCCCTTCCCGTACAGGCGCAGGTAGCGGTTGCCGTTCCCCGTGTAGGTACCCGCCTTGACCTGGATCGTATCCCGGGCGAGTGCCATGCCGATACCGCTTGCGATCGTCGTGGCGTCCCCGGAGCCGTCCCATGCAACGTCAATCGTACCGAAGGAGCAGCCCGCCGCCTCCGCACCGACGAGTTGGCCGCACGGGGAGGCCGCCGGCCGGCAGGGGGATGTGTCGCTGATGGTGAAATCGTAATCCTCGTACATGGTGGGATTGCAGTAGAGGGGATCGAGTGAGAAGTTGTCGTTGTATCCGGTCTGGTCCGATATAGTGCCTCCGTAGTTGCCGCTCTCGCTACCGAAGACGTCGCAGCACGAGAGGCCCGCCCCCGCGGCGGCCGCGTCGCCGTATATCCCGTCGCTCAACTCCGAGTATGAGACGATCGAACGGTCGAGAAACGCATACCCGTTCTCGCCGACGTAGATGCCGCCGCCGTGGTGGTCGAGGACATCCATGACGTTGTGGCTGATCGTGCAGTTGTTGAACGTGATCGTGGCGTCGTCTATGTAGACGCCGCCGCCGTCCCCGTCGACGTGGTTCCACGCGATGACGCATGAGTCGACCGTGGTGAAGTGAGAGTTGTAGCAGAAGATCCCGCCACCCTCCATAGCGGAGGAGTTATAGATGATACGGCAGTTCGTAATCGTCGGTGACGCCGCGTTGAGATCTATGCCGCCTCCCTTGAAATCGGTATAATTGCGATAGATCGTACAGTTCTCGATAGCCGGGCTCGACTCCCTGACGTATATCCCTCCCCCGAGATGCGCCTCGCAGTCCTCGATGATACAGTTCGAGATCGTTGCATCGGCGAGGTAGCAATTGATCCCGCCGCCCTGATCCACGGTGAGGCCGTTCTTCAGCGTGAAGCCGTCGAAGGTGATGGAAGCGCCCGATCCGATGAAGTAGAAGCACCGATCGAGCTCCTCCGCGTCGACGATCACGTTCTCCGCCCCATCGACGCCGATAATGACGAGATCCTCCCCGACGACGATATTGTGCTCGTAATACGTCCCCGCGTGCACGAGGATCGTATCCCCGTTCACCGCCCACAAAACCGCCGTGGTTATATCGGGGGCGTCCCCCGAGCCGTCCTCATAGACATGCCATACTGTTTGCGCGTGGCACGGAGCGTACGAGAGGAATTGGATGAGACAGATGACTGTGAACAATGTTGCTCTTTTCATGGTGCTCCTCCTATTGTGCACCTCGGCGGTTTCGACCGGAGTTCCGGTTTCATGCTGTAATCCGTAAAAGATAAGTCCTTATATTATAACATGGTTTATAAAGTTATGTCATTACCAAAACTCGGGCCCTTTCAACAAACATATGGCGTTCGATCCCGGAATATTTTATCTTTCCCAAAGAAAGAGATTACCCAGATTCATCGTGTAAATCCCCACCGAACGGCTGCCTTCGTAGTGGAAAACGGCAGCAGGTTGCAGGTCCACCACCTATTTTCGCCGAAACTGGGGGGTAATGTAATGCATTCTCATTTCAATTTCTCCATCGCTCTTCTGGTCGTCTGTCTCGTGGTCATTCTTCCCACCGGCGCACCGGCACGGGACACCGCTCCGCCGCTGCCGGCGGACGGCGGGCGGGACATGCTCGGAATAGTCGTGCTCGATGGGAGCGGCGTCCACGACACCGGCGAGCTGCTGCTCCACACGGGAAACTGGGGGGTATTCGGCTCCTTCCCCAGCGCCGATACGCCGATCAGCCAGTTCCCGTCTGCCGAGTGGCCGGCGGGCAGCGGTGTCGAGCACCTGTATATCTCGGGGCTCTGGGTGGGCGCGAGAAAGGGGTGCATGGACGGATTCACGGTGCCCTGCGTCTCGACCGCGGCGATCGATATGGAGTTCATGCCGACCGATGATCCGATCGACAGGTTCTATCATTCATACGAAGGTGCCGTGGGTGGGAACCGGCTCCCATCGCCGTACGCCGATGATGACGGTGACGGCCTCATCGATGAGGACTGGCTCGACGGCCGCGACAACGACGGCGACGGATTGATCGACGAAGACTACGCCGCGATTTCCGATCAGATGTTCAGCTCCTGGTTCACCGACGATCAGCAGACCGCCATCGACAGGTATCCCGACCACAACCCGATGCACATCACGGTCAGACAGGAGAGCTACCAGTGGACCGACCCGCGCTTCGACGATTTCGTCGGGATCACCTTCACCATCACGAACACCGGATCGGAGTGCCTGCGCTGGGTCTACTTCGGATTTTTCGTGGACGGCGATATCGGCCATCGTGGCGGCGATGAATACTGGGAGGACGATGCCGCCGGCTCGTGGCAGGGGATCCGCTGCACCGAGCTCGGCCCGGCATCCATCAGCATGGGGTACATGTACGACGCCGATGGTGACGGCGGGCAGACGACGAGCTACATCGGCGCCATGATACTGGGGCACCTGACCGATCCCACATCGGAGTATGCACCGCACGGAGTCGGCATGACCTCGTTTCAGATTTTTGCCGGCGAGCTGCCGTACGAGAATGGCGGCGATCCGACCAACGACTTTCAGCGGTACGAGGTCATGGCACGGCGAAGTACCGACCGGAACATGGACACCCCCGACGACTACCGGATCCTGATCAGCACGGGACCGTTCAGTTCGCTCTCCGCCGGACAATCGCTCGTCTTTCATGTGGGGCTCGTCGCCGGTGACGGCCTCGAGGGGCTGCTCGACAATGCTGCGATGTGCCAGAAGCTCTTCGACGGACTGAGGTACGACGTCGATGGAGACCCGATGACCGGCGTCGACCGCCGCGAGACTCCCGTACCCGGCCCGGTGAGCGGCGTCGTCATCGACTCGTGCCGGGCGGAGCTCAGCAATCCGGCGAGTTGGCCGCGGGGCGTGACCCGCTGGCTGAATACGGACTGCGCCAGGGAGGAGGAGCTGAAGGAGGCGTGCGGGTACGACGAGGCGGACAGCCTGCTCTTCCGCACGGGCGTGGCCGGTCGCGAAACGCACGTGAACTGGATCTACGAGCGGCCGGCGGCGCTGCAGGCCGGCCTCGACATCAAGCCCGGCTCCTGCCCGAACCCGTTCAACGTCAAGCTGTTCGAGTTCCTGGAGAGCGGAAATCCGAAGAAGGGCGGCGTACTGCCGGTAGCAATCCTCGGCGGCGAGGAATTCGACGTACATGATATCAACTTCGAGTCGCTTTTACTCGAAGGCGTCGCTCCCCGTCCGCATGGGTGGGGGTACGAGGACGTCTCATCGCCCGCTCCCTACGGTGCCGGGTGCGTCTGCTCCGAGTCCGGATCCGACGGTCACACTGATCTCGTGCTGAAGTTCAGCGCTCAGGAAATCGCGGCCGCGCTGCTCGCGTACGGCGAGCCCGATGCGGGTGAGAACCGCTCGCTGCTCCTGACGGGTATGCTCGAAGACGGCACGCCGTTTGAGGCGTCCGACTGCGTGCACTTCGTCGGCCCCCCACCGGAGACGGATCGCGGCGGACGCGCAATGCTACAGGGATCGGCGACGCGGCTCTTGGGCGCGACGCCAAACCCGTTCAATCCCTTGACAACGATCCGGTACGAGCTCGCCGCTCCCGGGCACGTGACGATCGCCGTCTTTGACGTCGGCGGCAGACTCGTTCGGAACCTCACCGACCGGCGCATGAACGCGGGGCGCCACGAGGTGCTGTGGGACGGCACGGACGGCGCCGGCAATACCGCGGCCAGCGGTGTCTACTTCTACCGCCTCATGACGCCGGGATTCGACGAAACACGCAAGATGGTGCTTTTGCGATGATATGGATGCGGCTAAGATTTTACTCTTTGCCGTGAATTCTATGTGAGACGCTCCTTCGCCGCGGGATCGCGCGTGAACTCCGGGGGGAGGAATTTGAGCGCGACGATGCGGCCAAGCGTCGTGCCGCCAAGCCTCGTGCCTCCGCCTTGTACACGACGCCCATCCCCCCCTCACCGAGCTTCTCGAGGATCCGGTAGTGCGATATCGTTTTTCCGATCATGCGCACCTCAGTCGCTACTCTATCCGCTGTGCGATCATTTTCCGGTACCGACCTTTTTCATGATATCCTGGTATCGCGGATCCGACTTGAGAAAATCGCACCAGGGGGGCATGAGCGCGGGCATAACCAGAAGGACGTCCCGCTCTTCGTACCCTTTTTCGAAATACTCGAGCGCCTTCTCGCGATCGCCGAGGGCGCAATACACTTCGGCAATTGCAACGGGCGAATAGTAGCTGTCTCCTATCCACTCGAAGAGCTTCTCGAGGGACTCGCGCGCCTCGTCGGTATGCCCGGATAGCGCGTACGCAACAGCGAGAGTCTCCAAGGAGAGGGGAAAGCCCTTGGCAACTCCCTTCCCGGCCTCTTCGATGGCCTTGGCATACCTTCCCTGCCGCAGGTAGATAGCGGGTTTTCTCAAATAGATCATGGCGACGGAACTGTCGATTTCAGTCGCAAGATTGATGTATGTCAAGGCACTGTCATATTCCCCGGAGATCTCATAGCCATAGCTAATGGTGGAGAGTATGACAGGGGATAGAGGATCGAGGCTGAGGGCGCGCTTCATTTCCGGAATTCCCTCTTTGAATAATCCCTGACTAGTAAGATAGAATCCGTAAAAGAAATGAGCCAGGGCAAGGTTCGGATCGAGCTCGATCGCCCGCTTGTAGTACTTTTCGGCGCCCCTGACGTCCCATTCATAGCAGAACTTCACGTCGGCGATGAGCAACAAGCCTTCTGTCAGCGTCGGATCGAGGGCCATGGCCTTTTCGGTATATGCCCTCACCTTCGGCCATGCCTCACGCGGAGGCTGCACCCCCATGCTCCCCATGATGTCGTATGCCTTCGCCATGCCCGCGTACGCCGGAGCATACATCGAGTCTATGTCGATCGCCTGCTGAAAATATTGAATGCTCTTGTACCAGTCGGCCGGCGTCGTCTTGGCCCAAAAGTAATTCCCCTTGAGATACGCTTCGTGAGCCTCGGGATTCACGACCCGGGCACTGGCCAGCCGCTCCTGCTCCGCCGGCGTCACCGCAACCTTGATCTCCCGCGCGATCGCCCGGGCAACCTCGCTCTGAAGGAGCAGCACGTTCTCGAGGGTGCGCGTAAAATCATCCGCCCAGAGGTGCTTTTCGGGACGGGCCGCGATGAGCTGCGCCGTGATACGAACGTCGTTGTCGGCCCTGAGGACCGAGCCTTCGACGATCGCGTCGACGCCGAGCTCGCGCGCGATCTGAGGTACCGTCTTGGGGCTATCCTTGTACTGCATTACCGATGTTCTCGAGATCACGCGGAGCGCCTTGATCTGCGAGAGCTCCTTGATGATCGCCTCCGTCATCCCGTCGGAGAAATACTCCTCTCCCGGATCGGCTGACATGTTCCGGAACGGAAGCACGGCGAGCGATGCGATCGCTTTCTCGTGGGGCTTGGTGAGATACGGCCTCCCCAGAATGAAAGCGAGACCCACAAAGACGATCACCGCGGCGAGCCCGATCCACACGCGCGGTCCCAGAGCTCGGCGGGCAGGCGCCAATGTAGCCTTTGTTGCCGTGCGCAGCTCTTCGCGCAGTACATCGAGATCGGCCGCGACATCGCCCATGCGCTGATACCGTTCGGAGGGATCCTTGGCCAGCGCCTTCTCCACGATCTCTCCCAGCTTCCTTGGCGCATCGGGCCGAATGTCTGTGAGCGGCGCCGGCGCCTCATTGAGGATCGAATACATCATCGTCTGCTCGTACTCACCCTTGAACGGGAGCCGGCCCGTCAGCATCTCGTAGAGCACGGCGCCGAGCGACCAGATGTCGGTTCGATGATCCATAGCATCGCCGCGCACCTGCTCGGGGGACATGTAGGCCACGGTGCCGAGGGTCGACGAGGTCTTCGTCAGCCCGACCTGCCCCGCCAGCTTGGCGAGGCCGAAATCGAGGATCTTCGCGACCCCGTCTTTCGTGATGACGATGTTCGCGGGCTTGATGTCGCGGTGGACGATCCCCCCGGCATGCGCCTTGGCGAGCCCCTGCCCGACCTGCAGCGCGATCCGGACCGCCTCTTCCAGGGGGAGGAGCCCTCTCCTGATCCGCTCCTTGAGCGTCTCCCCCTCGTAGTACGCCATGCAGATGAAGAGCTGTCCCTCGGCCGTTTCATCTATCTCGTGAACGGTGCAGATGTTCGGATGATCGAGCGCCGAGGCGGCCTGCGCCTCGCGTATGAAGCGCTCCTTCGCCTCGGGGTCTCGCGTGAGCTCGGGAGGCAGGAACTTGAGCGCGACCGAACGCTTGAGCTTCGTGTCCTCGGCCCTGTACACCACCCCCATCCCTCCCTCGCCGAGCTTCGAGAGGATCCGGTAATGGGATATCGTTTCCCCTATCATCGCTACCCCCAGAAGGTGGGACAAACCTCCACCTCATCGGGCATTCCCCCGAGAATTTCATCAAGCCGGTACCGATTCTAGCAGAACAGCTGATAGATAATGAAATGTTTCTTTCTATATATACCGCGCCCAGCCACCTGGGTGTGAAGCTTTGTACCGTCGATACCGGAGACAGAAGGGATAGAGGAATACCAGAACGGCCACCGTCGCCAGATACGTGGTCCCCAATCCCATTTCCAAATGGAGGTTCAAGCCCCTCGCCGACAATTCCAGAAGCACTATGTGCAGAACGTAGAAGAAGAACGCCGTCTGACCGAAAACGAGTATCGGATTCCAGAGCCGTACCGCCCCGTGGGCTTTACCCTGCAGCCTGAATAACAGAGCGAGAATGATACCGGTCAATCCGAGCTCCAGCGTCATAAACGACAAGCTCGGAGGATATTTGCTGACATGAAGCCATTGGATGAGAGAACCGTTATCCCGGAGGAGCGACATATTCCCGTAGCTATTCAAGCCTCGTACGATTCCGAACACGATCAATGAAGCCGCGCCGCTCACCATGAGCACCCTCTCGGCCGACCATCGGGTCGATCCGGAGTCTCTGATGCGAAGCAGTCTTTTCCCAAACACGAAGCCCAGAATCATCACCGCGAGCCAGGGAAACACGGGATACGGGACAATAAGGTGAGGCAGCAAGCCGCCGTGAATCATCAAGACGCCGATCACCGTCGGCTGATCGTTGTTGAGACTGAGCAGGACTCCGATCAAGAGCTCACCGAGAAGCAAGAAGCCTATGGATGTCCCTAAGAGCCAGGCCGCCCTCAGACGCCGCAACGGGATCATCAATACGAGCGATATGCCGATTGCATAGAGGACCTGAAGCATGATCGAACCGTAGCCCCAGAACCGTGAAATGAGGATGGTATCGAGCAGCGCGATAATAGCTCCCCGCGTCAGCAGATAGCGATCGATGGAGGCGTTCGACTCGCCGGCTCTCGCCCGCCGTTCCAGGCTCAGGGCGAGGGCCGTCCCGGCGAGAAACAGAAACGCCGGCGCACAGATATGTGTAATCCACCTCGTGAAGAACTGAAACGCGGGGAGTCTCATGCCGGCTTTATAGAAAAACGCCGAGTCGGTGAAGAGCCGATCCTTATTGAAGGCTCCGGAGGCATGGTCGACGGCCATCAGGACCATGGCGATACCACGCATCCAGTCCAGCGCGACGTAGCGGTGCTTCATACGTGGCCCGCTCAGGGCTCCAGATTCATCTTCCGCAGCAGGGCCTGGTAGCGCGGGTATCCCCAGACGGGGCTCAGCAGCAGGTGCTCGGACCGAATGATGCTGACCACGAGCACATCACGCTCCTCGACGCCCTTCTCCAGCCATTCTATGACTTGATCCGACTCTCCCAGGCCCGAATAAACCAATGCCATCGCGAAGGGAGATATATAATCTGTCCGGCTTCGCGCCATCAACTTCTCCAAGAGTGCTTCGGCCTCGATACGCCTGCCCGCGCGCCCGTACGCCATCCCAAGCGCTCCGAGCGTCGGCGCATTGCGCCCGGAAAGCTCGCAAGCCTTCTGGGCCTCGGCAATCGAATCTTCGAACTTTCTCATTTGCCCGTACGCGATGGCAAGCAGCCAATGGGGCCGCCAAAGACTCGGGTCCAGTTCGATCGCACGCTCGTACTGCGCGATCGCCAGATCATGCTGTTGCATGGAGTTATACACAACTCCCAGCCAGGCATTGTAGTTCGGGGATAGCGGATCCAGTTTCACGGCCTGTTGGACTTGCAGCAATGCTTCGTCCGACCGCCCCATCGGACGGAGAAACCAAAATCCATAGCTGTAGCGGACGATCGGAGACGCCGGATTGAGTTCCAGGGCGCAACGAAATTCTCGCTCCGCGCCTGTCCAATCAAAGTCGAAGATTCCCCGGACGATCCCCAACATGCTGTGCGCCTCGGCAAGCGTGTCATCCCGCCTGAGGGCCTCCAGTGCCGCCGATTTGGTTTTGAGAAGATCCTCTCTCGGGTGCCTGAAGCTCCAAAGGGAGGTAAAGAAACAGAACTCCGCTATCCCCGCGTAAGCCAGCGCGTAGTCCGGGTCGACCGCGATAGCCTGTTCCAGATACTCCTTGCCCTTCATGAGTGACTCCGGGGTCATCCTGAGCACACAATGGCGGCCCCTCAGGAACAGGTGGTACGCTTCCATGTTTTCCGTGTGCCGTTTCACCAGCGGCCGGTCCCCCGAGAGGCGCAGCCGCAGCTTCTCCACGATGGCCTGGGAGATCTCGTCCTGAATGGCGAAGACATCCGTCATCTCCCGGTCGAAGCGCTGGCTCCACAGGTGGTACCCGTCGCTCGCCTTGACGAGCTGCGCCGTCACACGGAGGCGATTACCCGCTCTACGTACGCTGCCTTCCAGGATGTGCTCGACGTTGAGCCGCGCGCCGATTTCACGCACGTCCGCATCCTTGCCGCGGAAGGAGAAGGCCGAGGTCCGCGCCATCACCCGTAGCCCCGGCACCTGCGTCAGGGCGTCGATGATGTCCTCGGTCAGGCCGTCGCTGAAGTACTCGTTCTCCTTGTCCGCGCTCAGGTTCGCAAACGGCAGCACGGCGATCGAGGGGATCGTCTTCGCCTCATCGCGGTTGGCATCCGTGGCTCCGGATTCGAATCGTCTCTTCAATGATTGCAGGGCACCGACGAGCTCCGCCGCCGTCTGGAACCGCCCGTTCGCATCCTTGGCCAGCGTCTTTTCGATGAGGCGTTCCACTTCAACAGGCACATCGGGCCGAAGGTTTCGAATCGCTCTCGGAGCTTCGTTCACGATCGTATAGCTCACTGCCTGCTCGTAGTCCCCCCCGAAGGGCGTCTCGCCGGTGGTCATCTCGTACAACACGACCCCCAGGGCCCAGATGTCAGAGCGGTGATCGATGTCGTCGCCTTTCAGTTGCTCGGGCGACATGTAGCTCACGGTACCCGCTGTCGCTGCGGTTCTCGTCAGTTTCGTCCGCCCGCCGAGCTTGGCGAGCCCGAAGTCAACGATCTTCACGAGGCCGTCTTTCGTGATGAGGACATTCGCCGGCTTGATGT
>DATKWS010000241.1:0-10485 GCA_035529435.1 Patescibacteria group bacterium
CAGTGGTGACACGGCGGTGGTGGTGGCGCAGAATCACAATCCCCACCTGTTGCACCGTCCAACCGTGGTGTTGCTGAGGGATTGCGAGTCCGATGAGCCGGAACAGCGGCAGATCGATCTGGCGGTCAAGTCGCCCGAACAGCCCGTCTATCCTTACAGAATCGTCGGGACGATCTACGACAGGAATGCAGAGCAGCAGAAAACAGGTTGCTTCCTGACGAAGTAGACGAAGCGTCCTCATGACCGGCGACCATTTTTTCCCCGGTGATACGATACCGACAACTTTCTAGCGTGCGCCGTATTGACGCATCACCGCGGCCTTCCGTGCCCGTTCGATTTCGGTACATCATGGAATGCGGTATGGACGATTCTTCCCGGATCGGCTACACTCGATTCATCGATATTCCGAACGAAATGTGGCTATGAAGGTTAACCTCGAATCAGGTTTTATGCCGGTGATTTTCCTGATGGTGGCTGTCGCCATCGCCGCGGTCCCCTGCGCCCGGGCCCAATGGACGGTGAACGGGACCGTTGTCCGTGAAATGGTCAACGCGCAGCGCCCGCCGCGGGTCGTCCCCGACGGCGCCGGTGGGGCGATCGTCGTATGGAAGGATTTCCGGTACGGGGGATGGGACATATACGCGCAGAGGATAGCTCCGGACGGTACGATGTTGTGGGGGGGCGGGGGAGCGCCCGTCTGCACGGAACGGCATGCCCAGCACTGGATATCGATGGTACCGGACGGAGCCGGCGGCGCCCTCGCTGTTTGGATGGACATGCGGAGGGGTTGGGATATCTACGGCCAGCATATCGATTCGAAGGGCGGAGTGCTGTGGAAATCGAACGGGAACGCCATCTGTCTCGAGACGGGACAGAAGGCCTGCCTCGTATCGGCGGGTGATGGCGCGGGAGGTTCCATCGTCGTCTGGGTCGATATGAGAAGCGGCCGGAAGGAGCTCATCGCCCAGCATGTGAACGGCGGGGGCAAGATATTCTGGGGGAGGGAGGGGATCGCGTTCTGCCGGGAGTCGGATCTGCAATGGCATCCGGCCATCGTCATGGATGGGGAGGGCGGTGCGATCGTCGCCTGGCAGGACAGGCGCGACGGCACCTGGGATATCCATGCACAGAGGTTGAACTCGATGGGGGAATCGCAGTGGAATGCGGCCGGCGTTCGCGTGTGCGCGGCGCCGGAGGATCAATTCTTCCCGGTACTCGTATCGGACGGCGACGGTGGAGCGCTCGTTGCGTGGTACACCCGGCAAAGGGACGATCGAAATGTCTTCATGCAGCGGATCGATGCTTCGGGTGGCGGTGCATGGCGCACGGAAGGCGTCGCCGTGAGCACCGCGTCCGGAAGCCGGTGGAAACCGCGGATCGCGCCGGATACCGCGGGGGGCGCGATCGTTGCGTGGGTCGATGACCGGAACGGGAACCGGGATATCTTCGCCCAGAGGATCGATGCCGCGGGAGCGCTCCGGTGGCATACCGGTGGGGTCGCCCTCTGTACCGCAGCCGGGGATCAGTGGGCGCCTGAGATCATCGCGGACGGCGAAGGTGGCGCGATCGTCACATGGCATGACATGCGGGACGACTATCGCGATGTGTACGCGCAGAGGATCGGCATGTCCGGCGCCCCGCTATGGGCCGAGAACGGCGTGGCGATCTGCACCGAGGCCGAGCCCCAGGTGGTTCCACAACTCGTGATCGACGACAACGCGGGGGCGATCGTCGTGTGGCTCGACCTTCGCAAGGACGATTACACGGCGGATATCTATGCAGGCAGGGTCGATCGGAACGGAGTGCCTAGGTATGAAAGCGCCGGTACCGTGAAATAGATACCGGCAAGAGGTATCGCGGGCTGGTGATAACGGAAGTATGCGGAATGCGGCGGGAATATTGTTTGCCTGTATCGTGACGATGGGTGTGGTGCACGTTTCTTCCTCACGTGCCCAGTGGGTGCGCGGGGGGACGCCGGTCTGCGATCTTACGGGCCGGGAGACGGATCCGTGTATTGTGAACGATGGTTATGGGGGCGCCATCATCGTGTGGTGCGACCGGCGACACGAAAACGTCGACATCTACGCGCAGCGGGTTACGGCGGACGGCCGCCCCGCATGGACCACGAATGGAATTCCGGTCAGTATGGCGATCGGGCGCAAGTCCGAGGTCAAGGTCGTATCGGACGGGGCCGGGGGGGCCATCGTCGTATGGACGGACCGCCGCGTCGAATGGGATATATTCGCGCAGCGTGTGCGCTCCGATGGGGAGATCGCGTGGGCGCTCGACGGTGTGCCGGTATGCATGGCCGGCGACGAGCAGGAATCCCACTCGATAACGACCGATGGGAGTGGCGGAGCGATCGTAAGTTGGGTAGACCTCCGGTTCGGCTGGGACGAATATTGCATGTATGCACAGAGGATCGATTCGGCGGGGAGTCCCCTGTGGGACGGGGACGGTGTGCAGATACACAAATCGACAAAGGGGCTCGGACATCCGCAGATGGTGCCGGATGGTGAGGACGGCGTCATCATTACCTGGAGTGAAATGTGGGGCAACGAGGCGGCACAATACGCGCAGCGGATAAACGGCTTCGGTGATCGCATGTGGGAGGGGAGCGGTGCGCTGCTCTCCGGCCCGCAGGCACATCGCAGCGCCGCCTGGATCGTGCAGGATGGGGCGGGTGGCGCGATCTTCACTTGGTGGGACGAGCGCGGTGATTATCGCGGTATCTTCGCGCAGCGCATGGACGGGGAGGGAAGGGTCCAGTGGAGAAAAAATGACGCCGTCGTGTGCGTCGGGCCCGGAAACCAGATGTATCCGCGCCTGATACGGGATGACAGGGGGGGCGCGATACTCGTGTGGCATGACGGTCGTAATTCGAGCTGGGATATTTACGCACAGCGCCTCGATGGCAGGGGAAGGATCGAATGGAATAGAGGCGGTGTGCCGGTCTGCACGGCCGACGGCCACCAGAGACACCCGCGTATCGTTCCGGACGGCACCGGAGGCGCCTACATCCTGTGGAGCGACGAGCGAAACGGTACCGGCAACAGCGATATCTACGGGCAGAGAATCGACGCGGACGGCAAGTCCCTGTGGCGGGAGAACGGGGAACCGTTGATCACGGAGCCGGGCGATCAGTTCTTTCCGGAAGCCGTTTCAGACGGTGAGCACGGGGTGATTCTCACGTGGACGGACGGGCGTCCCGGCGCGGGAGGGATTTACGCCCTCCGGCTCGACCCGAAGAACATGTCAGGGATGCACGGGAACTGAGGCCCCCGTCATTGATCGAAATTTGTCGTATAGCTCTTGAGCTGGAAATGTGATATTGGTATAATGCGGGACGGGTAAAGGGGACTCGAGCCATGAAGAAGATCGTACATGATGTCAGATCCGCGCTTGAGATCATGAAGCGCAAGCCGGAGTACGAGAAATTCCGGTTTTCGGATCTCAAGCCGTTGCTTCCGTACCTGAAGCCGCACTGGCGCAAGGGCGTCGTGGCGTCGATACTTCTCTTCTTCGTATCCCTCATTGCACTCCCCGTCCCGTACCTCACGAAATATCTCGTCGATGATGTCTTCGTGTCGAAAAACTTCAGGATCCTGCATATCATCGTCCTGGCCATGGTCGGCCTTCAACTCGCCAAACTGATCGCCTCCTTTCTCATGAATTACCTCTTCACCGTCCTGAACCAGAAGATACTCATAACAGCAAAAAAGGATTTGTTCCAGCGCCTTCTCCGGCTGCCGATATCCTTTTTCGACAAGACGCAGACGGGGTACATCCTCTCGAGAATCGGGGAGGTGGGGGGACTGGGTCTCTTCTTCTCGAGCTCGATCGTGCGTCTCATTGTCGGATTCATCGAGTTTATCCTCTGCCTCGGCATACTGTTCTACCTCCACTGGAAGCTGACAATCCTAGCCCTGTGCATCCTGCCGTTCTACTTTCTGGCGACCAAGTACTTCTCGAAGGGGATCAGGGTATCGACGCTGGAACTCTACGAGAAATCCGCCGTGGTCTCGCGGAATATCCAGGAATCCCTTTCCGGCATCAACGTGATCAAGGCGTTTGCGACGGAGGAACGGGAAGCCAACAAGATCAACACGAGCCTCATCAACCAGTTCAGGAGCAATATCCTCCAATCGATCCTCTTCTCGATATCGAGCGAGATCATCATGCTGGTCTCGGCACTCGGTGGATTCGCCATACTCTGGTACAGCGGCACCGAGATCATGCGTACAAACTTCACCATCGGTCAGTACGTCGCCTTCGCGGGGTATCTGGGAAAACTGTACGGACCGACGCAGCAGATAGCGTCGATGGGCCTCACGCTGCAGCCAGCCGTCACCTCGTTGAGGCGTATCTCCGAGCTGCTGGGACTCGTGACCGAGGAGGAGGACGAGAACAGGGTCGTACGCGTCTCATCGCTCAACGGTGAAGTCGTTTTCGATGGTGTCTCGTTCTGCTACGACGGCAGGAATGAAGTGCTGCACGACGTGAGTTTTCGTATCAGGCCGTCCGATATGGCCGCGTTCGTCGGTCCGAGCGGATCGGGAAAAACGACGATCATCCGCCTGATACTCGGGTTCTACAAACCGACGAAGGGAAGCATACTCATGGGCGGCAACGATATCAACTCCCTGGTACTGACGAACCTCCGGGAACGTGTGGGGATCGTCTCGCAGAATATTTTCCTCTTCAACGATACGGTGAAAAACAATATCAGGTACAGCAAGATCGATGCGGCCGACGACGAGGTCATACGCGCCTCAACGGTGGCTGGCGCTCATGAATTCATCATGAATCTGCCGAACGGATACGATACGAGGGTCGGTGAACGGGGAACGACGCTCTCCGGCGGACAGGTGCAGCGGATAGCGATCGCCCGGGCGATACTGAAAGACCCGGATATACTGATATTCGACGAGGCGACCTCGCATGTCGACGACGAGACCGAACGGGCGATCCAGAAGGGGGTAGAGGATCTCTTCAGGGGAAAAACACGAATTGTCATCTCCCACCGCCTCTCATCCATCAAGCACGCGGACAAGATCTTCGTGCTGGAGAACGGCGCGATCGCCCGAACCGGCACCTACCACCAGCTCTATTCCGGAGACCGGTCGGAGTTCATACCTCCCGGCGAGATCGATGCCGTCTGACGGCATGGTGATACAGGACGCGCGAAGACACAGGAGCACGGAATCCATACCGGGCAACGGAAAGCCCCCCTTCATCTTTTTGCGAAATCGGAACGATTTTTAATGCAACGTTACCGGGCACTCTGGTAAAATGCATCCCATTAACAAGGAGGAGTGTATGGACGCAACAACAGTGCGCACGGGGATCGGCTGTCTTATGCTGATACTTCTCTGCGCGGCATCAGCATCGGCGCAGATCGAGGATCAGCTGTCGGTCTACACTGGTGCGAACGCGATCGGGTACATGCAGCCCCTGGCCGATGCGTTCGGAGCAGATCTGAACGCCAGTCTGTTCCACTCAGCGGAGATTGCACGGATTGGTTTTCATTTCCGTCTCGAATTCCCGATCATGGGAGTAATCTTTTCTGATGACGATCGTACATTCACCGCGGTGACCGAAGGTGATTTCTCACCGGAGCAGCGGGTGCAGGCGCCGACCATTATCGGATCGGGTGAAGCAAAGGTTGTAACTGGTTATGGTGGAACGAGTTACGCGTTTCCGGGAGGATTCGATCTCAACTCGTTCGCCATCGCGGTGCCGCAGCTTCGTATCGGTTCCGTGTTCGGTACGGAGGCCATACTCCGCTATTTCTCGATCAACACCGGCGACGTCGAGCTCGGTGACCTCGGACTCTTCGGATTCGGAATACGTCACAGCGTGTCCCAATACCTCGGCCCTGTGTTCCCCGTGGATATCGCCGCGGGATTTTTCTGGCAAAAGTTCAAGCTCGGCGAGAACAAGGATGGAGACGACCTGATATCCGTTAAAGCGTTCACGATCGGCGTGCAGGCGAGCAAGAAGTTCGCCGTATTCGTACCGTACACGGGGCTGTCCTACGACACGTCGTCCATGGATGTAGCGTATGTGAACGACAGCTCGGGTGCGGAGGAGAGGATAGATCTCGATTTCGATTCGACCAAGACGGTGCACTGGACAATCGGCATGATGATAGACCTTATATACCTGAACGCGTTTGCAGAATACAACATCGCCGGCCAGAGCAGCTTCTCGTTCGGATTGGGAATTGGATTTGGAGTCGGCATCTGAGCATCGGTGTGCAAGGAGAGTGATCGATATGAAACGGTATATAAGCCTCGCCGCGCTGGCGCTCCTCCTCTGCGCCGTGGGCGTTTCCAATAACTGCATCATGGAGGAGAAGGTGATCGAGATCGTCGTCACCGACAAGACCTGCCAGGAAATGGAAGAGAACCACGATTCGGCGAACTTCGTGACGCCCGCCATCATCTACTACGCCGCGGAGATCGACGCGATCCTCGACGACAACGATTACTCGCGGGAAGACATGCATTCGGCGCGCGTCATGAGCGTCGCCTACATCGTCACCAATTTCTCCCATACGCATGACTGGACGATCTCGGGGTACATCGATGTCGAGCGTATCGATATCTCGGACGGCCCCGCGACCCTCTTCAACTATACGAGCCAGTCGGTCACCGGCGCGATGGGCGACTACGTGATCGCACCCCTCCAGGAGGCGGGGGTCGAGCTCATCAACAGGGCGCTCGATGACTACATCGCCGGGGGCAATCCGGTGATCCGTTTCGCCGTCCATAACGGGAACGTGCTGCCGCCGCCGAGTCCGGCGGATCCGATCGTTTTCAACTGGCGAGCCTGCATCATGATATACGTAACGACGCTCGCGGAAGTCGACGCACCCGATCCGTTCTGAAACACGTTCCGAGCCCCCGGTTCGCGGAAGACCCGACGGAAACCGGGGGCTCGTTGCATCCGGATATGCGCCGGTGTGCTCGCTACACGGCCGGCCTCAACGCCGCACTATCAAGGCCAGGGGGGGAACTCCTCGAACCACGTTTCGGCGGGCAGGACCTGGCCTTCTTCGTTCGTTTGACGAATACCCTTCATGAACAGTTTGCCCTCGATCTCGGCGAAGATAATTTCCTTCTTTTCTTCCATGTAACAGTTCACGATCTGCGATAGAAGCCACGTGGTCGGTATCCGCCACGCGAACTGCATTTGCTTTTCCACCTCGGTATCGCTGAGTTTGTAGGCTTTGATTGGCTCCGGCATGTCAACCTCCCTGTTTTGGAACGCTCCTACGAAGCCCCGGCAAGTGGACCAATTTACAGTTTCCCCAATTGAGATATGAGCCGCGTCAGCGGGAGAAAATCGGAATCGGCCTCCCGCCACGTCCGCTGCACCTTCATGAAATGATCAATCGCATCCCGATCAGCGCCCATGGCCCGGCAGCACAGACCGGCCAGATAATTGATCTCTCCATTGTACGGGTTGAGCTCGAGCAGGTGCGACGCCTCCTGCATGGCCTCCTCCGGCCTGCCTGCCTCGATGTACGCGTGAACAAGCTCCATGCGGATAAAGATCGAGAAGTCCCGCGGTGCGGTCTCGATCTCATTGCGAAATACATCCAGTCCTTCCTCGAACCGGTGGTTCGCGAGGAGTATCAGTCCATGCAGGTAGTGGTAGTGGTGGATATCCTCGAGAAGGTTTGCCGTGCCGAGAAGATCCTCCATCAGGATCAGTTCGTCTTCAGCCCCTTTCGTGTCGTGTAGAATCCGTACGGCGATACACCCCTTCAGGCAGTGCGCCTCGAGGGAGAGGGAATCGAGCGCCAGCGCGGCATCGGCTTCGCGTAGCGCCTCGGAGGCGCTCCCGTTCATCAGGTGGAGTTGTCCGAGGAGAATATGGCCGAGGGGTTTGGATTCCTTCGGCGCCGTGCCGATGTAACGCCGGAACGCATTCGCGGCCTTTCTGTACTTACCGACGGCCTGGTATGCCAGGCCGAGATCCTTGTGACCCGTGTAATACGTGGGGTATTTTTGGATGACCTGCTGATGCAGGGAAATGCTTTCGTCGTATCTACCGGCGAAGCACAATGCATTCGCCTGGCTGTTCAGGGGATCGGGCTTGTCTGGACACAGCGCCTCGTACCGGTTGTAGGCAGTCAGCGATTTCTCAAATTGCCCGCAGCAGAGGTACGCCTTTCCCAGGTAGTTGTATACCGAAGCGAGACGTCCCGAGAGGTTGTGCGGATCGCGGGCAATGATATCCTCGAAAGCCATGATGGCCTCACCGGGCTTGTTCTTGTACCGGGAGAGCACATACCCGAGCTTTTCGCGCATGCTGATATCGTGCGGCTCGAGCTCGAGGTAGCGTTTCATGTATTCGATCGCCTCGTCCCATTCCCCCGCGATCCAGTGAGCGAATATCGATGATTTGATGACCTCCGTGGCGCTTCTGTTTCGTGTCAGCGAAACGGCCCTGTCGACGCATCGCAGAGCCCCTGCGCGGTCTCCGATATAATCGTAGAGGATCGCGAGGAAGTGGTACGCCTCGACGAATGTCGAATCGATCGCTACGGCACGCTCGACATGGGGAATCGCCTTCAGGGGATCGTTGCCGGCGTAGAGGGATTGGCCGATATCGTAGAACAGGTAGGCTTCCACGGAGGTTGTCGTTATATCGGAGAGCCTGCGTTCGGGGTGGCCGGTCCATTGCTCGCTGCCCCGCAGCTTTTCCTTGATCGTGCTGGAAAGCTCGTCGATCAGAACGACGATCTTGTTCTGGCCCTGCGGCCCGGCGCGTCCCCTGAACAGTTCGCGCTCCGCCTCAACATCATATACATTCGCCTCGAGTATGAATGCGTCGCCGGTATTGCGGATATGGGGCGACACGAGGTACTGGACGTGCGCTTCTCGGCAGAGCGCGAATGCCTGCGGGACGGAGCCGAAATCGGTGCCGTTGCGTTCGGCGAGCTCGCCCATGCGGCTCTTGCTCAGTATCTGTATATGGGGGCTCTGCTCGAGATCGGTCATGAGGAGTTTTGCCAGGAGCTCGGAGAATTGCGGGAATGCCGTATGATTGATGAAATCCATGACGGCAACGGATACCGGCTTCGAATCACCGTGAAACGATGGGACCAGCGCCAGAACGATGAGGACGGCGGCAATGCCTACGGCGATGGAAATTGCGATTCCCCTGAGTCGCGATTTCCATTCTCCCGTGCGTATCCGGCCTGTCGGCGCTGATTGATGTGCTGTTGCATCGATCGATTCAAGGGCCTGTCGCAGATCGACAAGCATGTCGGCAACGGAGGCGTATCGCATGCCGGCATTTTTTTGCATGGCCCGCTGCACGATAGGGTCGAGATCGGGAGGGATGTCTCCGTTGAGCCGCGATGGGGGTTCGGGTTCTTCATGCATGATTGAGTAGAGTACCGCCGCGTCGTATTCCTTGTCGGTCCGGAACGGCTGCACGCCCGTGAGCACTTCATAGAGAATGATTCCGAGGGACCAGATATCGGTGCGATGATCGACTTCGCCGCCGCTCACCTGCTCGGGAGACATATACGACAGGGTGCCCATCGTATGCTCGCCCCTCGTCGAGGTGATCGGATCGGTCAACTTGGCGAGACCGAAATCGAGTATCTTGGCCTGTCCTCTGCCGTTCAGCATGACGTTGGCCGGTTTTATATCGCGGTGGATGATTCCCCTTTCATGCGCATCCTGGAGTCCCTTTCCGATCTGAATCGCGATATCGAGCGCCGTGGATACCGACATCGGGCCCGTCTGTATGGCTTCCTTCAAACTGTTACCCTCGACAAAGGCCATGGCGATGAATATGCGCCCCTCGGCCTCCTCGATCTCGTATACGGTGCAGATATTCGGATGATCCAGGGCGGCCTCCGCCTGTGCTTCCTGAATGAAGCGTGCCCGTTCCTTGTCGTTGGAGAGAGATTGCAGGGGGAGAAATTTCAGTGCGACGGTCCGTTTCAGGTTGATATCCTCGGCACGGTAGACCGCGCCCATGCCGCCCTCGCCGATCTTCTCGAGTATTGTGTAATGTGAAATGGTCGAGCCGATCATCGATTTTACTGTTTCTTCAAAAATCACAAACCGCTTCTCGTGTAACTTAAATTTAACGTTTTTTCCCATACTCGTGCAAGGTAATTTAAAACAAATCTTACCTAAGATATATTGCAATAATTGTGAATTGCGGGATGATCGGTGTTTCGTTTTGGTTCGGAAATATTGTGGGCGTTTTTCAGCCGGTCCGTCTCTTGACGACAAGAAGCGTCATGTCGTCGAATTGAGGTTTGTCACCGGTAAAATCGCGGACAGCCTGCATGACGATGTCGATAATCTGCACCGCGGATGAATCACTTTGTTTTGAAACGATCTCGGCGATCCTATTCTCTCCGAACTCATCACCGGCATCGTTCTGGGCCTCGCTGATGCCGTCGGAGAATATCAGAAGTGTATCGCCCGGATGAACGGGGACGGATGC
>DATKWS010000242.1:0-5549 GCA_035529435.1 Patescibacteria group bacterium
GAACGAGTCCGCCGACATCGAGCCGGACCGGTTCACCGCTCTCCCTGAACAGGAACGGGTAGTTATGACCGGCGTTGCAATAGCAGAGTAGATGCTTCTCGCTGTCCAGGATACCGTAAAAGAGTGTTACGAATTTATCGATATCCGTACTCTTGAACATCAGTTTGTTCGAACGTTTGATGCAATCCTCGGCAGAGACTACTTCCTCCGTCTGTGCGCGCAGCGTCGCCTGCAGGTTGGCCATGAGGAGCGCCGCCGGCATGCCCTTGCCGGCAACATCCCCCAAGCACACCGCGGTCCGGTTTCCGTCGAGCTGAATGAAATCGAAGTAATCACCTCCCACCGCCTTGGCCGGAATACTCCGTCCCGCAAGGTCGTAACCCGCTATCACCGGTGCGTCGCTCGGCAGCAGGTCCATCTGTATCTTGCAGGCCAGTCGCATCTCCTCCTGCATGAGCTGGAGAGTCTGCTGTTCCACGAGGAGGCGCGAATTTTCGATGACATGGGCGGATTGCGTGGCGATGATGGAAAGCAGGCGCTTGTCACCCTCGGAGAAGCGTCCTTCCGCACGTTTGTTGAAAACGTTGAGCGAGCCGATGAGCCGGCCTTTCAGGATCAACGGCACGCTGAGGAGTGAGCGGATCGGATAGTCGTCGCTGTGAACTGTCTGGAAATCGTCGTCATCCTGGAAATTGTTTATGAGGAGCGGCTTCTTGTTTTTCAGCATCCAGCCGGTGAGTTGCGTGTCGAGATGGTAGGGGAGGATGTCGCGGGACGTATCGGTGCTCCGGATCATCGTGCGGAAGGGGCTGCCCTGTTCATGCGTCTCGAGCAGCGTGACGGTGCCCTGCTCGGCGCCGAGATGCTTGATGCACTTATGAACGATCTTTTCGATCAGTGTTTCGATGGTAACCGCGGAGTTGATGGCGGTGGCGAAATCGTTCAGGATGGACAGTTCCTCTATCGCCGCCTTGAGACGTTGATTTTCCTGTTCGAGATTCCGTATGCGATTATCATCCGGGATGTCAGGCATCGTTTCGATCCATTATCGTTTCTGCTGCTGCATCGATTGTCCTGGAATGCGTACACGATACATTCTATCCGACATTCTACAGATAATTACTCCGAATTGACAATTGAAAAGATGGATCGGAGCTTTTCCGCCGGGACGGTAAATTGAGGAAAAGCCGGTGTTTTTCATTGATAACTAAACATATGTTTAGTATCATTTTCGTGAAGTAATCGAGAAGGTGTATTCCGGATCCCGAATAGGTTGCTATGTATATTCCCCTGCATGTACACACCGTCAACAGTCCGTACCGGGGCATGATAACCCTTCCGGAACTCGTATCACGTGCGTCATTTCTTAAATTTCCCGCGGTCGCCGTGACGGACCACATGACGACCTACGGGCACTTCGAATTTTTCCGGCTCGCCGGGGCCGCCGGGGTGAAGCCGGTTCTGGGGGCGGAGATCCGCCATGCATCGCTCATCGGCCGGGGTGGGTGGTACCACCTGACGGTTCTCGCCGAGAACAATACCGGCTACAGGAATCTCGTTTCCCTGGTGAACAGGCACTATGCAAAGGGCAAGGATGCGTTCGTGACGGCCGATGAAATCGCCGAACATCGCGAGGGCCTGATCGTTCTCACGGGTTGCTCGAAGGGGGAAACGAGCCAGGCGATTCTCCACGGGAACCTCGGGCGGGAGCGCGAAGTAGTGGAGAAACTGCTTGATATCTTCGACTCCGGGCATCTGTTCATCGAGCTGATGAATCACAGTCTCGACCGGGAGCAGCTCGTCATCGAGCATCTCGCACGCCTTTCGAAACGTACGGGTGTTCCCCTCGTCGTGACGAACAATGATCGATATATCAACGAGGAGGAGGGGGAGTACTTCGAGGTACTGGATACACTGCGGCGCAAGGGAAACGCGGGAACGCTCGAGAAGGAGCCGGGTGTGTACCAGTTGAGGAAACGGAAGGAGCTCGAGCCGTACTTCTATACCTTCGGCAATGCACTCGATGTGTCGGGGGAGATCGCCGAGCGGTGTGACGTCGATTTGTCGATAGAGGGACGAATCCTCTTCACGGCGAATGAAACGCCCGACGACACCCTCCAGGAGATGTGCAAACGGCGGTTGCTCCTTGCCTATCACAGCGCCTCCCGCGTTGAGGTCGTTCATCTTCGCACAGTCATGGACAAGGAGCTCTCCAAGGTTCGGGAAGAGGGGCTGTCCGGGTTCCTTCTCTTCTTCAGGGATGTCATCGTGAGCGCGGTGAGAAGCGGCATCTGTCTCGAGATCGTGGGGGGCGAGATGCTGAACAGCTTCGTGTGCCATCTCCTCGGTATCGTGCCGCTGAATCCCGTCGCTCACGGGCTCATCTTCGAATCGTTCGCATCGCGGCGGCCCGGAGTGCCGCCTGCACTCGAGCTGATCCATTCGGAGCGAAACAAGGAGCGGCTGCTGGCGATCATGGAGCGGCTGCTCCACGGACACCAGATACTGTTCCAGGTTTCACCGGAAGCGATGTCGTTCCACACGATCGTGAAGGAGATCGGCGAGGTGTCGGGGATATCTCCGCAACTCCAGGAGGAGCTCTCGCGCATCCTATCGCCGATGCGGCGGTTCCGGAACCTCGCGGCGACACTCGACGGATCCGAAGCGCTCAGGGGCCTCTACAACAGCGAGGAGAACGTGCGCGCGATCCTGCATGCGGCGCATGCCCTCGCCGGCCGCATCGTGCATTTCACGTTGAATGCATCCCGTCTGGTGGTCCTTCCGCGCGAGGCGGAACGGATGACCGCATTCATCACGGGTACAAATGGCGAGTGTTACGCCCTCTGTGGAAATACCGAGGTAGAGGCGATGGGCGGATGGACGCTCGTCGTGCAGCATTCCCATTACCTCTCGGCTCTCGTATCGACGGTCAACGCGGTCACAGAGGGTCGAACCGGCCGGCGTGAATGTGTGCTGTTCGATGGAGGAACGGGAGAAGACTGGACGCTCGGGGGTCTTGACGATGCCCGGACGTATGCCCTGATTGCGTCGGGGGAGACGATGGGAGTGTACCAGTTGGAGAGCCAGGGTATACGCGATCTTCTCATGCAGATACGACCCGAGAATTTCGATGAGCTGGTCAATGCCGTATCGCTCTACCGCCCCGCGCCCCTTGAAGGCCGCCTGTGGCAGCGGTACGTGGAGAA
Organism: Patescibacteria group bacterium; assembly: GCA_035529435.1. Classification (GTDB taxonomy): domain Bacteria; phylum Krumholzibacteriota; class Krumholzibacteriia; order Krumholzibacteriales; family Krumholzibacteriaceae; genus DATKWS01. Next base: position 3,207 of record DATKWS010000242.1, read on the forward strand.
TGCCGAGAAGAAGGGAAAGGTCTACCTCCCGCACCATCGGCTCGCCGCCCCGCTGGAGAACACGCGCGGATTACTTCTCTTCCGGGAACAGGTACGGGAGATTCTCCTGAACTGTGCCGGCTTCGAGGGTGAGCGCGCCGTATCGATGGAACGGGCGCTTCAGAAGAGGGACGCTGGGGAACTGCTCAGCGCCCGGCTCGATTTCATACGGGGGGCGATGGAGGGGGGCATCGATGAGGAGGATGCCCAGAAGATCTTCGATTACCTACTCCACAACATCCAGTATACCCATGACAAGGCGCTGAGTTGTTCGCAGGCATATCTCAGTTACCGTACGGCGTTTCTGAAAGTGCATTTCTATCTCGAATATTTTGCCTCGCTCCTCAATAACAATCTCGACGTGCGGGAGCGGCAGAAGCGGTATCTCGATTATCTGCGCGAACGGGAAGTACCGGTTCTCCCCGTCGATGTGAACCTCAGCGGGAAGCGCTACGTGGTGGAAGGGGATGGTATCCGGGAGCCGATTCTCAATTCGCGGCACCTCGGGACCGGAGAGCTCGACGAGATCGTTGCGGAGCGGGATCGTGGCGGAGAGTTTGCCTCGTTCCGAGATTTCATCGGGAGGATGTCGGGGAAACTGTCGATGGAGGCCGTTCTCGGCCTCATCGAGGAGGACCTATTTGCCGGTGAGGGGAAGGAGCGGGGGGAACTCGTTCGCATATACCAGGAATTTCTCGGGCACGAGGGTGCCGTCGGTTCTTTACGACCGGTGCAGCACGGTGCCCAGCAGCGAAAAAAGCGGGAATCGACCCGACAGCTTTCCTTCTTCGAAGGGGACGATTCATGATGGATCACCGTCCGCACATACCGATGCATGAAGGAATACGATGAAACGTAGAGATGCGCGGGGATTGACGAAACGGCAGGCCGAGATGTTCGGTTTCATCAAGCGGTACCTGCGGGGGAACGGCTATCCGCCCACCATACGGGAGATGAGGGAAGCGTTCGGATTGCGATCGAACCGGGGGGTCATCGATCATCTGCGTGCACTCGAGAGAAAGGGGTACATACGGCGCAATGCGCGGAGCTCCCGCGCGATCGAACTGCTCATCGACGCTGCCGGGACGGAAAATGGCACCGCTGATGGGGGTATGGTACGTTCGTACCCCGTCGCCGGCCGCATCGAAGCCGGCATGCCGGCACCGCCGATCGAGGATATACGGGGCGCAATGCTGATCGACAGGAACCTGTTTGGTGGGGAGGGGGATTTTCTCCTCGAGGTGGCGGGGGACAGCATGACGGGGGATCATATCATTCCCGGCGATCTCCTCGTCGTGAAGCGGACGTCGACCTGTGAGAACGGTGCTATGATCGTCGCCATGGTGGACGGCGAGACGACGGTGAAACGGTTTCACCGCTCGGGAAAACGGGTGATCCTGCGACCATCGAATGCCGCGTATGTACCGATCGTTCTGGAAGGGTCGGACATCCGTGCCTGCACGATCGTTGGAACGGTGATCGGGGTAATACGCCGTGACGTGGCGCGCGGGGTGCCTTTTTCGTGTTGACTTCGGCCGGTCACGTTGCTACATTCCATCCGTTCAAAATAGTATGCGCGTTTGAGGCGTCCCCATCGTCTAGCCAGGATTAGGACACCGCCCTTTCACGGCGGCAACACGGGTTCAAATCCCGTTGGGGACGCCATATCTATTATTCTCATAGTAGTGCCAAATTTGACGTGCGTCCGGGAGACGCATGACGAGAAGACAAATGGTCCCGTCGAAAAGTGAGTCGTCGTCGTGTCTGTGATTGTTCTTGGAGCCGGCGCAGCAGGGCTAACGGCGGCCATATTCGCCGCGCGAGCCGGACAATCGGTTACAGTAGTAGAAACCAGGTCAAAGCCCGGTGCAAAGATCCGTGTGAGTGGCGGAGGGCGCTGTAACATTATCCCTTCGAAAGTCTCCTTTGACGATTTTCATACGCACGGCTCGAGGCACGCGATGAGGAACATAGTGCTTTCCTGGCCGCTGGAGGACGTTCGTGCGTTCTTCGAAGATGACCTGCGGATCCCGCTCAAGGACGAACCCTCCGGCAAGGTGTTCCCGAAAAGCGATCGATCGAGGGATGTGGTGGAGGCGCTGCTGGATGCACTGCGGCGGAGCGGCGCGATCCTGCGCGCGCCCTGCCGCATCGTGCGTATCACTCGGCGTGGTGCGGGCGGATTCCGGCTGACGGAGTCGGGGGGCGAGCGGCTCGACTGCCGGCGGATTGTTTTGGCGACGGGAGGGTTGTCGCTGCCAAAAAGTGGAAGCGACGGGACGGGTCTGCAAATGGCGCTTGCAC
>DATKWS010000243.1:0-6976 GCA_035529435.1 Patescibacteria group bacterium
GAGTACTCACCCGGGCGCGAAGCCGAAGCGCGCACCGCCCTCAAAGCCGTCCTCGCGAAGGAACCGGACCACGCATGGGCGCGCGAGAAGATGCGCGAGATCGAGCTGCTCTCGGCGAAGCGGGAACAACCCGAGGAACGGGACGAAGATGAACAACCGCTCGCCGGTAGGATCGAAACGGTGAAGTCGATTCGCGGCCCCCTTTCCCGCGCCGTTCGCACCGTAGTCGATAAACTGTTCGTGATCCTGCTTGCCGTCGCCGCCGTTCTCCTCGCTTTCAATCTCAGGCGGCATTTGGAACGGCGTACCTATCCCCTCCAGGGAAGCATCAGCCTCATTCCGATTCTCGATATCGTCTCCCTGTTGAACGGAAACCTGAAAACGGGAAGACTCATCATCATGAGCAGCGAATCCCGGGGGGAACTCTTCTTCGACAAGGGTGAGATCGTGCATGCCAGGTGGAAACAGCATGACGGGAAAAAGGCCTTTCAAGCCATCCTCGCCCAGACATCCGGCCGGTACATGTTCAGCAATCGTCTCCCGAACATCAGGCACACGATCTCCGAGCCGCTGAGTCTTCTGCTGCTGTCCAGAAAATCGGGGGAAGAGACGGAACGGCCGCGGAAAGAATCACGTGGAAAACGGCACCCTGTCACCACCGCCCCCTGATACGGCCTATACCAGTTCCTCGACGAGTCCCAGCTCCGGGCTGTTCTGCCCGGCGCACGGCGTACGGCTGTGCTGTATCTCCCAGCGAACCGAGGGGTATATCTCCTCGCCGCTGTGCCGGCACGATCCGGCGAATCGGTCCTGAACGGCCCGCAGGATGTCGGCGACCTGATCGCGGGAGCGATTTATCAAAAAGATGGAGTACGAAAACGGCTCCTCTCCACGCGACACGATCCCGTCATCACAGGCGCAGGTACAGAGGCTCGACTCGAGAAGCCTGGTGAAACGGATCTCCCCGTCCACCACGCCGACCATCTTCATCGAGACGAGGTGGAATTCCCCATGTTCGAGCTCGGCCCGTTCGGTCATCATGTGGAGTGGATGAATGAGATCCTTTTCGCGGTCGTAGGAAGGGTGGACCGGCAGGAGCAGACTGATCGTGTTGCCGGTGCAGATCTCCATTTCACCATCGATGGCGGTCGCGATCCTGCTGAGAACGAGCCCCCGGTGGGCTTCGCAGTAGGTCAAAAAGTCCTTGAGAGACTCCCGCCGTTCCTCATGAACACCCGGCACACGGGGCCGTAGCGAGAGCTTGAACTTCTTTTCGATGCCTCCCGTGGAGTAAAAATCCTCCCGCAGGGACGACACGCACTCTATGAACGGCGCTTCGCCCATCCATTTCCCGTACGCATCGATCGCCGCGACGATGAAATCGCGGAGCCTCCCCCGTCCGGTCAAAGATGTGATATCGGGAATTCTCAGCTTGTATCCCCGTATAGCCTTCTTCCGCTCGAGGTCGTTGAAGAGCGGCTTTAAAAGATTTCTGATCCTGACAAGGGTGCGGCAGACGTTCATCTCCTCCGATTCGACCATGAATACCTTCTGGAGTTCGTCGAGCTGTCCGATCAACCTTTCGATATTGCGCCATCCTATTCCGAGCAGACGCTCCCGTTCCGGTCCCGCGATGTTCACCTCGTCGCTCAAGATGGAATGTACGTTGCGGATGGCCGTAAGCGGCGTCCGCATGCAGTGCGATAGCGACGTGGCGAAACGGGACCGGAGATCATCGAGCTTCTTCCAGTCCGAGAAATCGTGCATCAGCATCAGGTAGAACGGTGCCACGAACGGCTGATCCTGGTAGAGCACCTCGAGGCCCAGGAGCTTTCGCCTCCCCTCGCCGGGGAGCCGCACGTCGAGGTAGGTGACGGCTTTGCGTTTTTCCCTGCACTGCGTGTAGATTCCCTTGGGACAGGTGTGCTCGACAATGCCGGCCGCCTCGCCGCCGTTCCGCGCCGATAGGATCCGGCAGGCCCGGCGGTTCGCATAGAACGGCCTGCAATCACCATCCACCAGGACGATTCCCTGCTCCACCGGATCGAGCACCATGCGAAGAATCTCGAGTGCGGCGCTCCCCGCACCCACACCGGTATTCCCGTCGGACGTCCCCCGGGAGGGGTGATTGGGATTCACTTCATTTCGCTGCTCACTCATAGTTGTATCCTCCACGGAAGTGAACCGATCTCCCTGGTGAGGAACGCAAGGGCTGTGCCTCGAATCGGGGGGAACTTTATCGGACGCGAGACGCCCCTGTTCTACTATAAGGAACAATCGGGACGGAGGCGGTTTGCATTATGCACCGCGGCGGTATCTATTTACCATTTTTCTTCTCTTCGCGGGGAAGAAAGCGATAGGCGAGTGATACGGAGAACAGTGAATCGAACACGCGCGCACGTTCATCCCCCGCATCGAGGCCCCCGTTCAGGCACAGCTCGAGCTCCCGTGAGAGCCGGTGGCGGATGGTAAGCAGGTACGCCTCGCGTGCATCCCCTCCCCGGTAACGGAAACCGTACCAAGCGAAGCTGAAGGTCGTGCCTTCCAACAGATCGATATCGAACGAGACGGCCATGAGGAAGAAGTTACGGTGGCTGAAGTCCGCCGCATCCGGGGAGCCGACCGAAACCGAGAGCGGGTAATACAGCGAATCGTCGACGGCGGTGACCGCCGGTTTTTGATGCCTGCCGACGAGGGTATACGTCTCGGCGCACCGCACATGGAACATCTCCGTCTCCACCCTAAACTCGAATCCCGCTCCGGCATCGAGGGAGCCGTAGGAGAACGGGGGCATGTGCTTCGGACCGACCGGCAATCGGACATATCCCCGCAGAAACATCCCGCTGACATCGAGCGAATCCCCGGTCAATCGATACGTCCCGTGTATGATCCCGTCACCGACGGCATGCTGGATATCCATGCCGCGCACCAGCGCCGGATAGTGCAATGCCAGCCTGACGTGGAGCCGGGGCTTCGGTCTCAGGGCGAGTTCCCCGCTGAACACCGATGCGCGACCAGCCGCACGTTGAAGGTCGGTGTGCCTGACCGCCAGCTCGACGCCGGTGGTATCCATGGGGAAGAAAAAGGCGGGAAGATCGATATAGAGGCCCGTCGCGTGAAGCGGAAATACGAGTAGGAAAAGGATGAGAATGAGCGTGGCACTACCGATCGGTACCGAGAGCGCGTTCAACTGGATTCCTTTTTAGGCACTCCCTCGAGGAGGCGGATCTTCCCCTGATTGATGAAATGCACATGGATGATCTTTCGATTTCCCGGCAGGGACTCCTTGACCGTGATCTTTCCATAATCGTTCCAGGAACGATGGTAGATGATGTCGCCTACGTTGTACTCGCCGGTCTCGCTGTATTCAAGCGCACGCTCGGGATCGATGTCCTCCGGAGCCAGATCCTCCTCGATCCCGCTCCTTTCATGCGATTCGGAGAGCGTTTTCGAGGATTCCCCCGGTTCCCCCGTCATGAACGGCAGGTATCCCTGGCAACCGGGGCATTTCAGCCAGATGACCTCGTCGGCTTCCTCGACAACGGGCATCTCAAACGTTTTCCTGCACACCGAACAGTACTGCTCGACCATCCTTTTATTCTTGCTCACACTCTTTACCTTGCCCTCGGTCACCGAGCCCTCCCACATAATGACGATAGAAATAAGAAATCAATGAAGCGCTAATCAGAAATAATCCTGCAGCAATCGTCGGCTTCCTTCTCGGAGAGATAACGCATTCCGCATACGGGGCACCTGTGCTTACCGTCCAATCTCCCGTCCGCTTCCGCCTTCTGGAGCAATCTATGAAATTTCACGTAGTTCTTATCCTTCTGCAAGATAGCGGAATCTTTGCCGTCTCGCTTCATTGCCTCGCCTCCCTTTCCCTGGATAAGAATCAATATTCACTACATCATGCTGTGGTATCCATTCCCCCTTTACACAATATATAGGGGCTTTATACCATGAGACCTCCAGCCAGTCAATAAAAAAAGTCCAATCCTCGCAATTGTTTACGGTTACGCATTTTCATAATATAGCATGCCCGTGATTATTTTTCAAGCCCACCGGTACAATCAGTGGGTTTTACCGGATCAAATTTAAAAATTATTTTTAATACGGTGGCGGCGAGGAGCCGGATCGCGTCATAAAGAAGGGCGGCACGCCCGCTGCGCGGTCGACCGAAACATCCATCCCCCACCGGCCCGCGCTGCTCGAGGGAACGGCGCTGCATCTGCCGGTTGGCGGAATATCAATAAATAACAACTGCCTTTTTGACCTCGGATTTTCCACCCGCGACGACATGTATGAAATAAACCCCCGGTCCCACGCGCGTACCGCTATTATCGAGACCATTCCACTTGAAAATCTCTAACCCGCCGAATCGCTTTCTCGAGTAGATCGTCTTGATCCGCTGACCGAGAACGTTGTACACGGCGATATCAACCGGCGTCATGACCTCCAACGCCGCCGGTGCGCCCAGTATCGTCCCGTTCCGCGACATGCGCGATTCATCGTCGGGATCGCTGTAACTCTTCGGTATTTTCACCGTGAACGTGGTGGACTCACTGGTCGGATTCGGGAACAGCACCGAGGTGATACCGGTATTGACCGGCAGGAGCGCCGTCTTGGAGATGCTCTGCGACGAGAATTCGAAATGGCGCATCTCACCCCTGAACTCGATATCGAACCGCGCCACGATGTGGTATCGATAATCATGCCCCGGTGCAATCGCGTAGTCCCGGTACTCGTAATGATTCTGCGATGTCCCCGCGGTGGTTGCGGTATCGATCGTGGCCAGGACGATCTCGCCGCTGCCGTCGGTGAAATCCTCACGTATCAGATCGAATTGGGCGCCGAAGACCTCCGCCGCCGTTTTCCAGCCCACGTCTATCGATTCGGTCTCGACCCGCGCGGTTATCATTTCGTACTTGATCCCGATGTAGTAGATCTCGACCGCCGCCTGTGCGGTGAGCCCGACAGAGTTCTCCACCTCGAGATTGAACACGTTGAGACCCGGAGAGAGTCCCGCGAAAACGAACCCGATATCCTCTCGCGACTCGTCCCACTCCCGGTCTGAGGGGATCAGTTTGGTATCGAGCCCATTGTTGATCCAGTAGGTTCCCTTGACCAGCCAGGGGGCATAGTCGACACGCGTTTCGGGACTCTGGTTCGGATTCTGGTTCGGCACGGCATCGTTCCTGGCGCGTGCGGCGATGACGGTGCCGTTCGTGAGGACCGTGTCGTATTCGACGCCGGGCACATCGAGAAACTCGATCGATGGTTCTATCTCGTACAGATCGGGGATCGAATTCTCGTTATCGTCCCAGAGGCCCACCTGCCCCAGGGTATACGGGCAGATGTCGAGCGGCAGATCGAGCGATGCATTGTTCATGATGCACTTCTCCACTTCCTGGCACTGGCGGATCAGTGTGTTCCGGTTCGGAATCGCCAGGTACCCCGAATGCGCATTGCAATCCCAGTAGGCGAGGTTGGGATCCGCGACCATGTACTCGTCGAGCGCGTAGAAGACATGGCTCATTTCGTGGATGTACACGTGCGCGAAGCCGACGCCCTTGCCGAATCGGCACGCGGGATACGGAACGACGGTGAAGGGACCGCCGAGGGAGATCGTGTAAGCCACGTAGTACCCGTCCGGCCCCCGCCAGCAACCGTTGTCGCTCGCATCGACCACGAATGACGTGAAGACCCAGTCGGCCCCGAGTTGGGTCCTCGTGTCATTGTTGAAATCATGGACACGGCCGATGTAACTGCCCGTTGGATCGACCTCGAGAGCGTTCATGGCGTCCGATATCCAGATAGGATCCCAGTTCCAGTCGCCCTCGATCGGTTCGATCGAAACAAGTACGTCCTTGTAATGTTTCACGATGAAATTCAGATCTACCCAATTTGCCTTCTGCTGGTATTGTGACAGGCCGAGCGCGATATCGCTGATCGCATTGCCCAGCTCCTCCTCGGTCCAGTACTCGCCGGTGCCGCCGCTCTCGGGGAAGATGACGTTGACGAGCACCGTTCCGATCATGAACTCGGCGTTCTGATGGATGCTCCGTGCCACGATCTCACGGGGCGAACCAGTTCGCGGGCCCTCACGGAGGTACTTCCGGTCGATCTCCTGCCTGACATCATCCGGAATGCCGAGCACCAGATCCCTGAAGCCCGCGCCGTCGTAGGGAACACTGCGCCCCAGTATCTCGCGCTCGTCCATGACGGTCAGGATCGCCTGGTAGATGACCGGGTCGCACATGCCGGGAGCAAGTTCCGCGGGCGAGGCGACGACCGTGACCGGTAATCCGGAAAAGTCTGATTCATCGAGGGATTCGGCGAACCGTCCGAATATGGCCGTGGGGGGAAACATGAGGAGCCCGCGTCCCCCCCGCTCGTCGACTATCCTGCGGACCTCGTTGAAGGTGTCCATTCGTTCATCCCGGATCAGAACCGCGGTGGGGTGCAGTCCCTTCTCGATGAATGGATCGGCACGCGACACGCGTGGCATCAGCGTCAGTGCGAGGATAACAATCGCTACGGCGGGGATCGGTCTCTTCATTTCCTCCAGCTCCCATCTATGCGCACAGTGTATTCCATCTCTCCGTTCGTATGAATGAACAGGCCGCCGAGGTTACGGCCGGGACCGCGTCGCCTCTCCCGTGCCGCAAACGACATCGGTCCGTTCGTGGGCGCGTCCACTTCATATCCGCATCACATGCCGGCGATCGATACCGGCGGCATGTGACTGTTTACTATCAATACTCAGTATAAATTTAAGTTATATGTAAAGATTGTAAAGATCAAAGTGCACGGCCGGTCTCTCATCGCTGCCCCCGCCGCACGGCGGCGGGCACCCTTTTTCCCCGTGGGACACGGCGCTGCATGGAGATAGCCTCGGTCGCGGAGGGGCGGGATTACCGATCCGGGGCCTTCTCCCGCTCGTAGTGGACGAGCATCGAGGCGGTGACCGTCC
>DATKWS010000244.1:0-11225 GCA_035529435.1 Patescibacteria group bacterium
TCATCTTCTCGAGCATGTGCCCCAGGTACTGCTTTTCATGGGTGGTCAATTCCCGATCTTTCGGAATGCTGACCGAAGCGATTTTATCAGGGTGGAAATCGTACCCGACCAGCAGCAATGAGACCCCACCCGCTCCCGTCATTGCGGCGAGGGCCTCGACATTCCGCCGGTAGACCTCCAGCACCCGCTCCGTCCGCACGTTCTCCATGAATTCGCCGACCGTTTCCGGCCGGCCCAACTTCTCCGCATACGCACCATCGTGGCGGGACCGCCAGTCCCAGTTGTTGTTTCTGAATGAATGGACGCCGATAAGCTCCATCGTCAGTGCATAGAGAATGGAAATGCGGCTGAGGGCCCGGTGCAGCTCCGGGGGAGTATTATAATAGGGAGGCTGCATTAATCGCGTCATATCCTGCGGCGTGTACAGACGGTTGCCCGAAACGAAAAGATCGTTCCGCGCACTGTAGAAAATGATGAGATCAGGCTCCCACGGCCTGACACGGAGATGATAGTTGATCAGGGACTCGGTGGAGGTGTAGGCGCCGACCCCCGCATTGATGTAGTCCGTATCGAGACCCCTGTCCCGGAGATACTCGTTCACGAGGTGGGGATACGTTTTGTCGATGGGACCGCTGTCGAAGGTGGTCGAGCCGCCGATAAATGCAATTCTCCTTTTTCCCGCAGGTTTCCCGAACGGTATCTCGGGCGAATGAAATCCATGGATACTGATATCGGGAGAGCGCCGGTTCGGGATGAACCGCACGAATGAAGCCGCTTCGTTGTACGCGGTCATGACGCCCTGCTGATGCCATACCAGAATGAGCGTTCTGAGATTGCTGTCGGGGAAAAGGAACATCCCCGCACGCACGGCGACTTCCAGCACGACGATGATCAGCACGATCATGATTGCGATGAATATCGATAGTTTCGTTTTTGCCGGTCGTGGCATTTCCCCATGGCTCCGTATATGATTACCGCTGCCGGCCGCCACGTAACAATGTCCTTCGAGCTCTTGAACCTATCAGCAAAGTTGCGGGGGAGTCAAGTCGGTAGAAGTCCCATGAAGCTGAAGCACCACGAGATTGAAATGCCACGGAGCTGAGGATGGCGATTCCCCGCCCCGGTAATCCGGGACGGGGAATTCACCTGTTCTCAACACGTATCCTCACCGATCGGGATCAGAACCGCCGTTCCCGGTCGCCCCCGGTCGAATCGGCCGCACCTCCCGTTACCTTGCCGACCATGATGGAATCCTGTTCCGCCGTGCCAAGATCTGATTCCATCGGCGCGGGCTCGATCGATTCACTCGGCGTACCGCCGGCAGAGGCGATGCTCCAGCCCTCGATCTCCTCGACGAATTTCCGTGCGCTGGCGGTGAGGTCCACCGGCCCCACGCCGGGATCCTCTTTCACCTCTTCGATGCGGACCATATTTGCATAGGCCTTCGCATACGTCTCGTCGATCCCGACCGCCGCGGTGTAGGCCTCCCCGGCGGCCCGGATGTGACCGGCGTGCTCGAGGGCCATGCCGAGATTGTTCCGGAAGATCGCGATATCGTCCCCGAGCTCCACGGCACGCGCCAGCGGTGGGAGGGCCTCGTCGTACCGGCCCGCCTCGATCAGTATCAGACCCATGTTGTTCATCGACCACGCATCGTTGTTGTCGATACGGATCGCCTGGCGGTAGGCGCTGAGGGCCTCGTCCGTCCGCCCGAGCTGGTGGTGGACACGGCCTTTCAGACGGTGCGCGACATCGAGACCGGGATCGATCACGAGTGCCGAGTCGATTGCGGCCAGCGCCTCCTCCGGCCTGCCGTCATCGAGCAGAACGCGGCCGAGGTTGATCCAGCTCTTCACATGACGCGGATCGAGTTCCAGCGCCTGCTCCAATGCCTCCTCGGCGGCCGCATACTCCCCCGCCTTCCATGCGGAAAGGCCGAGCATGTAGTAGCCCCACGGGTTCTCGCTTTTCTGCCCGGTATACCGTGTGAAGAGGTCGATCGCCTCGTCGTACCGCCTGGCGTGATAGGCGTCCTCGGCTTCGTCATACGTAACCGCCTTCGGTGGAGCCGGTCCGACGGCGGGCACCTCCGCCGGAACGACCGATGCGGGACTTGCTTCACTTTCCGCGGCTGGCACCTGCGCCACGGTCGGCGCGGGCCCCGTCTCTTTCCGCACACGGCCCAGGTATTTCCCGGCCTCTTTTTCATTGTCGGTACCGCAGCCGGCTACGATCATCGACAGCGACAGCGCCACGATCAAGACCGCGAGCGCCGCTCTGGATTTGAGATTGGACATCATGTCGGGCCTCCTTTCGGGTTTGAGCCCTGCCGGGCTCTGTCCACTCGTCCGTCTCACGCATCACACAAATGGCAAGCATGGGGCCAGACAGCGTGTGTGAAATTTGCTATCGCTTAACAATTTATATTGTAATGAGTTAAACAATCATGGGGCCGGGCGGGCGGGCTATCAAGCATGGGGTTTGTGTTCGAATGGACACATGTTCGCAGGCGCGAATGTGTCCCTCTGGACACGTGATATCGGGGCGGCGGCGCCCTATTTCCGTTTCAGATTGTGGCGGCGCATGATCTTGAGGAGGCTGGCGTGGTCGGCGAGACCGAGCTCAGCCGCCGTGTTGGTGATCTGCCAATTGTTCCGCTCGAGGGCGGCGACGACGATCCGCCGCTCGGCCTCAGTTTTCAGCTCCAGAAATGTACGGGATTTCGGATCCTTACTAATGCTCGTGCTCCTGGATTCTGCCCCCTCCCGTACCTCGGCGGGTACCTGGTCGATACCGATCACGCCGGTATCGGCGGCGATGATCATCCGTTCGATGATATTCCTCAGCTCGCGGACATTGTTGCGCTTCCATTCGTACGCCATGAGGAGCTCCAGCGCTTCGGGGGCGATCGTTTTCCGGCGAATGCCGAGCCGTGCGCAGGTGGAGGCGAGGAAGTGCCCTACCAGCTCGGGGATATCGGAGCGGCGATCCATGAGCGGCGGCACGTGAAGGATATGGACATTCAGCCTGAACAGCAGATCCTGCCTGAACCGCTTGGCTTCTACCTCCGATTCGAGATCGCGGTTCGTGGCGGCGACGACCCGGGCATGCACCTCGATGGCGCGCTCGCCGCCGAGGCGCGTTACCCGGCGCTCCTCGATCACGCGGAGCAGCTTCGCCTGCGCCGGCGGGGGCAGCTCGCCGATCTCGTCGAGAAACAGCGTCCCGCCCGCGGCCAGCTCGAAGGCCCCCCGGTGCATGCGATTCGCCCCGGTGAATGCGCCCCGCTCGTGCCCGAACAGCTCGCTCTCGATCAGGTTCTCGGGGAGCGCCGCGCAGTTGATCGCGACGAACGGCCCGTTCGGATCGGCGCCGAGACGGTGCAGCTCCCGGGCGACGAGCTCCTTGCCCGTGCCGCTCTCACCGGTGATCAGGACGGGGCTGGGAATCCGCGCCACGCGCGCGATCCGCTCCTTCAATTCCTGCATCGCACGGCTCGAACCGATGAGGGGTGTCCCGGTCCCGAGGTCCCGCCTGAGTGTTTCGACCTCGGCCGCGAGGCGCACGCGCTCGAGGGCGTTCTCCACCTCGCGCGCCACACGCTCCATCGATTCCGCCTTGTCGATAAAGCTGTACGCGCCGAGCTGAACCGCCTTGACGCACCGGTCGTAGTTCCCCGTCCCCGTGTAGACGATGACGGGGATCGGTACGTTCTGCTTCCTGAGCGTGCGCAGCACATCGAAGCCGTCGACGCCGGGCATCTCGAGATCGAGGATCATGCAGTCCACCGCCTCCGTCGCGATGATCTCGAGCGCCTCGGCACCCCCCGCCGCGACGAGCGTCTCGTAACCGCCGACACGCTTGAGGTCGTAGGCGTACTGCTCCGCCAGCGCCTGCACGTCATCCACTATCAAGACAACGTTCACGAACGGTCCCCTTCCACAGCGGGCAGATCGATAATGAAACGGCTCCCGGCCCCCTCTTCGCTCTCCATATGTATCGTTCCGCCGAGATCCATGACGAGCCTCCGCACGATCGAGAGCCCCAGCCCGGTGCCGCCCTCCTTCGTCGTGTAGAAATCGTCGAAGACGCGGGCGATCTGCCCGTCGCTCATGCCGATGCCCGTGTCGGCCACGGTGATCCGCACGCGCGCACCTTCTCCCCCGCCGGACAGGCACTCCGTCGAAACGGTGACGCTCCCCGGGCGCGCCGCGAGGGCATCGATGGCGTTGCCCACGAGGTTCTCGAGCACACGCCTCAGCGAGACCGGATCCCCGAGAACGGCAACATCCCCGCCGAGGTTCATCCTGAGATCCGCGTGTTCCGGTCCCCGCAGGTTCGTCACGACCCGCCGTACGATTTCGTTGACATTGCACGGCCGGCGCTCGCTCCGAGGATACAACCGCGCATAGTTCGATGCAAGATTCTCCAGGTATGAAATGCTGGAATCGAACGTGCCCTGCCGCTCACGGAACACCTCCGGCAGCCGCGCCGGTTCGTCCCGGAGAAGCTGCACGAGGTGGCGGAATACATTGCGGATTGGCGTGAGGCCGTTCTTGATATCGTGATTCACCTGCCGCGCAAGCTCTCCCACCGTCGCGCGGCGCTCGGCGTCCTTGATCCGGACCGCGCTCTGACGCAGCCGCTCCGTCATGGCGCCGAGGAGGCGGGAGAGGGCGCCGACCTCGTCCCGGCGGTCCGTCTCGAAATCGATGTCGAGCCGGTCGAGGTCGATGCGCGCGGTCTTCCCGGCCAGCTCGACGAGCGGCCGGCTGATCCGCGAAGCGAGCCAGATCACGAGCACTATGGCGAGAACGGCCGCGGCGGCGACCGCAACGAGAAACCACCGGTCGATGCCGCCGCGGAGCGCCTCCAGCTCGGAGAGACTGTGTACCACGCGAAACCGCGCCTCTGCGATCTTCCCGCGCTCCACGTCGATAAACGGAACGGGCAGCTCCCGCACGATCGCATGGTCCCCGGCGCGAGCGCCCGGTGCATCGGAACCGGATCGTTCCACGGCGGGATCCAGCACGCCGCCGGGAAAGGCAAGTGACACCGCCATTTCGCCCCCGCGTGCCAGGCGGGCGAGAAAGCGCCGCTCCACCCTGACGCCGGCGACGATCGTGAAACGCCGGCCCGCCATCTGGAACGAATCGACGCGCGCCAGGGCGAGAAACGGCGCATCCGGCGCCCGCGCCCGCATCAGCGCCGTCCCGCCGGGCGCCCGGGCGAGGAGCGCCGGCAGGGCCGGTTCCAGCCGGTCGTATTCATTGCGGAAGTGTCCCGAGCTGATGATGCGCCCCGTTTCATCCTGAATCTGGAGCATCGAGAGTCCCGAGAGCCGCATCGCATTTCCCGCGTAATCGAGCAGGTAGCGGCGCTCCTCCGGGACGCGATCAACGGCGGCCCGGCGGAACCGGTTGTCGTCGACGGCGACCGCGCGCAGAACGCCGAGCGACGCCGCGACCGCGCCACTCTCCTCGTCCAGGTCATTCTCGATGACGCCTATCAATGCATCGACGCGGCGCTCGTACTGCGCCGTGAGGCGATCCGCCATCTCATTACGGATGAGAAGCGAAAGTGCGATCATCGGGAGGAGAACGGCCAGCAGGAAGAATGTGACGAGCCGCGCGCGGAAGTTCATGCCGCGTTACCTCCCCCCTGCCGTCCCGTTTATAACGAGAACATCACCGGACCAATCGACGAGCAATCCGATCGTTCCCTTTCGAACGATCACGTGCGGACGCGTTTCGACGAGCGGAATGAATGCATCGGAGAGATCGCTCCCGGAGGCCGGCACCCACCGCGCCCGTTTCATCAGTGAGCGCGCTGCATCACACGGATTCGGCGGCCGCCGCGGCACCGACACGACGTAGGCGAAATCGCCGCCATCCAGAAGGCTCTCGCCGAGCGCCCGCTCCGATACGCCCTCCGCCCGCAGGCCCGACTCCCCGCCGTGCAAACCGGGGAGCGCGGAGAAGAGTGCCGCTGCATCCGCGGAGGCGTCCGTTCTCGCCGCCGCGAGTGCAACGATCCGCTCTGCGAGACCGCGGGCGACGGTATCGGTCAGATCAAAAAGAATGCGGCGTTCGGCATCCGGGGGATACGCATCGTTCAGTACACGCGGCCGCCACGGAACGGCCGGTGAGACCTCCCCGCAGTCCCCGAGATCGTTCCACCAGTACGGCGGCTCGCAGCCGCGTGCGTCACCCCGCACCGCATCGCGCGCCAATTCGTTCGAGAGTGCCGGGGGGATCGTCGCCGGCGCGCCGCCCGATGCGCGCCCCGAGACCCGCGAGGGCGCACAGAGGATATACGCCCTGTCGTACGGCAGCGGTACGGCATCGAATTGCGGCTGCCCCGCCGCGTACTCGATGACGGCCTGATCGGCCGTGACCAGCAGGTCGATCCCTCCCTCGAGCAGGTCGCGCGCATCCGCGGCGGAGGTCGTAACGAACCGTATGATCGGTCCCCCGCCGCCGAAGGCCGGGTGCGCCGCGATCGTGCGCCAGGGCTTCCACGGCGCGTCCCGCTCCGATGAAACGATCCGGTACGGTCCCGAGCCGTGGGGCCAGCGTGAATCCCACGTCGATTTCGCCACGGCAAATGCCGGTGCCGCGAGCGCACGGGGAACCTCCCGGTGCGGGCGCGCGAAGTAGACGCGCAGAACCCGTTGATCCGCGGCGACGGCCGAGTCGATCCCGGCGCTCGGCGCCATCGAACCGATACCTGCGCCGGAACCCCGCGTCATCTGATCGAGTGCCGTGTACCGCCAGCTTTCCACGACATCGCGTGCCGTCACGGGAGTGCCGTCCCAGAAGCGCGCATCGTCACGCAGCTCGAACATCCAGCGCCGCCCGCCGTCGCCCCGTTCCCACGATTCGGCGAGTGCGGGCCGCACTACCCCCAGACAGTCAACGGTGATGAGCGTCTCGTACAACTGCCGGAACAGCAGCCGCTCGGCGTCATTCGTCGCCGCCGGTGCGTGCTCGGGCCGGGGTGCATCGAACATCGCTACCCGCACCGTATCCACGCGCTCGGCCGGTGGCGACACAATCCCGCATGCCGGCGGGAGCAGCTCATCGTGACGCACCGCCTGCCGCCCCCCGCAGCCAACGAGGGCGGCAAGCACGGTCACACCGACCATGTGTATGAAAATCGATTTGTGCATGTTCCTACGCACGCCCCTGCCAGCTCCATTATCCAACGGCAGCACCGACGGCAGCATCATTCTACGCGATGTCGGGCGATTTATCATCGATATTCTGAAATCGCCCGGCAGGACCGGGGCGAACGCGCGGGACCGGTCGTGTTATCCCTCCGATTTTATCACTGCAACCTGATCGCGAATGATTCGTACCATGTGGTATGATCCCCCGAGTGCCCGTCATTCGGCGCTTCCAACGTGAATCGGGCCGGCTGGAATCGCATGCGCCCGGATCAACGATCAAAGGAGAACACCGTTCATGAAGACGGCAATCAGCATCCTGCTCGTTTCACTGTTCTGCACGATAATCTGCCCGGGACCCGCGGATCTCCTCGCCGATACGGGAAAATCATTGCATCTCAGAAAAGCGCGGCACCCCGTGATCGTCGACGGCGTCATCGATCCCGTCTGGAGCCCGGCCGACTCGATCGCCGACTTCGTCCAGCACCAGCCGTATCACGGCTCGGAGCCGTCCAGAAACACCACGGCGAAGCTCCTCACGACCGATCACGCGCTCTACTGCATAATTATCTGCCGGGACGAACGGGAGAACGTGCAGCGCCACACGGGCATGCTCGATGAATTCGCCGGCGATGTCGTATCCCTCATGCTCGACACCTTCGGCGACAGGCGGACCGCCTACAAGTTCGCCGTCAGCGCCTCCGGCGTGCGGATGGACTGCCGGCTCCTCGACGATGCGCGCAACCGCGACTACAGCTGGGACGGCGTCTGGTTCTCGGCGGCGAAGATCTACGACTGGGGATTCGTCGTCGAGATGGAGATACCGTACCGGTCGATCCAGTACGACGAGCGCCTGTCCGAGTGGGGGCTCGATATCGACCGGTGGATTCCGACGCGCACCGAGGATATCTACTGGTGCCCGTACGAGGAAAACGAGGGGCAGCGTATCTCGAAGTTCGGCCGCCTCGTTTTCGACGATTTCAGGCCGGCGGTCAAGGGATTGAACCTCGAGGTTTATCCCGTCGCCATCGCGAAAACCGAGTACCTCGGCGATTCGGAGTACGACTTCGATCCGAACGCCGGTGTCGACATCTTCTACAATCCCTCGCAGCGGCTGACATTCCAGCTGACG
The DNA here is from genome assembly GCA_035529435.1 of Patescibacteria group bacterium. GTDB lineage: Bacteria > Krumholzibacteriota > Krumholzibacteriia > Krumholzibacteriales > Krumholzibacteriaceae > DATKWS01. The sequence goes on from DATKWS010000244.1 coordinate 8,301, forward strand.
GCGAATCCCGATTTCGCGCAGATCGAGGCGGATCCCTTCGCCTTCAACATCACCCGGTACGAGTCGTACTTCGAAGAGCGCAGGCCCTTCTTCACCGAGGGGAACGAGATATTCATGCCGTCGGGCCGCGAGCGCAGTTCCGGATTCTACAGCCCTTTGGAGCTCTTCTACTCGCGGCGGATCGGGCGGAAGCTTCCCGACGGGAGCGAGGTGCCGCTTCTCGTCGGGACCAAGGCGTTCGGCCGGATCAGCAGTTGGGAGTACGGCGGATTTCTCGCGCTGACGGGCGAGAAGGATTACCTGCTCGACGGCGAAACGCACACCGAGCCGCAGGCGCTCTTCGCCTCGGTGCGTATGAAGCGGCAGATCCTCGACAACTCGTCCGTCGGTCTCCTCTACGTCGGCAAGAACACCAAAGACGGGCAGACGGGGGTCATCGATATCGACGGAGCCTTCCGCGGCGCGGACTGGCAGCTCGCCTACCAACTCGCACGCTCGTACCGCGACACCGAGGGGGATTTCGCCTCATCGGCGTGCCTCAAGATCAACAAGGAGCGATGGATAACGGCAATTCGCGGCAGGCACATCGGGAACGATTTCGACATCAACGAAGTGGGATTCGTTCCCTGGAAGGGGACGGCGGAGCTCACCGCACTCACCGGTCCCGTCTGGTACTTCGACGAGGGGTATCTCCGTCAGCTCCTCATCTACTTCGGCGGCTTGTTGAACTACGAGAAGGCCGACGACTACACCGATCGCGTCGGCGCACTGGGGATCAACATGCAGTTCCGCAACAACTGGGGATACGAGGTGAGTTTCATCCCGGGGAAGGCGAAGGATCTGGAAAAGAAGTATGATATGTACGAGGTGGATTATTCCACGTGGTTCAGCATCTCGCCGAAGTGGGACGCAAGCCTGTCGGGAAGCTTCGCGAAAACGTACAACTTCACTCGCGATTACCTGGGATTCTTCTCCTGGACCGAGAGCAGCATTAGCTGGCGCGCGCTCGATATGCTCACCCTGGGCACGTCGCTCAATCTCTTTGTCGAGTGGAATCCCGACGACCGCGTCGAGGACGTCACGCTGAACGCGCGGCCCTACTTCTCCCTGACCCCCATCAACAACCTGAACGCGCGCGTCTACGTCGATAACGTGTACGTGCACTCGACGGACAGGGTGGAGCAGGTGATCGGCGGATTCCTCTTCTCCTACAACTTCCGTCCCAAGAGCTGGATCTACCTCGCCGTCAACGAGATCCGCGATCGGAGCGACGAGTACGACGATCTCGGCGTGCTCCTGCCGAACCGGATGCACACGACCGACCGTGCGATGGTGTTCAAGCTGAAGTACCTATTCTATTTTTAATGGGTCGGCGCCGCCGGGCGCCCGGGCCACCGGAAGGAGCCATCGAAACATCACTCGACCCGCCGCCGGGAACGCCCCCGGAGTACGTACTACAACTGATTTCCATTTAAATCCTGACAAAATTACCCGGGAACTAAAAATGCCGGTGCCTGTATAAAATGCATCAATCCGACCTTCACACGAGAAGGGAACAGTTTGGTATTGGAATCTACAATGCACGTTTTACCAACAGGTTTCGGCATATGCCGTGGCCGGTCGGTGGGTGCGTTTTGTAGAAAGGGGGACTACATGAAGCGGGGCGTGATTATTGCGGTGGCTCTCGTCATGTTGATGACACCCGGCGTGCTCCTCGCGCAGGGTGCCTGTATGCAGAAAATCATCCGCGGGGAGACCGTGGGGCTCGACATGGAGCAGCTCGCCAGGATCGAGGCGATCGGCCTCGAGCACAGGATGGCGACCCAGATACTCGAGGCCGAGCTCGAGATCCTTCAGCTCAAAATGGATAAAATGCTGATGAAGGATAATCCGAGCGAACGAAAACTGGAACGCCTCGTGTCAAAGATCAGTACCGTGCGGAAAAAGATCGAGAAGCATCGACTCGAGCAGATGCTCGAGATGAGAAAGGCACTGGGACCCGGACAGTGGAAGCAGCTGGCCCAGTTCGGCGGGATGGGCGACTGCCGCGTTATGATGATGAAGGGCGAGGGTTCGGGCGGCCGCGACATGAGTAACTGCCGCGTTATGATGATGAAGGGCGAGGGTTCGGGCAGCGGCGACATGAGTAACTGCCGCATGATGATGATGAAGGGCGAGGGTTCGGGCGGCCGCGGAATGGGCGGTAATTGCTCGATGCGGATGATGCATGGCGGAAATAACTGCTGCGCCATGGGCGCCGGGTGTTGCGCCGGAGCAGGGCACTGCTGCATGGGACAGCGGTCATCAATGCACAAGGAATGCCCCTGCACGTGCTGCGGACAGGCGATGGGCGGCTGCCGGATAGGCCATGGATCCTGCTGCGGGGCCGGAGTCCATCGGATGCAGGGCTCATGCTGCATGGGCGGCATGCACGATATGTCGGGATGCCGCATGGGCGGCTCCCAGGGCACGACCGGCTTCGGATGCATGCACGGCGCCAAGAGCATGCAAAAGCCCTCCTGCCCGGGCGGGATGGAAAAGATGAAGGAATTCGCTCCGGAAAAGAAGATCGAGAAGAAGATCCAGCGCCGCTGGATCAAAAAGTAATCCGGAACATACTCCCGGCGCAATGAATACAGAGAATCGATTGAGGGGAGGCGATCGCCTCCCCTCTTCATTCGGCATCGCGGAGCGGGGCATAATAAAAGGGAAGCCGGTAACCAACTTCCCTTAGGATCGTTGACTGAGAGCATCAACGCAAACTTTCAACCTGCCTGAAAGCCGCTGATGACTTTCAACTATGCACGTTCACCGGTTACTAGTAACTGCTGCGCCCGAAGCCTCTCCGGTTTCCTCCGCGCTGCCCTTCGGCTCGCGGACGAGCCTCGCTCACCTTGAGCGAGCGGCCCATGAAATCCTTCTCAT
>DATKWS010000245.1:0-22966 GCA_035529435.1 Patescibacteria group bacterium
CAGCAATCTATCACACTAAACCGATGATTTCAATGAAAATATGGTGAAACAGCCGAATTAATTGACGGTGGTGAATAGGAGGAGGGCGGATTCATCCCGGTGTGATCGATCGTCTTTCCCGGCGGCCGTTTCTCCCTGCCGTTGACGGTAGTGTGCACACTTCCGCCCGTTGCGCATTCGACACAAGCCATTGCTGCGGGAGGCTCCATCCGTGACCAAATTTTAATCTTGACTTTTCGGCGGTATCGACCATTTTACAGGACGTATTGTCGGTTGGGGATTGGATGAACCGGTCTATCCGGATTTTGGCTTGACAATCCGGGCATTTGACGGTACCATCCATAATTCTTGACGTGCTTTTTTGCATATTATCACGTGAAAGAGCCGTAACTGTAAACCAAATGGGAGGTTATGAATGGCTGAGGCGAAGAAGACAATCACCTCGATGCTCGACGAGAAGCGGGTGTTCCAACCGCCCGCGGAGTTCTCGAAAAAGGCGTATATAAAGAGCATGGATGAGTACAAGGCTATCTACGAGAAGTCCGAGAACGATCTCGAGGGTTTCTGGGCTGAGCAGGCCGATCTCATCCACTGGTTCAAGAAGTGGGATTCGGTACTCGAATGGAATCCGCCCTTTGCCAAGTGGTTCAGCGGCGGTACAACCAACATCGCGTACAACTGCCTCGACAGGCATCTCGAGAATGGCAGGGCCGACAAGATCGCCATCATCTGGCAGGGTGAGCCGCTCGAAGACTCGAAAACCTTCACCTACCGTGAACTGCACACGGAAGTATGCAAGTTCGCCAACGTTCTCAAGAAATTCGGGATCAAGAAAGGCGATAGGGTCTGCCTGTACCTTCCGATGATTCCGGAGCTGGCCATCGCGATGCTCGCCTGCGTGCGGATCGGTGCGATCCACAGTATCGTCTTCGGCGGCTTCAGTGCCGAGTCCCTCAAGGACCGGAACGTCGACGCCAAGGCGAAGCTGGTCGTCACATCGGACGGCAGTTTCCGCAGCGGCAAGACGATTCACTTGAAGAACAACGCCGACGATGCCCTGAAGGGTTCTCCGTCGGTCGAGAACATGATCGTCGTCAGGCACACCGGCAGTGATATCGCTATGGTCGAGGGGCGCGATCACTGGTGGCACGATGAAATGAAAAACGCGAGCGCCGAGTGCCCCGTGGAAAAGATGGAGGCCGAGGACGTCGCATTCATCCTGTACACGAGCGGTACGACCGGCAAACCGAAAGGCGTCGTTCATACGACAGCCGGTTACCTCCTCTTCGTAACCTATACCGCGAAGCTCATCTTCGATCTGAAGGATGACGATACCTACTGGTGCACGGCGGACATCGGCTGGATCACCGGCCATTCGTACATCGTGTACGGCCCCCTGAGTCTCGGCGCCACGAGCCTGATGTTCGAGGGTGTGCCGAGCTATCCCGAGCCGGATCGTTTCTGGGAGGTCGTCGAGAAGTACAAGGTCAATATCTTCTACACCGCTCCGACCGCCATCAGGGCGATCATGCGGGAAGGGGACAAGTGGCCCGCCAAGCGCGATCTTTCGAGCCTGCGCCTTCTCGGGACCGTCGGCGAGCCGATCAACCCGGAAGCGTGGATGTGGTACTACAAGGTGATCGGCGGCGAGAAATGCCCGATCGTCGACACCTGGTGGCAGACCGAGACCGGCGGGATCCTGATCACCCCGCTTCCCGGCGCCTTCCCGCTGAAACCGGGTTCGGCGACCAAACCGTTCCCCGGCATCTTCCCGCAGGTCGTGCGCGAGGATGGGTCTCCCTGCGATACCAACGAGGGGGGCTACCTCGTCATTCGCCAGCCGTGGCCCGGCATGCTCAGGACGATCTGGGGCGACGACCAGCGATACAATGATCAGTACTTCACCCGTTTCAAGGGTGTCTACTTCACCGGCGATGGTGCGCGTGAGGACGAGGACGGCTACTTCTGGATCATGGGGCGTGTGGATGACGTGATCAATGTCTCCGGTCACCGGATCGGGACGATGGAGGTCGAGAGCGCCCTAGTGAGCCATCCGGCCGTGGCGGAGGCCGCCGTGGTTCCGATGCCGCACGAGATCAAGGGGCAGGGCCTCTATGCTTTCGTGACCCTCACGGGCGGCGTCGAGAAATCCGACAAGCTCATAGCCGAGCTGCGGAACCATGTATCCAAGGAGATCGGCCCGATCGCCAAGCCCGACAAGATACAGTTCGCCGATGCATTACCCAAAACCCGCAGCGGCAAGATCATGAGGAGGATCCTCAAGAGTATCGCCGCGGGCAGCGACGATGTCGGCGATACGACGACACTGGCCGATCCTTCCGTCGTGCAGCACCTTCTGGATGAACGCAAGTAAACGCACCGGACGGGATTGAAAACGGAAAGGGCGGGGATCCAATCCCCGCCCTTTTTTATTGCTGTTCCAGCGCCCGTCACCGGAATTTGTCTTCCCCGGCAGGCTAATCCCCGGTCCCTACGAGTTTCATGTAGTTGGCCCGCTCGAATGCGGCCGGCTCGGCGACCTTCTCGTGACTCATGATCCCCTTGATCGCGGCGACCGATTCGTAGCCGTGCCGGTCAAGCCACGCATTCAGGCCGTCCCGCAGTGTGGTGACATGCCCCGTGCCGTTCAGGAGCAGGGCCGATGCCGTCATGGCGACCGACGCGCCGGACATGAGCCCCTTCACGATATCCTCGGCGGTATGCACGCCGCCGGTGATCGCCAGATCACAACCGATACGCCCGTACAGGATCGCCACCCATCGAAGCCGCAGAACGAGCTCGTCGGAGGTGGAGAGCCGGAGCCGGCTTACGACCTCGAGTTTCTCCGGATCGATGTCGGGCTGGTAGAAACGGTTGAACAGGACGAGCCCACTCGCTCCCCTGCCTGAGAGGCCCGCAGCGAAGTTCGGAATCGAGCTGATGAATGGATTCAGTTTTACGGCGACCGGTATCGAAAGCCTCTCGACGACGGCTGACAGGATATCGTAGTAACCGTGCTCGATCTCCGCGGGTGTCATGGCGGGATCAGTCGGGAGATAGTATATGTTGAGCTCCAACGCATCGGCGCCCGCCTCCTCTATCCGTGATGCGTATTCGATCCAGCCGCCCCGCGAGGTGCCGTTGAGGCTGCCGATCACCGGTACGTCGACCGATTCTCTGATCCTCCGTATGTGCTCCACATACTCGTCCGGCGCAAATTTGAAACTGTCGTACGGGGGAAAATAGGAAAGGGCCTCGGCGAAGCTCTCGGTCCCCCGCACCAGATTGGAGTTGAGCGAGTCCTGTTCCAACGTCACCTGTTCCTCGAAGAGGGAGTGCAGCACCACAGCCGCGATACCGGCATCTTCAAGCTCCTTGATCGTGCCCGCATCCCTGCAGAGTGGGGATGAGGAAGCAACGATGGGATTCCTCAGCTCGAGGCCCATGTATGAAGTCGTGAGGTCAGCCATGATACACCCCTTTCCATTACCCTGTAGAATTTCTGCGAATCGTTTCGCCGCGGTATGCGAGCGGCCCCGGTAGTGCCGGTGGGTTTCCGGGGCCGGATTCATGTCATTGTCAGTCGTCGTACTTCAGTGCAGCCATATGCTCATAGAGTTTCCAGCGCCTGTTTACGTTCTCCTGCGCCTCCTTGAGCAGCTCGGCCGCCTCGTCGGGTATCGTGTGCCGCAGGATATTGTAGCGGTTCTCGTTGTAGATATACTCCTCGAGCGGAATGGCGGGAGCCTTGGAGTCGATTTGCAGCGGGTTTTTCCCCTCCCGGATGAGCATGGGATTGTACCTGATGAGCGGCCAGTACCCCGATTTGACCGCCAACTTCTGCTGATCCGGCCCCTTGATGAGATTGTATCCCTGGCCGATGCAATGGCAGTACGCGATAATGATCGACGGACCGTTGAATTCCTCGGCTTCGAGGAAGGCCTTGATCGTCTGGCCCTCGTTCGCGCCGATCGCCACACGCGCGACGTATACGTTGCTGTAGGACATCGCCATCCAGGCGAGGTCTTTCTTGGGCGTGCGCTTTCCGGCCGCGGCGAATTTCGCGACGGCGCCGAGCGGCGTCGCCTTGGACATCTGGCCGCCCGTATTCGAGTACGTCTCGGTATCCAGGACGAGAATGTTCACATCCCGCCGCTGCGCGATCACGTGATCGAGGCCGCCGTATCCGATGTCGTACGCCCAGCCGTCCCCGCCGAGTATCCAGACCGATTTCCTGGTAAGCGTGTCGACGACACTGAGCAGGTTTTTCGCATCGGGGGAATCAATGGTTGCGAGCTTTTTCTGGAGCACCGCCATGCGTTCCCGCTGCAGCCTGATGCCGGCCTCCGCACTCTGGTCGGCCTCGAGGATTCCCTGAACGAGTTTGTCCCCGAGTTCTGGGGAGAGTTTTCTCAGCAGCTCGCGCGCGTACTCGTTCTGCTTGTCGACGGCGAGCCGCATCCCGTACCCGAACTCGGCGATATCCTCGAAGAGCGAGTTGTTCCACGCCACGCCGCGGCCGCTGGCGTTCGTCGTCCACGGTGTCGCGGGAAGGTTCCCGCCGTAGATCGAACTGCATCCGGTGGCGTTGCCGATCAGTGCCCGGTCGCCGAAGAGCTGGCTCAGGAGCTTCACGTACGGCGTTTCACCGCATCCGGCGCAGGCGCCGCTGAACTCGAAGAGCGGTTCGAGGAACTGCACGCTGCGGGTAACGCTCCGGTTGATCTTCTCGCGGTCGATATAGGGGATCGAGAGGAAGAAGTTCCAATTCTCCTTCTCCTGTTCCCTGATCGGCGGCTGGGGCGCCATGTTGATCGCATTCTTTTCCGGTTCGGCCTTGTTCTTCGCAGGGCACAGCCTCACACAGAGGCCGCACTGCGTGCAGTCCTCGGGTGAGACCTGCAGCGTGAACTTCATACCATTGAAATCCTTCGCTTTCGCGTCGACGGATTTGAACGTGGCCGGCGCCTGCTCGAGGAGCGCCGGATCGTAGACCTTCGACCGGATCACCGCGTGCGGACATATCAGCACGCACCTGCCGCACTGTATGCAGGTGTCCGGATCCCAGACGGGTATCTCGAACGCGATATTACGTTTCTCCCACTTCGTCGTACCCGTCGGGAACGTGCCGTCGGGAGCGAAGGCGCTGACAGGCAGGTCGTCACCCTCCTTGGCGATCATCCTGCCGATCACCTCTCGCACGTACTCGGGAGCTTCCCCCGGTACCGGTGGGAGCATCTGCAGCTCGCTCGTTGCCTTGTTCGGGTACTTGATCTCGTGGAGATTTTCAGGGGTCTTGTCGACCGCCGCGTAGTTCATCTGGAGTATCTTCTCGCCCCTCGAGCCGAATGTCTTCTTGATGAAGTCCTTGATACGCTGCAACGCTTCTTCCTTGGGCAGGATGTCCGAGATCAAGAAAAAGCAGGTCTGCATGATCGTGTTGATGCGTGCACCGAGACCTACCTCCCTGGCGATCTTGTACGCGTCGACGACGTAGAACTTCAGCTTCTTGTCGATGATCTCCTGTTGCACCTGCTGCGGCAGCATGTCCCATGTCCCATCGATGGGGAAGGGGCTGTTGAGGAGAAATGTCGCGCCGGGCTCCGCCGCCTTCAGCACGTGGATCCGTTCCATGAAGGGGAACTGATGGCATGCGACGAAATTCGCCTTGCTGATGAGGTAGGGGGAAGGAATCCGCTCCGGTCCGAAGCGAAGATGTGAAACGGTCAGCGATCCGGCCTTGCGGGAGTCGTACACGAAGTAACCCTGCGCGAAATTGTCCGTATCCTCACCGATGATCTTGATTGAATTCTTGTTCGCGCTCACCGTGCCGTCCGAGCCGAGACCGAAGAATACCGCTCGCGTCTGTCCCGGCTTTTCGATGGTGTAATCGGGATCGTACGCGATGCTCATGCCGGTTACGTCGTCCTCGATACCGACGGTGAAGTGGTTCTTCGGCTCGTCCAGCTTCATGTTGGCGAAAACACCGGCGACCATGCCGGGTGTGAACTCCTTCGAGGAGAGGCCGTACCGGCCGCCGATCACGCGGGGCCGCGACTTGAAGCGGCCGTCGCCCGATGCGCCGTGTTCGCTCAGGGCCGTTACGATATCCTCGTAGAGCGGCTCGCCGATCGCACCCGGCTCCTTGGTCCGGTCGAGCGCGCAGATCGTTTTCACCGTTTTCGGGAGGGCGCCGATGAAGTGCTCCACAGAGAAGGGGCGGTAGAGTCTCACCTTGATGAGCCCCACCTTTTCACCCGTGCCGACGAGCTGGTCGACCGTCTCGTGCACCGTCTCGCCGCCGGAGCCCATTATGACGATCACGCGATCGGCATCGGGAGCACCCTCGTACTGGAAGAGTTTGTACATACGCCCGACGACCTTCTCGAAGCGCTTCATCACCGTATCGACGATCTCGGGACACCGTATATAGAACGGATTCGCCGCTTCTCGTGCCTGGAAAAAGGTGTCCGGATTCTGGGCCGTTCCCCTGAGAACGGGGTGGTCGGGACTCAGAGCCCGTTCGCGATGGGCGCGGACCGCATCATCATCGATTATTGCCCGGTAATCGTCGTCATCGAGGAGCTCGACCTTCGCAACCTCGTGCGAGGTCCGGAAGCCGTCGAGGAAATGGAGGAAGGGAACACGTGATTCGAGGCTCGCGGCACCGGCTATCAGTGCGATGTCCGTCGCTTCCTGAACGGAGCAGGAGGACATGAGACCCCAGCCCGTCGCCCTGACGGCCATGACGTCGCTGTGGTCGCCGAATATGGAAAGGGCGTGTGTCGCCAGCGTCCGCGCCGAAACATTGAAGAGAGCGGGGGTCAACTCGCCCGCGATCTTGTACATGCTGGGGATCATGAGGAGAAGACCCTGTGACGCGGTGAATGTCGTCGTGAGCCCGCCGCGCTGGAGCGCACCGTGGCAGGCGGCCGAGGCGCCACCCTCACTCTGCATCTCCTGCACGAGGGGGACAGTCCCCCAAATGTTGGTTCTTCCCTGAACCGACCACACATCAGCAAGTTCCCCCATGACCGATGATGGCGTAATAGGATATATGGCAATGACTTCGCTGATCTTATGAGCGGAATAGGTCGTCGCCTCATTGCCATCGATCGTGACTATCTTTCTCGCCATACGATCTTCCTCCGATTCTTGCACAGATACCGTATATGCTGTAAATGTAGATCAATTAAAAACGTGCGTGCTCGCCTCGGTATATGCTGCACCGGGGCGAGCAACGGAAAAATACAATACAGTAAGGATAATGATTTTGCACTGAAAGTCGAGTTAATAATTTGGAATTATTGACAGAAGTACTCGATTAAACTAATGTAGAAGAGTTCTCGATCTCCGTGTGTCGAGGGAGTATGTAGATATGCGTGTTCCTGCATCACTTATGATGAGCGTCTCGGGCATTCGCGGGCTTCTCGGGGAAGGGATGAATCCAGAGATAGCCGTCCGCTTCGCCGCCGCCTTCGCATCCCGAATCGCGGGCGGATCGGTTGTCGTCGGGAGGGACTCGCGACTGTCCGGGGCCTATCTCGCCCCCGTCATATTCTCGACCGTGCAGTTCTTCGGTCTCGACGTGGTCGATCTCGGCATCGTGTCGACACCGACCGTGGAGATCATGGTCGACGAGCTGGAAGCCAGCGGCGGTATCATTATAACGGCGAGCCACAACGGTCCGGAATGGAACGCACTGAAGCTCCTCTGCGCCGGCGGCGAGTTCCTCACGGCGGCCGAAATGGAAGAGGTGATCACTCTGGCGACCGGTGACCGTCCGCTCTTCCCGGCACCCGGCCGGTACGGCGCGCTGAGCGTTCATGCCGGCGCCGACGCCGTTCACATCGAGCGCATCCTCGGTCTCGGGCTCCTGGAGACGGAGCGGATACGCGAGCGCGGTTTCAAGGCCGTCGTCGACTGCGTGAACGGAGCGGGGAGCAGGATCGTACCAGCGCTGTTGCGCCGTCTCGGCGTTGCGGTGATCGAGTTGTTTACCGATATGAATGCTCCGTTTCCGCATGTGCCCGAACCACGTCCGGAATATCTCGGCGCACTCTCGGATGCCGTGCGCGAGAACGGTGCGGATATCGGATTCGCCTGCGATCCCGATGCGGACCGGCTCGTTCTCGTCGACGGGACGGGGCACGTATGCAGTGAGGAGCTGACACTCGCCGTGGCGATCGATTTCGTGCTCGAACACGAGCCGGGCCCGGTTGTGGCCAACCTCTCGACCAGCCGTCTGATCGACGATATCGGGCGTTCGCACGGCGTGAAGGTGTACCGCTCGAAAGTTGGAGAATCCAATGTGGTCGGCGTGATGAAGGAAACGGGAGCGGTGATTGGGGGAGAGGGGAATGGTGGCGTGATTTACCCACCCGTGCATTACGGGCGCGATGCGATGACCGGGATCGCCCTTATTCTGCAGTCACTCACCGAAAATCGTATCTCGCTTCGCGACAAGGTGGAATCATTCCCGCGCTATGTGATCGTGAAGAGAAAATACTCCTTCGAGGGCGATCTCGAAACGGTCGCCGCGGCACTGGGCGGGCGATTTCCCGGGAACGTGAATACCCTCGATGGCATAAGAATTGATATGGAAATGGGTTGGATTCATCTCCGCAGTTCCAATACGGAGCCGGTGGTGAGGATCATTTCCGAGGCCGCTACGGAGAAAGAGGCTCTCTCACTCGCTCGTGAGGCCGAAGCGGTCCTCAAAGGCGGGGCTGGTCCTGTTTCCCGTTAAGGAGTCGTCATATCGGGGCGCAGCCTGACGGTGGGCACTGCTTCCGGCGGAATGCCGGGGGGCCGCATAAAAAAGAGGTGCTGATTATGTGTGGGATCATCGGATACGTCGGCAAGAGTAGTGGTGTGGGGGATATCCTGCTGGAGGGTCTCAAGAGGCTCGAGTACCGGGGATATGACTCGGCGGGATTGGCCATCGCGCGGGACGGCAAGCTCGTGTGGGAAAAGATGCCGGGAAAGATCCAGGAGCTCGAGGAGAAACTCGAAGGGATCGATCTGTCGGGCAACCTCGGCATCGCGCATACACGATGGGCCACGCACGGTGAGCCGAACCGGACCAACGCCCACCCGCATTTCGACTGCGCCATGAATATCGCCCTCGTGCACAACGGGATCATCGAGAATTATCAGACACTCAAGAAAAGCCTCCAGGCCGAGAACCACGAGTTCAAAACGGACACGGACACGGAAGTGCTCGTGCATCTTATTGAAAAGTTCTATGATGGCAATGCGTTGGAATATGCGGTTCAGAAAGCTCTTGAAGTAGTTGAGGGGACATACGGCATCCTCGTCTTTGCGGCATCGGAACCGAACAAGATCGTCGGTGCACGCAACGGTTCGCCGATCGTCGTCGGCATCGGTGACGGGGAATTCATCATCGCCAGTGATGTGGCCGCGATCCTCAAGCATACCAAGCAGGTCATCTACCTCGAGGACCAGCAGATGATCGTGGCGACTCCGGATGGATTCAATACCATGACGATCGAGAATGAGAGCGTCGAGCACACGATCCAGGAGATCGAGTGGGATCTCGATATGATCGAGAAGGGCGGATTCCCGTACTTCATGCTCAAGGAGATCTTCGAGCAGCCCGAAACGATCCACAACGCCATGCGCGGGCGTCTGATTCACGGCGAGGGAAAAGCCCGGCTCGGCGGCCTCACGCTGTCCGAGGCCGAGCTCCGCACCATACGTCGCATCGTGCTGATCGGCTGTGGAACGAGCTGGCACGCGGCGCTTCTCGGTGAGTACATGATAGAGGAGAAGGCACGGATACCGGTCGAGGTCGAGTACGCAAGCGAATTCCGTTACCGGAATCCCATCATGGAGGACGGCACACTGGTTTTCGCAATAAGCCAGTCGGGCGAGACCGTCGATACGCTGGCCGCGCTCAGGGAAGCGAAGAACCGGGGCGTGAAATGCATGGGTATCTGCAACGTGGTGGGCAGCACCATCGCCCGCGAGTCTCAGGGCGGCGTGTACATCCACGCGGGCCCCGAGATCGGTGTCGCCTCCACCAAGGCATTCACATCCCAGATAACCGTGTTGAGCCTTCTCTCACTCGTTCTCGGACGCATGCGAAACCTCTCATCGGCGGAGGGTATCGAGATCATCGAGGCTATGCATGCCCTGCCCGATCAGGTCAGGGAGATCCTCCGGACCGACGAGGAAATAAAGAAGATTTCGGAGAAATATTACCATCACAACAATTTTCTGTACCTCGGGAGGGGGCCGAATTATCCGGTAGCGCTGGAAGGCGCCCTGAAGCTCAAGGAGATATCGTACGTTCACGCGGAGGGGTATCCGGCCGCGGAGATGAAGCACGGTCCGATCGCGCTGATAGACGAGAATATGCCGGTTGTCATCATCTGTCCCAAGGATAATGCGTACCAGAAGATCATCGGGAACATCTGCGAGGTGAAGGCCCGGAAGGGCAAAACAATCGCCATCACGAACGAGGGGAACAGCGAAGTCGTCGAGATGGCGGATCACGTTATCTATATTCCCCGGACACTGGATTTCCTCTATCCGATTCTCGCCGTAATTCCACTTCAGCTCATGGCGTATCATATCGCCGTACTGAGAGGGTGCAATGTCGATCAACCGAGAAACCTTGCAAAGAGCGTCACGGTTGAATAGATTCCAAAAACCGATCACCGCGCCTCCACGCTTACCTGTTCGATGCCGGGGCGGTAGTATCGCAGCCGTGCGAATATTTGATGCGTACATACAAGGAAGAGACGAGTGATCACTCTGCGAAGGAGGAGGTCATGAAGCAGATCATTCACACGGATGCCGCGCCTGCCGCGGTCGGACCGTACAGCCAGGCCGTTCGTGCGGGCAATTTCATCTTCGTATCGGGGCAGCTCGGGATGGATCCGGCAACCGGCGCGCTCGTCGACGGGGGACTGGAAAAGCAGGTTCACCAGGTGCTTGTGAACCTCCGGGCGATACTCGAAGCCGCGGGATCGGAAATGCAATCGGTCGTGAAGACAACCGTGCTGCTCCAGTCGATCGAGGATTTCAAGGCGATGAACGAGGTGTACAAGACATTCTTCACCGAACGGCCGCCGGCGCGAGCGGCGTTCGAGGTCGGGAGACTTCCCCTCGGCGCGCTCGTGGAGATCGAGGCGGTGGCCTGTCTCGGCTGAGTGGACTCTTTACACCCGTTCGCCGATTACCTATTATTACCATGCGGGAATGGATGGGTTCTGGTGGACCTCGAGGACTTCAAATCCTTCTGCCGGGTGCTGAAACCATCCGGGGTGGGTTCGATTCCCACACATTCCCGCCAGAACTTGACCGTATACCAGGCTGATCGTGGTTTCGTTTCAACGATGACGGTTCCCGGCATCAGGCATACGAGGGCGGATCGCATATCGAACGCGCGGCTGATTTCGTTGTTCGTGATCGCCGTGGCGTGGACGGCGCTCTCCCCGTTCGATGCCTGTCTCGCTCTTGAAACAGGCGCGCCGCCGCCCGGAGGGGCCGCAACGGTCCGGGACGCCGCGAGCGATACGACGCGTATCGAGGGGGCGGGTATCACGTGGACCAAGGATGAGCTCAAGGATGTATTGACCGAGCAGTCGGGAATCGGGCCGGATGGCGCCGCCGTGAAGGGTAAGAACGCCCGCGTGGCGATGCTGTGTACGTTGCTCTTTCCCGGGCTCGGCCAGATGTACAACGAGCGCCCGTTCAAGGCGATCATCGCCATGGGTGTCGAGACGTTCTACATGAGCCAGATCCTCATCAATCACCGCAATTCGCGGCGGGCCGAGCACTACAGGGACAGGCTTCCATACGGATCTTCGGAATGGAACCGGCAGAATTGGTGGGTCGACGAGTACAAGGAGAGAAGGCTCGACTGGATATGGTGGTCATCAGGCATCCTTTTCGTGCTGATGCTCGACTCGTATATTGACTCGCATCTCTACGACATGCATGTCAAGATCGAGGGGGTTTCCCACGAGGGAGGATCGGGCATACAATTCGTCTATTCGTTCTAGTGGCTGTGGGCGGATCCGGAATGAACGGTGAAGGAGTCGAAGTCCCCCCGTATGCCGCGGAATGACGGAACGGTAAAAAGTCTTGAACATGCGGGGGATTTGTATAGATTAAAGGGAATCAATCTTGTTATGGATATGTAGAAACAACGGGCGGAACGAAACGGAGGAGCGCATGGCTCGAATGACAAAGGGGAATAACAAGTCGAAGTTCAGGGAATATACCGAGATAGTCGTCACTGCCGTCGTGCTCGCGCTGATCGTCCGGGCACTGCTCATTCAGAGCTATCATATTCCCTCCGAGTCGATGGAAAACACGCTTCTCAAGGGTGATTTTCTCTTCGCCAACAAGTTCCTCTACGGTGCAAAGGTTCCCTTCGTCGATTGGCGGTTCCCGAAGGTCAGGGATCCGAAACCGGGAGATGTCGTCATCTTCAAGTTCCCCGGTGACGGCAAGACAGATTACATCAAGCGGTGCATAGCGGTCGAGGGACAGACGGTCGAGATTCGCGGCACGCGTGTATTCGTTGACGGGAAAGAATTGAAAGAGGACTACGCGAAGCACATCGGCGGGGACAAACCACGGCGTAATTTCGAACCGTTTGTCGTTCCCCAGAATCACATCTTCGTCATGGGGGACAACCGCGATAACAGCTACGACTCTCGATTCTGGGGTGCACTTCATACGAAGTACGTCAGGGGGAAGGCGCTTTTCCTCTACTTCTCCATTGATTACAATAAACACTGGGTCAGATTCAAGAGAATCGGCGATATCATCCGTTAGGTGCTCGGCCGTCCATGTCAGGAGATGATCCCCGCGCCGCCTTCACCGCATCCGGCGCGACGTCCACGCGTGCGCGAGCACACTTGACACTACGTGCGATAGAATCTACAGTTCACTCGGCGTTGTGGGAACGGTACCTCATACGATGAAGACGATCACGGTTCACGATATTTCATTGCAGGAGCGGAAGCTGCTCAAGCGGGTCGTCGATCTGTTCATCGAGACCGGCCGGCCGGTGAGCTCACTGATGCTCAAGCGTCATTACGGGCTCGAGACCAGCACGGCGCACATTCGCAAGAGCCTCCACGTGCTCGAGGATAGGGGATTACTCTACAAGCCGCATGTTTCCGCCGGGCGTGTCCCGAGCGATGCGGGCTACCGCCTGTACGTCAACGATATCAGGAACATCAACCCGTTGAACGGAAAGGTTGTCGAGGAGATACGTAGAAAGATCGGGCAGGATTTCAACGATATACGGGAGGTAATGCTGCGGACATCGCATCTGCTCGGCGAGCTGACCAACTACATGGGATTCATACTGGGTGTCTTCAACTGCGGGCATGTCGTCGAAAAACTGCGTATCGTACAACTCGAGGGGACGGCCGGGCTGGTGATTCTCACGCTGGAGCCGCAACAGGAGAGAAAGGTGCTGGTCATGTTCCCCAAGCGGTATCGGTCACACATCATCGATCGGGCCGTTCAGATTATCAACGAGCGTATCGCCGGATATCCTCTGACAGCGGCCCCGCGGCGGCTCGAGGATGTCGCGAGGGACGGGATCGGTATCGAACGCGAGATTGCCCAGGCGGTGCGTAACGAGGCCGAATACCTCTTCGATCTCGCGTACGAACTGCGGTATTCGTTCAGGGGATTCGACAGGCCCGCCGATCTGTACGAACTCAAGGACCCGAGGATCTTGCGTAATCTGGTGAGGATCATGGGGGAACGGCACCTCATGCTCAGTGTGATGCGGGACCGCTTGAACGAGGAGATGGTGGTGACCATCGGCAGGGAAAACGGATTCGAGGAGCTGGCGGATTTCTCCATCATCACTCACCGGTTCAGCGCGGCTGATCACAATGGCCTACTCGGTGTTCTCGGGCCGACACGGATGAGTTACCAGCTCGTCCTCGCACTGCTCAGTGCGACAGCCGAGGAGCTTCGTTTCCAGGTATAGAATATGCAATGGCGACATCCAACACTTCAGGAGGAATAATCCATTGTCGAATGGCACGGAACGTGAAAAAAAAGAACATGTTCTCGGTGAAGAGGCGAGCTGGGAGGATGCCGTAAAGAATGTGGAGGAGGAATGTGAGAATGCAGGAAGAGCCCGGCAGCAGGCCGTGATGGAGCCCGGGGATACGTCCGGGGGAGAAGATACGGCAGGAGGGGGCGATGACCGTGAAGGCGGCGGGGAATCCGGGTTGGAAGAAAAATCCATGGATGCCGGGCCGGAGGATGCCGGTCGGGAGAACGGTCCACATGACCGGGAGCACGACGGCCAGGCCGAACGAGGCGACGATACGGAACGGACAGCGGGGCAGAAGGGAGAGGTGCAAAAGCGCACTAAACGGAGCCGCAAGGAGTTACTCGCTATTCTGGATAAACAGCAGGACGAACTCGAACGGGCACGGGAAGAGTCGGATAATATCAAGCAACAGATTGTTATAAAAGAAGATAAACTCATCCGCGTGGTTGCTGAATTTGAAAATTACAAGAAGCGTACAAGACGGGAATGGGAATTGCATCAAAAGCGTGCGAACGCCGATCTTATCAAGGAGATACTCGGAATTCTGGACGACTTCGAACGGGCGTTCGAGGCGCCGGATGATTCGGGGGAACATTTCAGAAGCGGTGTGCAGCTGATACATTCCGGGTTGCTTGATGTGATGGAGCGGGCGGGTCTTACCGAGATAGAGGCGGAGAACAAACCGTTCGACCCGCAGTACCACGAAGCATTGGGTGTGGTCGCGAGCGACGAGGTGGAGGAAGGCTGCGTGGCGAATGTCGTGCAGAAGGGTTATTTGCTCCGCGGTCAGCTCTTGAGACCCGCGAAGGTAATCGTTGTCAAGGCGAAAGAATCGCAGGAATAGCGCAGAAAACACACGAGCCAAGAGGAAACACATATGGGAAAGGTAATCGGAATAGACTTGGGAACGACCAATTCGTGCGTTGCGGTTGTTGAGGGCAACGAGCCTGTCATCGTTCCCAGCGCAGAGGGTGGCCGCACTACACCGTCGGTTGTGGCTCTCGCAAAAAACAACGAGAGGCTCGTCGGGCAGCTTGCAAAACGCCAGGCAATTACGAATCCCGATAACACGGTCTACTCGATAAAGCGTTTCATCGGGAGGCGGTATTCCGAGACCGAGGGAGAGATCAAACAAGTTTCCTACAGGATCAGCAGGGGGAAAAACGACGAGATCCTGATCCATCTCAAGGACAAAACGTACCGTCCCGCTGAAATCTCCGCCATGATCCTTCGCGCGCTGAAGAAATCGGCGGAGGAATACCTCGGTGAGGAGGTGCAGGAAGCGGTCATCACGGTACCCGCTTACTTCAACGACGGCCAGCGACAGGCAACGAAGGATGCGGGAAAGATCGCCGGTCTCGATGTGCTCCGCATCGTCAACGAGCCGACCGCCGCGGCGCTCGCCTACGGTATGGACAAGGAGCGTGTGGGCAAGGTGGCCGTGTACGATCTCGGCGGCGGTACGTTCGATATATCAATTCTCGAGCTCAACGAGGGTATATACCAGGTGAAATCGACAAACGGCGATACGATGCTCGGTGGGGATGATTTCGACCGGGTGATCATGGATTGGATCGTCCGGGATTTCAATGAAAACGAGGGGATCGATCTCTCCGGCGACAAGATGGCGATACAGCGCATTCGCGAGGCGGCCGAGAAGGCCAAATGCGAACTGAGCACGGTGCACGAGACGAATATCAACCTGCCGTTCATTTATGCCGACGACAATGGTCCGCGGCATCTCGACATGGTCCTGACGCGTGCGACGATGGAAAAGCTGGTTCATCCGCTGATACAGCGGACGCTGGCTCCCTGCAAACAGGCGCTCGCGGATGCGAATCTCACCGTTTCCGCTATCGATGAGGTCATACTGGTCGGCGGCTCCACCAGGGCGCCGGCCGTACGCCGGTTCGTCAACGAGTTCTTCCAGCGCGAACCCAACAAGGGCGTCAATCCGGATGAGGTCGTATCGATGGGTGCCGCCATCCAGGCGGGTGTCCTCTCGGGCGATGTGGAGGAGATACTCCTTCTCGACGTGACGCCGCTGAGCCTTGGCATAGAGACGCTCGGGGGACTCATGACCACATTGATAGAGCGAAATTCAACGATTCCCTGCCGCAAGTCGCAGATATTCTCTACGGCGGCCGACAACCAACCGGCGGTGAGCATCCATGTGCTCCAGGGAGAACGTGAGCTGGCCAAGGATAACCGTACGCTGGCGCGCTTCGATCTCATCGGTCTCCCACCGGCGCCGCGCGGCGTGCCCCAGATAGAGGTTGCTTTCGACATCGATGCAAACGGCATCGTGCATGTATCGGCGAAGGATCTCGGCACGGGCAAGGAACAGAAGATAGAGGTCAAGGTCTCGAGCGGTCTCTCGCAGGAACAGATCGATGCCATGATCAAAGAGGCGGAGGAGCATGCGATCGAGGACGAGATGAAGAAAAACGTCGTAAAGATTCGCAACGACGCCGAGATTTTGATATACTCAACCGAGCAGACGCTGGCCGATCATGGAGGCAGCATCGACGAAGATGACAGAACAAGTATCACCCAGGCCTTGCTCGATCTGAAGGATACGATCGGGAAGGGTGACGCTGATGAAATCCGGAAGTCCACCGAGGCACTTTCAGCCGCTGTATACCGGATCGCCGAGATGATGTACAATACGACCTCGGGTGAAGAGTTCGTGGACGAGGAATGATGAATATCTCAATCGGATGATTGAAACGGTGAGTGTTTTTTGAGGGAATGACAAAAAAGGATTACTACGATGTCCTCGGCGTGAGCCGCGACGTCTCGACCGAAGAGATTAAGAAGGCCTACCGGAAACTGGCGCTCAAGTATCATCCGGATCGAAATCCCGGAGACACATCGGCCGAGGAAAAATTCAAGGAAGCGACCGAAGCGTACGAAATTCTCCGCGACCAGGAGAAGCGGGGGCAGTACGACCAGTTCGGTCATGCGGGTTTCACGGGCAGCGGCGCCAGGGGATTCGAGGGCTTCTCCGGTGGCATGGGGATAGACGAGGCGCTGCGGGCGTTCATGCACGCATTTGGAGGATTCGGCGGCGGATTCGAGGACATCTTCGGTGGTGGTATGGGGACGGGGAGGCGGCGCGGGCGGCGCGTCCACCGCGGAAACGACCTTCAGATAAAGCTCCGTCTCAAGCTGCACGAGGTTGCCGCCGGCGTCACCAAGAAGATCAAGGTGAACCGGATGGACCCGTGCAAGAGCTGCAACGGGTCAGGTGCGAAGGGGGGATCGTCCAAGCAGACGTGTCCCGCCTGCAACGGTACCGGCGAGCAACGGAGCGTCTCACGCTCGCTCTTCGGGCAGTTCGTCAACGTCACGACCTGTTCGACCTGCCAGGGAGAGGGAAGCATAATCAAGGATCCCTGCTCTGATTGCAAAGGTGACGGGCGGAGAAAGGGATCACGCAGTGTCGAAGTCAAGATTCCGGGAGGCGTCACAACGGGCAACTATATCTCACTCGAGGGTCTCGGTGACAGCGGCCCCCGCGGGGGACCTCCCGGTGACCTGATCATCGTGATCGAGGAGCTCGAGGACAAGGTGTTCGAGCGGCATGGGTACGATGTCCTGTGCGATCTCCCGGTGAGTTTCACGCAGCTTGCGCTCGGTGCACGGGTCGAGATACCGACACTCGATGGCAAGGCGGCGCTCAAGATCCCGCCGGGAACCCATTCCCACAAGATCTTCAGGTTGAAGGGCAAGGGCATTCAGATGCTTCACTCCCACGGTCGGGGAGATCAGCTGGTCCGTCTCGTCGCCTGGACACCGCAGGAATTGAGCGGGCCGGAGAAAAAGAAATTCGAAGAGCTCGAAGAGACGGTGAGGGATAAGCCGCCCACCTGCGGAAAGAAAATATACTCACATTGAAATTCGCGCGGGCGGAGCTTGCGGGACGGCTGCCGCACGAACAGCGGTTCAGAATCGTCTCCATCGCGATTGCACGTCGCGCCCGGATCGGGGTTCCGTGATGGTGAGAGAGCGTTTTTTCGCGAGCCACCGGGCTTCACCGGGCGAGAAACGCATTGTCATCTCGGGCGAAGAGTATCACCACCTCGTACGCGTGACGCGCGTCAGGGAGGGAGACGAGGTCACGGTCCTCGACGGATCGGGGGGCATCTACGGAACGATCGTTCATCGGCTCGGCCGCGACGTGGCGATCCTGGCGGTGAATTCCTACCGGAAGGCGGGAGATCCACCCCGTATCGATATGGCGCTGGCCCTGACGAAGGCGCACCGGCTGGATTTCGCCGTCGAGAAATGTGCGGAGATCGGTTTGCGGTGTATCATACCGTTCGTTGCTCAGCGCAGTGTATGGCGCGGCGGCGAGCGGGAGACGGCACACAAACAGGAACGGCTCGTGCGGAAGGTTGTCGCCGCATGCAAGCAGTCCGGCAATCCCTACTTTCCCGCCGTCGGGACCGTGACGGACATCGCGGGTCTGCTCCAGGCGATTGACCGTTACCGGGCGGTCTATCTCGCCGATGCGGCGGGAAGACCCGCCGAATCCGCGATTGAGCGCGACGCGGAGGGAGATGTTCTCGGCATCGTCGGGCCGGAAGGGGGGCTCGCCGATCAGGAATGCTCGCGGCTCATCGATGCGGGAGCAATACCGGTCACGCTCGGCCCGTATGCCCTGCGCAGCGAGACGGCGGCGCTCTGTCTCCTCTTCCTCCTCGGCCGGTTGTTCGGATCCGGTTGAGCGGTGTGCATACCGGCCGTTGACAGGCAACTGCCGTGGTGCGTATACTTCCGCGATATAGCATGGGGCGTTCATGCAAGGGAGCATCGATGGAACTGAATATCATAACCAAGAAGATCCAGAACGATCTCAAGGATGCGATCAGGCAAAAGGACCGGTTGCGGATCGGCACGCTCCGGATGATGATCAGCGCCTTGAAGAATGCGGAGCTCGAGGAACGCGGGGAGCTGACCGAGGAACAGGAGATTGCCGTACTGACGGGGTACGCGCGACGGTGCCGGGAATCGATAGCGGAGTTCGGGCGGGGCGGACGGGCCGATCTCGTAGAGAAGGAGAAAGCGGAGATCGATATCGTCATACGGTACCTTCCCGAGCAGATGGGAGAGGGCGACATCAGAAAGACCGCGCAGGGTGTCATTGCCGAGATCGGTGCGTCCGGACCGCGCGACATGGGCCGCGTAATGGGTGAAATGATGAAGCGGGTCAAGGGACGCGCCGACGGCAACGCGGTCAAGGATATCGTTCTCGGGCTCTTGAAGAAGGAGTGAATGAGATGCGCGTCATTGTCGATATCGCGATCCTGGTTATTCTCCTGTTCTTCCTGGTTGCGGGGATCAGGCGCGGCCTGATACGCCAGGTTCTCCAGGTTGTCGGAATCATCGCCGCATTCATCGGCGCATTCTTTCTCGCACATCACCTCGCCGCATATCTGCAGGGGAGATTCGATCTCGGCTACCAGATACTGCTCGTCGTCTCGGCGGTTGCTCTGTTCGCCGGCATCATCGTACTGTTCCACTTCATCGGACTGGCGCTGCAGAAGGTGGCGCGAATAACACTCCTCGGTCCGCTCGATCGGGTCGGCGGCGCGGTGTTCGGCCTCATCAAGGGAACGCTGCTCGTGAGCCTGCTGCTCGTCATCCTGCTGAGTATTCCGTTACCGACTCCCGTCAAGGGCGAACTCGCGGGCGATCCACTGGTCGCGGTGATATATCCGGTGCTTCCCGTTCTGTTCAATCTTGCCGTATCGCATTCCCGCGCAGGGCCGTATTTCGAGGAGCATCTCCAGCGCGTCGAGAGCAACGAAACGGTCATCAAGACGAAGCGCACCATCGAGAGTATCAAGGTTCAGGTGGATCGGGGAACGTAGCAGACGGCACACCGGCTCGTGATCACGAATCAGCTCAATCCAGGGGCGCCGGCCGTGCCGGCGGGTACGATCTATGGAAATGGATAACGGGGATATGGCGTTTCAGCGATCCGGCGGGGAATTCTCCCACGCGTCGGCGAAACTGGAATTCGATTCCCTTCTCGGGATGATCGCCGCGCTTGCGCGTTCCGAGAGGGGAATGGAGAGCATACTGACCATGGGGTGGATCGGTTCCACGACCGGCGTGGAACGCAGCCAGCGTGAAATCGCTGAGCTCGTCGGGCTCCGTGAAGGCGGTGATGAAATTCCCCTCGATGGATGGAGGGACAGCTACCCGGACCTCAATCGTATCCGGGCGGCAGGGGCCGTCGCCACGGGTGAGGAACTCACGCGAATCGCGGACGGTGAACGGGTGGCCCGGCGGGTGAGCGGATTTCTCGCGGCGCGTGCCGAGCATGCGCCGATCCTGAGCGAGCACCGGTCGTCATTGGATCCGCAGGAAGAGACCGTCGATCGTATCGCCTGGGCGGTCGGACCGGATCATGCGGTTCTCGACCGGGCGAGCACGGACCTCGCCCGCGTGCGGAGGGAGATTACGAAGCTTCGAAATGGCCTGCGGAAAGCGTTTGCCGGATTCGTTGCGAGGTGCGACTCGGGGAAGGGGTACGAGTTCGTTACGGTCCGGGGGGAACGGTACGTCGTTTCCCTCCCGCGCGGGGAAGCCGCCCGGATTGGGGGAATCGTGCACCACGAGAGCGGCAGCGGCGCTTCTGTCTACATCGAACCGTTCGATTTCGTGGATGGCAATAACAGACTCGAGTATCTCGTCCAGGAGGAGCGCAGGGAGATTGAGAGGATCCTCAGGGACCTGACAGCGGAGGTATTCGAGAAACGGGACATCCTCATGCGAAACCAGGACGCACTGTCCGCACTCGACGGTGTGGCGGCAAAGGGCGCGTTCGCTCAGCGGTACCGGTGCCGGGCACCCGTGCACAGCACGGACGGTACGCTCATTCTCCGTGACGCGCGTCATCCTCTGCTCGAGAAACGATTTGCCGATGCCGGACGGGGAGCCGAGATCGTTCCCCTCGATATCGACTGCGGGCCGGCGGTCCGGACCGTCGTCATATCGGGGCCGAACGCGGGCGGTAAGACAGTTGCGCTCAAATCGGTCGGGCTCCTCGTCATGATGGATGCGACCGGGCTGCTTATCCCCGCCGGCGAGGGAACGATCATTCCCGATTACGAGACGATCTTTGTCGATATCGGGGACGATCAATCGATCGAGAAATCACTCAGTACCTTCTCGTCGCGCATCGAACGTATGAAAAAAATACTCGATTCGGTGAACCGGAAATCGCTCGTGCTCGTAGACGAGATAGGTGACGGGACCGATCCCGAGGAGGGGGCCGCGCTCGCCGAGGCGATGCTCGACCGCCTGATGCGGCTTGCCGGCAGAACAATGGTGACAACGCACCTGAGCGCGCTGAAGGGGTGGGCCCACGAGATTGAGGGGGCGGTCAATGCAACGCTCGAGTTCGATCCCGAGAAGCTCGAACCGCTCTTTACGCTCAGGATGGGAATACCGGGCCGGAGCTGGGGTATCGATATGGCGGGGCGCATGGGGCTTCCACGGGACATCATCGATGAAGCCCGGGCGGGTCTCGGTGATCACGTCATGCGACTCGAGGAGCTTCTCGCGCATCTCGAGCGCACCGAGCAGGCCGTGGAACGCAAGCGGGTGGAACTGATCGAGAAGGAGCGCATGCTGACGGAATTGATATCCGGTTACCGCGATCGACTCGACAGCTTCACGCGCAACCGCACCGAGATGGAGCAGGAGGCGCGCCGCGAGGCGCTGGATATCGTGACATCGACGCGGCGGGAGATGGAACGGCTCATACGGGAGATACGGACCAGAGATGCTGAACGGGACGTTATCCGCGAGTCCAGGGAGGCGATACGCTGGAGGCGTGATCAGATTGAACGGAAGTTGGAGAAGCGGGGGGGTGCACCGCACTTCAGACCGGATCAGCTTGCCGAGGGGATGTTCGTCGAGATCAAGAGCCTGGGCCGGTCGGGAACGATCGTCTCCATGCGGGGCGGTTCCAAGGTCCTTCTGGAACTTGCCGGTGGTTTGCGGGTAGAAACCAGCATCGAGGATCTCGCACCGCACCGGGGCGAACGAAGGAGACAACCCACCGCGAAAGTCACATGGAACACCGATTCGTCCGAGCCGGTTTCAACCGAGCTGATGGTTCGGGGTATGGAGCGCGCGGAAGCGCTCGAGAAGGTCGATTATTTTCTTGACCGTGCAGTGCTGCAGGGGCTCAGGCAGGTCGTGATCATTCACGGCGTCGGGAAGGGCATCCTGCGGCGAGCCATATATGATATGCTGAAGAGGGATTCCCGCGTACGCGATATACATCCCGGCGAGCCGGCGCTCGGCGGCGACGGCGTGGCGGTGGTCGAGTTACGGTGACGGCGGTGCGTGATGATCCCGAGTGGAACGAGCTTTAAAAAAGAGTACCGGAAACATGATTCCACAGAATGTTATTGATGAGATTCGGGATCGGACCGATATCGTCCAGGTGATCGGTTCGGTGCTCGAGCTGAAGAAATCGGGCAGGAACTTCAAGGCCCTCTGTCCGTTCCACGGAGAGAAGACGCCGAGTTTCATGGTGAGTCCGGAGAAGCAGATCTACCATTGCTTCGGGTGCGGCAAGGGGGGAAATGTATTCCATTTCCTCATGGAGTACGAGGGTTCCAGCTTCGTGGAGGCCGTTCGTCGGCTTGGAACGGAGCGGGGAATCGAAGTTGACCGGTACGTCGTTCCAAGCGAGGAGCGAGGCAAACTCGATCCGTACTACCGCGCCATGGAATACGCGGCACGTTTCTACGGCACCATGCTGCGCGAGAGCCCTGAGGGGGAGCATGCGAGGCGGTATCTCGCAGAACGTGAAATCGGTGGCGATCTCTTAGAACAGTTCCAGCTCGGTTTTGCACCGGCTGGATGGGACCG
>DATKWS010000246.1:0-6438 GCA_035529435.1 Patescibacteria group bacterium
CGTCTCGAGGCAGATGGCGTTCCCGTTCGATTTCCACAGCGCTCCGCCCTTCGAATCGATATGCTGGCCGTAGATATCCCAGCCCCTCCGCATGTCCATCCAGACAGCGAGGGCGCCGCCGGCTCCGTCCGGTACCATCGATACCCAGTGCTGGGCTCCCCGTTCCGTGCAGACGGGCGCTCCCCCGCCTCCCCACGACATCGTACCGTCCGGAGCAATCCTCTGCGCGTATATATCCCATCCCCCGTACCGGAAATCCTTCCATACGACGATCGCCCCACCGGCGCCGTCCGGGACGACCTGCGGCGGGCGTTGCGCGTTGACCATTTCACGGACAACGGTCCCGTTCACCCTCCATTGGGCTCGGACGTGGGGGACCGCGGCGATGACGACAGCCACCATCAGGAAAATCACCGGCACAAAACCTGATTCGAGGTTAACCTTCATAGACGCATTCCGGTCGGAATATCGATGAATCGAGTGTAGCCGATCCGGGAAGGATCGTCCACACCGTATTCCATGATGTCACGAAATCGAACGGGCACGGAAGGCCGCGGTGTTGGTTCAGTACAGTGCACAATAGAAAGTTATCGGTATCGTATCACGGGGGAAAAAGTGGTCGCCGGTCATGAGGACGCTTCGTCTACTTCGTCAGGAAGCAACCTGTTTTCTGCTGCTCTGCATTCCTGTCGTAGATCGTCCCGACGATCCTGTATGGATAAACGGGCTGTTCGGGCGACTTGGCCGCAAGATCGATCTGCCGCTGTTCCGGCTCATCGGACTCGCAATCCCTCAGCAACACCACGGTTGGACGGTGCAACAGGTGGGGATTGTGATTCTGCGCCACCACCACCGCCGTGTCACCACTGTCGAGTTCGACGACGGTACCGTTCGGGTAGATACCCATGGCCTTTATGAATACCTTCACGAGCAGGGGATCGAATACGGACTCGCTCTTATCGAACATGAACCTGAGGGCCCTGTCCGGCGTGAGCGGATCCCGGTTGTACACCCGGGGAGTCGTCATGGCATCGTAGTAATCCGCGATTGTGACGATACGCGGAAAGAGCGGAATGTCCCATCCGCCCGGCCTCTGCGGATAGCCGTTCATGTTGTACTGTATATGGTGCTGGAGCGAGACGAAGAGCGCATCGGAGATCTCCCGCAACGATTTGATCCGGGAGAGTTCCTTGACGCCGAACATCGTGTGGTACTTCATCAGCTGCCATTCCTCGGCAGACAGCTTGTCCGGTTTATTGATGATCGTGCGGGGAATATGCATCTTGCCGATATCGTGAAGCAATGCGGACACGCCGAGCCGGGCGACCTCTCCCTTTTGCAGGTGAAGCCGCTCCCCCATCAGCATCGAGAGTATGCAGACGTTCACCGAGTGTGTGAAGGTGTACTCGTCGAAATTCTTGATATTCGTCAGACCGACCAGGATCGAGTCATCGACCTGCAGGATGTCGAATATCTGCTGTACCAGGCGTTCCGCCTTGCGCACCTGGATCACCCGTTTCTGCTCGATCGACTTGAGGACCTCCCCGACGAAAAGGACCGCCCTGAAAAACACCCTGTTACTCTCATCGCGGATCTCGCGTTTCTCCACGGCCGAGGTCCGCAGATTTCTATCCCGCTCAATCCACTCGACGAGCTCGATATGCTCGATTCCCGCCGCATCGATACGGTGCACGAGCGCTCCGAACGCGTCATCCGGGGAGACCTCGGTGAAAAATAACTTCAGGAACGTGCCGAGCTCCTGCACGGAGACACCCGGCATAATATCGATCTGCTCGACCTTTCTCGCTTTCATGTTTTCGACGAGGTACAGAACAAGACCGAAGTTCATGGCGTCGACCGCGATTCTCGTGTCATTGATATAGAGAAATTCGTTCAGGGCCCGCACGTGCAATTTGCCCTCGATCTCCATGAATCCCTGCAGCAGGTGTATGAGCGGCACCATGACGTTCACCGTGGCCTGATTGTTCAGATCGTGCACCTGAACCGTCTTGCTCGCGCTGAAAAGATACCGTATGAACAGTTGTCCCCACTTGTTGATGTGGGACGCTGATTCGGCGGTGTCATTACCGAGATCGGCGAGTGATTCGCTGACGGCCGTGACACTGTTCTGCTTCATATCCTGCTTACGATTATCCATCTCTTCGCTCTTTTTCCGGACC
The DNA here is from genome assembly GCA_035529435.1 of Patescibacteria group bacterium. Taxonomy (GTDB): domain Bacteria; phylum Krumholzibacteriota; class Krumholzibacteriia; order Krumholzibacteriales; family Krumholzibacteriaceae; genus DATKWS01. The sequence continues at coordinate 2,181 of DATKWS010000246.1, forward strand.
GGTCTTCCCGTCACCGCCGCCGGTCAGATTGTTTCGATCAACCACCGCCTGCTGCGCGATCGTCCGCACCATATCATCGGAATCACGGGCCAGTCTGTCCAGCAGACCGAACGCTTCGGGACCTTCAATATGCTCGAGCGCCCGGATGGCGAGGATTTTTCTACGTTTGTTCGGTTTCTTTTTGCTGAAGAGGAGCACGTTCCGTTCGCGTATCATCCCGGTGATCTGCGGCAGTACCCGATCGCCCGCCAGCTTGCCGACCGTCCTGAAGATGTGCTCCTGCTCGTCCATGTTTTTCAATTCGAGATCCTCTTCAAACGCGAGCTCCATGACCTTGTTCATTATTATCTGGTTCTCGATACTCCCCACGCTCTTCAATGTTTTCATGCGAATCTGCTTGTTCTCGTCATCGAGCAGTTTTACGAGGAGCCGTGCAGCCTCCTCGGAGTTTATATTCGCGAGCAGTTCGATCAACTCCTCCTTCACGGCGGCATCGGGATAGAATATGAGCTCATTGACTATCGGATGGATTTCCTTCATTTCCAGTTCCCGGAGAATGTAGACGATGTCCTGCGCGATCCGGGGCTTGTCCATGTCGAACTGCGTAATGATGCGATGTATGTCCCCACGTGCGAGTGCGATGATCGCGCGGCAACCCTCGTCATGCAACCAGGAGGAGTGCGAATCCTCGAGCAACGCGCAGATCGTGGGCACCGTTTTATTTCCGATCAACCGATAATACCGGAAGACGTCCTTGGCGTCCTGCTTCGACCGTTGCGCTATCCTTCCCAGCGACAGCAGCATCGACGGTGTGGTGAATTGTTCCTCGATGTGTTTGAAAAACAGGCGGCAATCATCGTGGATTATGTGCTCCCGTATGAATTTTTTTATAACGCCCAGCACCTCGATGAGCTTCTGCACGTTGAATTCATCCATGAAGTACTCGATCAGGTGTGTGACGATACTCTGGATGTCGCCGACGGATGCGGAACGCCCCGGTATTCTGGCAAAATCGAGAATGACCGCGAAGAATTGGATGAGCATGTCCGATGTCCGTTCGTTTGCCAGCGCTTCCTCGAAATATTCCAGCTCATCATTCTTGATCTCGAAAAGCGACGCCAGCATACTCTGGATGAGCTGCTCCCGCTGAGGTTCCGTCACGCCGCCATGCTTCTGATCGACGATGTGGTTGAGATAGATGCCGATCGCCTCGTTCGGCACGTACGTACCGGCGACGATCCGCCCCCTGTCGTTGAAATTCGGCAGATCCTCGTGATCATCCGCCTCGACGAGCTCTCCCGCCACCTCGTCGGATCCGTCGCGCATGTCCAGGGACTCGCCGGCGAAATATTCGTCGAAGATGCGATACCGGATGCATTCGAAATCCGCCCTCCACAGCCTGGTCACTATGTCGACCTCGGAGGTGTAATTACGCAACTCCTCTTTAAGAATATCCGCGAACCGTTCGAGTTCCTCGAATACGAGCGGACGATGAATGCCGATCTCCCCGACGCCGTCCTTGAACAGCAGGAACGCGATGCTCTCGTCCCGTTTCTCGTTCTCGTACACAACCCGGCCACGCCACGAAATCCGGTACTGCTCTATCACGAGGAGCAGCTCGTTCTCGTCCGTGAAATATACCTCGCACGCGTCCCGGAACGATTGTGCAAATTTTTCGAGGTTCGGATTATTGATCGAGTATATCTTTTTGCTGTTTATATACTTAGAGAGTGACGTGAAGATGGCGCGCACTCGTTCCAGGCTGCAGAGATCGCCTTCGTCACACTGCGGTATCGCGTTTTTATCCAAGCCGCTTACAGCCACGTTATACATCCCCCGCTTTTTCAGGATTATTAGCATTTTATGTGCCAGGCGGCAGCGGAAGCAGCGGGGCTGAAATAGTAAAGAAAGGCCTCCCGCGGCCAGCGGGAGGCCTTTCGGTGCCGTTATGCGGAGACCGCTATCTCAGCAACATCATCTTTTTCGTTACCACGTTGTCGCAGGCGATCACGCGGTAGAAGTAAACGCCGCTCGATAGGGGTGTCCCGCTCTCGTCGGTACCGTCCCATGTGAGCGTCAGGGTTCCTTTCGGAACGGGTGCGTCGATGAGTGTCCGCAGCTTCTGACCGGCCACATTGTAGATGACAAAGCTCAGGTGCGTTTCACGGGGCATATTCATGGTGAATGACGTCGCCGGATTGAAGGGATTCGGGTAGTTCTGCGACACGGAGACCGCCCCAGGTGCGGAATCCGTCATCTCCAGACCCGCGCCCGCGTAGATCGAATCGGCGGTCTCACCGAGATCGCTCCTGAAAACGTAACCGGCGGCGATCACATCATCCACGTCGTAGTACCACCACCCCACCGGACTCTTGACCTTGTCGGATTTGCACGAGCCGACGCCCGAACTGCCTGTCGTGAAGACATCGGCATCCTGTGACAATCCGCTCCAATGGCTGTGAATCTCTGCACCCGATACGGGATTGTTGTTCTGGTCCCGGACAAGGACTTCGGCCGACGCATTGGTCTTCGAACCCTTCGTGACCAGCGAAAGATCTATGGAACTCACCCAGATGTAGGGAATCGGGGCCTCCTCGATCGTGAAGGAACCGTCCGAGACATCCCAATCCTCGTTGTTGGCCGCATCATACGCGTAGATCTTGACGAGGCACTGCGTGGACGGCGTGTTCGGGACGGTCCAGGCGTACGATCCGGGATTTCCGGCGAGGTTGTCGATCGGATCGTAATTCGTCCCGCCATCGAAGGAGTAGAAGAGATCGACCTGTGTGACGCCGACGTTGTCCGTGGCGTTCCACGTGATCGTGTAGACCGTTCCCGCATTCAGCACCTCTCCCCCGTTCGGATCGGTCACCGTTACCTCGGGAGGGATCGTATCGGTCACCGATACGGCACGTACGGCCTCGTACGCATCGATGATCCCCCATCCGTAGTCGTTGTCCTCACCGGCCGGTCCCAGATCACGGGCCGTCTCCATGAGGATGTTTTTGATTGTCTGAACGTCCGCATTCGGATTGGCCTGCCTCATCAGGGCGACCACACCGGCGATGTGCGGGCCGGCCATGGAGGTGCCGCTCATGCGTACATAGCTCCCGCCAGGATACGAAGAATAGACATATACGCCGGGACCGGAAACCTCCGGCTTGATCGTCACGCCGTCGCAATCCGATGGTCCCCGGCTGCTGAACGAGGCTATGGGGTACGGCCACGCGTAGTTCTCGCAGTCGACCGCTCCCACGGAGAAGTTGACGGTGGTCGTGTTGCAGATGTTGGCCGGTGAGCGGTTGGTCTGCGGGTAGGGCCCCTCGTTCCCGGCACTGAACGTGACAACGACGCCGGCGGCCTCGCAGTTCTCGATTGCTTCCTGCCAGCGGTAATCGCAGTCGGTATAATCGTACCCGAACCGTGAATCGATGCCCCACGAGTTCTGGAGCACATCCGGTACATCATCCGTGGTGGAGGGATTTCCGTCCGGATCGGTGAACCACTGGAATGCACCGAGCACATCGTTGTCGAACTCGGGACTGACGCCCTGATTGATCGAGTTATCGGCGATCCACAGGGCCTCGAATGCGACGCCGACGGTATCGCCGGTCGCATGCCCCGCGCCGCACATGGTGCCCATGGTATGCGTGCCATGGCCGTTATTATCGACCGGGTACTGCGTTCCCGTGCCCAGCGCGTCGCGCCAGCATTCCTGCCACGGGTACCAGTTCCCTCTCCACCGACTCGTCAGTGCCGGGTGCGCACCGTCGACGCCGGTATCGAGGTTGGCCACCAGCGTCCCGGAACCGGTAATCCCGAGTTCGTGCCAGACCCTGTCCGCGTTGATCGCCCGCAGGCTCGATGTCACGCCGATGCCGAGCGTCGGCGAGCCCATGTACGCTTCACCGACATTCTCGATGAGCGTCGCATCGAAGTTTCCCTCTATCGCCTCGACATCACCGCGAAGTACGATCTTCTCGAGTTCCGCCTTGGTCGCCGAAACAACCAGGAGATTCATGATCCAGTACGGTGTATATCCCTTGACCGTCCCATCCAGTTTCCCGATATCGAGGTAATTCGTGAGGGACGGCTGCGATCGTTGCGTGGCCTCCTTCAAAGTGCTGATGATCCGTTCATGCCGGACCTTCATCGTCGCCTTGTACAATCGCAATTCGTTGTCCAGAGCCCGTATGTCCGGGCGGTCCTGCATATAGACGATTGCGGACGCGAACTCGTCATCTCCCAGGGTTTCCAG
>DATKWS010000247.1:0-20790 GCA_035529435.1 Patescibacteria group bacterium
GTCGAGCTTCCACAGGTCCGACTCGCTCTATTCCAGAACTACCCCAATCCCTTCAATCCGGCTACAAACATCGCATTCGATCTTCACGAACGAGCCGTCGTATGGTTGAATATCCATGATGTCGCCGGGCGGCTCGTACAATGTATAATACGGGGTGAGGAACTGGAGGCGGGTCGCACAATCAGGACATGGGACGGCACGAACAGGCTGGGCGAACCCGTATCCTCCGGCGTGTACTTTTGCACCCTGAAGGCAGGCAAGATATTACAATCTCGCACGATAACCGTCATTCGCTGACCCCATCCGCATGTTCCATCGCAATCGATTACCCTCGCATCCCGGTGAATTATAGTTATCGTGCAATAGAGCGATTGACGACCTCTTACCACTATGATATATTCCAACGAAATTTGTGTTTGGCCGGCCGCCGCCCAGTGCCGCGGCCCGGTGAAATGAAGGATGTGCCGGGTGCACCGTGCGCATCCTAACTCGTTCTCATTAAGGCAGTTATGCACTCAATGGGAATACGCGTCACATATCGAATCAGCACTCCAGCGCGGCACAGCGCGCGGTACCATTCTTCCTTGTTCCTTAACCCGGGAGGAGCCCGATGAGGGTGATCAAGCATTACCGGATACACCTGGGCACGTTCGCGTGGATCCTGCACAGGTTATCCGGTCTGGGCCTGATTTTCTACCTCTGCCTCCACGTCTGGGTGATCTCTCACCTGATCGGAGGGGAGGAGTCGTTCAACGAGATCATGGAGTTTCTCGGAACGCCGCTCTTCAAGTTTCTCGAAATCGGTCTCGTCGGAACGATTTTCTACCATCTCTTCAACGGTCTCCGTATCACCCTGATCGATATAGGGGTGTTCGTCGAGAAGCAGAAGCTCCTCTTCGGCATCGCCGTCGTTCTGTGGCTCATAACCTGGTTCGCCGTCGGCGCCGCCATGCTGTCGCGGTGGGGCGGCCTGCCGTTCATGTAAAAGGAGGGCGTGATGGTATACAGGGCAACAGTCAGGTCAGGCGGCGCTCTCCTCTGGTTCTTCCAGCGGGTGAGCGGCATCTTCCTCGCCGTCGTGCTGTTCCTGCACGTGATCATGACACACGTTCTGATCAGGGGGGATCTCGATTTCGCCGATGTCGCGGGGCGCGTCGCGACTCCCCTGTGGAAGACGATGGATATCTCGTTTCTCGTGATCGCGCTGTTCCATGGGCTCTACGGCGCGTGGGTCGTGCTCGACGATTACATCCACGTGCAGTGGCTGCGGGTGCTGATCTACGGTGTAATCGCGATACTGGGCGTGATCCTGGTTACACTCGGCATATTGACGTTGATTTCGTTCAATCCCGGAGGTTAAGCGGTTATGGCTACCATTGATCCCGAAACCATTCACGACGTCGAGGGTGTCGGCGTGCACAACGTGCATCGCCACGATGTCGTTGTCGTGGGGGCCGGGCTCGCGGGCCTGAGGGCCGCCGTCGAGGCCTCCGAGGAGTTCGACGTGGCCGTTCTGAGCAAGGTTTTCCCGACCCGCTCCCACAGCGGCGCGGCACAGGGGGGGATAGCGGCAGCCCTCTCAAACGAGGAGGAGGATCACCTCGAGTGGCATTTCTTCGACACGGTCAAGGGGAGCGATTATCTCGGCGATCAGGATGCGATCGAGATAATGGTCCGCGAGGCGCCGATCGTTGTGCGGGAGTACGAGCACTACGGCGCGCCGTTCTCGCGGACGCCGGAGGGACGGATCGCACAGCGCAAATTCGGCGGTCACACCAAGGACTTCGGGCGGGGCGGACCGGTGCTCCGCGCATGCTACGCCGCCGACCGGACGGGTCATGTCCTGCTCCACACGCTGTACGAGGTGTGCATCAAGAACGGCGTTCGTTTCTATCCCGAATTCTTCGCCCTGGCCCTCATCGTGGAGGACGACGTCTGCCGCGGTGTGATCGGCTGGGACGTGATAAACGGCGGCATTCATGTGTTCCACGCGAAGGCGGTTCTGTTCGGAACGGGGGGGTACGGACGCGTTTTCAAGATCACCTCGAACGCGCTGTCCAGCACGGGTGACGGCCTCAGTCTCGTCCTGAGAGCGGGATTGCCGCTCGAGGACATGGAGTTCGTCCAGTTCCACCCCACGGGGCTCTACAAGCAGGGAATACTCGTCTCCGAGGGCGCGCGCGGCGAGGGCGGGTACCTCCTCAACGGCAAGGGCGAACGGTTCATGGAGAAATACGCGCCGGAAAAGATGGAGCTCGCCCCGCGCGACCTCGTGTCGCGCTCGATACAGACCGAGATCATGGAGGGGCGCGGCATCAACTGCGAACCGTACGTTCACATCGATATCACCCATCTCGGCGAGGAGAAAATCATGCGGCAGCTCCCGCAGATCCACGAACTCGCCTGGAAATTCCTCCACGTCGACTGCATCAAGGAGCCGATACCCATCCAGCCGACGGCGCACTACTCGATGGGCGGTATTCCCGTGAACAAGAACTGCGAGGTCCTGGCCGACGGCAAGGAGAAGATTGTCGAGGGATTCTACGCGGCCGGCGAATGCGCCTGCGTGAGCGTCCACGGCGCGAACCGGCTCGGCACCAACTCGCTGCTCGAGGCGTCGCTGTTCGGCCGGCGGGCGGGCAAGTCGATCCGGCGCTTTCTCCGGGAAACCCGGGAATTTCCGTCCCTTCCCGCCGATGCGGCGAAGGGCGCGATCGACCAGGTCAACCGCCTGCTCTCGGCGGACGGGACCGAGCGGGTCGCCGACATCAAGGCCGAACTCCAGGAGCGGATGATGGCCGATTGCGGCATCTTCCGCAACCCCGAGAAGCTCAGTGCGATGTTCGATGAGCTGCGGTCTCTCGAGGCGCGATTCAAGAATATCGGGATCGACGACCGGAGCCCGCGATTCAACGTCGATCTGATCGAGGCACTCGAGCTCTGCCACATGCTCGATTTCGCCGAGCTGATCGTGGCGGGGGCGCTCAAGCGCGAGGAGAGCCGGGGGGCGCACAGCCGCACCGATTTCCCCAAGCGCGACGACGAGAACTGGCTCAAGCACACATTGGCCTGGCGGAAGGACGGGAAGATCACCTTCGACTACAAGCCCGTGGTGATCACCCGGTTCCAGCCGAAAGAGCGCACGTATTAAAGGAGGCCCCGAGATGGCGATGATTACGTTCAAGATTAACCGGTACAATCCCGATGACGAACGGCGGGGTCACTGCGTGCAGGAGTACAAGCTGGACGTCCAGAAGGGACAGACCGTGCTCGATTGTCTCAACGAGATCAAGTGGCATCAGGACGGCACCCTCACATTCCGCCGTTCCTGCCGCAGCGGCATCTGCGGCTCCTGCGCGATGACGATCAACGGTGTGAACAACCTCGCCTGCGAGGTGCAGGCGCTCGCCCTGAAGTCGAACGTCGTGACCGTCGAACCACTCAGGGGATACACGGTGATCAAGGATCTCGTGGTGAGTCTCGATCCCCTCGTCGATGGCCTGCTGGCGGTGAAGCCCTACCTGATCGCGAAAACGCCGCCCCCGACCGACCACGAACGGCTCCAGAGCCCCGAGGAGCGGGAAAAGATAGATGGGCTCTACGAATGCATCCTCTGCGGGGCCTGCACGTCCTCGTGCCCGTCGTTCTGGGCGGACAAGAAGTACCTCGGCCCGCACGCATTCCTCAAGGCATACCGCTTCGTCGCCGATAGCAGGGACGAGGGGCAGCAGGAGCACATGGAGGCCCTCGACGACAAGCACGGCCTCTGGCGCTGCCATACGATCTTCAACTGTGTCGAGGCGTGCCCCAAGGATCTCAATCCCACCAAGGCGATATCCGAGCTCAAGAAGGAGCTCGTAAAGCAGAAGATGGGGTGATGCCCGATCGCGCGGCTCGCGGGATAGGCACCGAATATTTTATGTGGCGCGCATCAGCGGCAGGGGATACGATAACCGAACATACGGAGAGAATCGATCCTCCGGGTGTATCATATGGAGTCAGGGAGGAGTCATAGTGAACACTGGAACCGATTCCCGGGTCGCCGTACTCATCATGGGCTGCACGCTGTGCGCGGCGATCGTGATCGGCTGCGCCGGCGGCGCGGGCGATGCGAGTGATGTGATGAAGCGCATGGTGAGGGCGCACGGCGGACCCGATAAGATCGAGATGATCCAGAGCTACGTGGGACGGGGATTCATGAAGAACCTCGCGAGCACCGCCGTCGCGCAGAGCGATCCCTTCGACATATACCGGCGCGGCCGGCTCTTCAAGAACAGGATCGTAAAGCTGAGGGACGGCAAGGCGGTCGATACCGGCCTGACGATATTCGACGGGCGCGAGGGGTACCAGTGGCGGTACGGCACCGGCAGGAGCCCCGTGGCTGCCTGGCAGTTCGAGCTCATGGCCTATCTGTTCCCGCAGATTCTCGCCTGGGCGCAGCAGCCGGATCTCGCGGGCGAGATCGTCACGGGCGAGCATGAATACTACATCGAGCGTGTCCGCTACCGGAGCGGCGACAATATCATCACGATCGGCGTCGATGACCGGACCTGGCTCCTCAAGGAGATTCAGATCGCGAGCGTGAGCGATTCGTCATTTTCGTTCTCCGAATCGTACGATAACTACCGCGAGGTCGACGGCGTGCCCTTCCCCGGCAGGTTCACGGGGAAGTACCGGAATAATCTCTACTACGAATATTTCATTCCGGTGATCAAGTTGGAGGTCGAACTGCCCGATTCGCTGTTCACGGTGACAGTGGATGATACGATCGATATCTTCCAGCCCGATACCACCGAGGAGTCGCCGTAGAATGCCCGCCGGGTGCGGCGATCGACGCCGCTCATCCGTGTAATGCGATTGGAACGGGGGTGCCCTTCCCGCGCGATCAGCCGGTCCGGATCATGACGCCAACCGCGATCTGGTAGTACGGGGTGCGATCCTCGCCGGTGTAGAAATAGATCGCGTGTTTATTTCCCTCACCCGAGAAGACGTAATGGTACTTGCCGTTCAGATTCAGTGAGAGACTCGTGGAGAGTCGGTAGAGCACACCGAGCCCCCCGTAGAACCCGAATTGGTTGTCGATGATGTTTCCCTCGTAGAATCCCGCCGGAATCACCGTATTGATCGTGTAGAGCCCGCCGCCGATCTCCGCCGTCGCGGCGAACCGCCTGCCGATCGAATTATGCGTGATGAATCCCACGGTGGCGGAGTAGATCTGGAGATCGACATTCAAGAACGAGTCCCCCGTGTACGCGAGGTTCTTCGCCTCGTCCTTGGACTCGCCGAAGTTGTGTGATGAAAGGGAGAAGGTGACGCCGAACCAGGATCCAATCCCTTCGATGAAATGTACCTCGATCTCCGTCCCGCGGCCGAACGCCGTGTTCAGATTGCCGGGGGATACTACCGCACCGATCCGCACACCCAGGATTTCCTCTCCCTTGATTCCCTGGCAATGGAGGGGTGGCGGGGTGCAGAGGAGGAGGACGGCGAAGGCCGTGGTGATCGATATGGAGGTATTGGGACGCATCGATATTAAAATAATAGGTATTGTGCGCGAGGAAAAACGAAATCTCGCCGCGGGCGGGCACCGCCGCACCGCCGAGGCGGGCGGCATTCCGGACCGCCTGCCGATCCAAGCATCCCCATCGCGGTATACTATATGCAAGGAAAGTATCGGGAAAGAAGTGCGCAACTGTGTAATTGCTCCAGTGTGAGGGCCTTACGCGTGCCATGTATTGTTACGGCTTATCCGCGGGGGTCACATCTTGAGGTATTTTGCAACCGAGGTACACACGTGACTACATGCACCGAAACCGAAACCTTCGAATCCCGTGAATATTACAGGTCGGCCGAAGCGAGCATTAAGCGTGGTAATTACCGCCGGGCGGCGGCACTCCTGAACGATGCGTTGAAGATCTCTCCCGACAATCCGATATACCTTTCGATGCTCGGGTATTGCGTCGGGATCCAGGGGAATCTCATCGCGGCCGAGAAGATGTGCCGGAAAGCGGTCACGCAGACGCCGATGGATCCGGTCGTGCACGTCAATCTCAGCAGGGTGCTCCTCGAACAGGGTCGGCGGAAGGAGGCGCGCGACGAGCTCATGTTCGCCTACCGGATAGACAACACGAACGCCCCCGCCGCGCTCGAACTCTCTCGGATGGGGGTACGGCGCAGGCCGGTGATCCCGTTTCTCCATCGAAATCACCCGCTCAACTGCTACCTGGGCAAGCTCCGCCATTACATCATGCGGAGGAAAGCAGGGGAGCTCAAAAAGCTCTAGCATCCCCCGGTAAGCCGCGATAGAATCAGACCATCCTACGCCTGTGCGTTTGGTACGGCATGCAGCGCACGGATACGTTCAACACGATACCGAATACGGGAAGCGGGTGATTCGGTGCATGACCGGTCTCGCAGGATGCGTGCATCGCCGGGAGCGATCCTCGGCTGGGTGCTGTGCGTCATTGTCTCGTGCGGCGGTCCGTACCGCGACGGCGGCGATGGTAAAGACCAGTGGACCGAGGAACGGTCGGCCACCGACCGCAGGATCGTATCCATGCTCGATGCTGAACGGTTCGCCGAGGCGATTACCCTGATTGATAGGACGGCCGCGGAGTACGGCGAGTACCCCCGGCTGCTCGGACAGAAGGCACGTGCACTGGGCGGCCTCGGACGCACGGACGAGGCGGTACCGCTGTTCGAGCGCGCCCTCCTCGCCGATTACACGAGCTGCGAGAATCACGTCAATTTCGCCGTTCTCCTCATGAAAATGGGAAAGGCCGGCCGCGCGATCACCGAATTCAACGAGGCGAAGCAATTCTGCGGGGCGGAGAACATCGTGATGATTCACCGGAACCTTGCCGTCGCCGAGCTCGAGCTCGGAAGGAAGGAACGGGCGCTCTCCAGCGTCCAGAGCGGCCTGGAATATGACCCGGACGATGTGTACCTACTCGGCCTGCACGCAGTGCTCATCATGGATACACAACCCATCGAGGCCGAGAGCCTCTTCACGCGGGCGCGACGTGTGGGCGATCTCGAGCCCGCATTTCTCCACCAGTACGGGCTCCTCCTGCTCAATTCGGGCCGGCCGGAGGAAGCGGTGGCGGTGCTCGATACGGCCGCGGCGCTCATGCCCGATGATTACGAGGTGCAGCGAAACCGCGCCGAGGCCCTCATCAGGACCGGCCGGCCGGATCAAGCTGAGGCCGTCCTCCGCGGGCTCTGCGAGCGGTACGGCGGCCCCGGCATCACCGAGGGCCTCGCCAGGGCGCTCTTCAAGCAGGACCGCTTCGCCGAGGCGCTCGATCTCTACCGTGAATTGCCCGAATCGCCCGAGGTGCAGGATCGCATCGCGATGTGCCTCCACGGGCTCGGCCGCCTGGACGAGGCCGTCGAGGTCCAGAGGGGCGTGCTCGCCGAGCGTCCCGGCTGGCCGACGGCGCTCGTCGACATGGCGGTGATTCTCGCCGCCCGCGGCGAGCTCGATGGGGCGCTCGAATATCTCATCCGGGCCCTCGAGATCGATCCCGACAACGCGACGGCGCGGTCCAATCTGGAACAGCTGCGGGAAGCGATGGAGAAATCGGGGAAGTAGAAACGCGAAAAAGGGTTGGTTACCGGGCTCCATTTTCATTAGAATGGAAGGGGGCCGGAATACGGATAGAAACAATTCTCCCGCTGGGACCGTACTGAAGGTAGGAGTTCCAGGAACGGAGGTTCAAATAATGTACTGCAAATATTGCGGAAAAGAGATCTCCGGTCTCGATGAGTACTGCGTCCATTGCGGCAAGCAACTGAAGATCAAGTCGGACAAGGGCCTCCTCTACCGGTACGAGCTGTTCAGGCTGAAGGCGCCCAAGGAGAAGCGGAGCCCCGGCGTAGCGGCGGCGATCGGATTTTTCTGCGGGTGGATCTTCCTCGGGCCGGTGGGGTACATCTATCTCCAGCAGTGGAACTGGTTCTGGATAACGTTTCTCGTGCAAATCATCGCTTATCCATTGACGGGAATCGTGCCCGCCTACATACTGCTGCCGATCGTATACGGCATTCACCAGTACCAGATGGCCAACGATCTCAATGCAATGTTGCAGGACGGGATGAAGGCGCGGGGGGAGGATGCGGGGGAGGAGATGCCGGAGCGGCCCGCGCAGGGGGAGTCTCCCCCACTGGACCAGACCGACGAGAGGTAATGAGGGGTGGATCGAAATCTCGCTCTCGAGCTTGTCCGGGTGACCGAGGCGGCGGCGCTCGCCTCCGCGCGTTTCCTTGGCAAGGGTGATCCACGCGGCGCGGACCGGGCGGCGGTCGCCGCGATGGAGCTGGCATTCGAGGGTGTCAAGATCTCCGGGCATATCGTCATCGGTGAATTGCGCACAAACAGCGCATCGAAGCTGTGCGCGGGCGATGTCATCGGATCGGGCGGGGAGGGGGAGGTGGACGTCGCCCTCGATCCGCTCGAGTGTACCGATTGTCTCGCCGACGGGCAGGCCAACGCCGTATCGGCCATCGCCGTCGGACCGCGCAACGTGTTCAGGAAGGCCGTATCGCCGTTCATGCGCAAGATCGCCGTCGGCAAGGATGCGGCCGATCGGATCGACCTCAGCGCATCGACATTCGATAACCTCGTCGCCATCGCCGAGGCGAAACGCGTGTATGTCGAGGACCTCACCATTGCAATCGTCGATCGTAAGCATCACCAGAAGCTGATCGAGGAGGTGCGGCAGGCCGGCTCGCGGATCGAGCTCGTGCGTGACGGTGATCTCGCGCCGACGATCGCCACGGCCCTCCCCGGGTCCGGCATCGATGTCATGATGGGAATCGGTGATTCCGACAAGGGCATCATAGCGGCGGCCGCGATCATGTGCCTCGGCGGCGAGTTTCTGGGACAGTATGTCCGTGGCGGTGATACGGACGACGGCGGACCGTCGGTGGGCGAGGGCCCGATCTATCGCGCGAGGGATCTGGTCGGCGGGGAGAATATCATGTTCGCCGCCACCGGCGTCTCGTACAGCGATATTCTCGGGGGAACGATGTTCCGCCCGGGCGGCGCGATCACGCACAGTATGGTGCTGCGGAGCAAATCGGGCACGATCCGTCTTCTCACGACCGAACATTTCTTCGACAAGGTCCCCGACTACACGTGACAGCGCGGAGCCGGAACCCGTTCACGCGCACGGCCGGCGCCGCGGATGCACGCGAACCCAGCGTACAGCGAGAAACGAGGATGCAGGATCTATTCGAAGGGAATGTCCCCCCGCCGCTCGCCGAGCGGATGCGGCCGCGGACACTCGATGCATTCGTCGGGCAGGAGGAGATCCTCGGCGAGGGGAAGATACTGCGCCGCATGATCGAGCGGGGCAGGCTCGAATCCTCGTTGATCTTCTGGGGTCCCCCCGGCTGCGGCAAGACGACCCTGGCGCACCTGATCGCGCATGCAGTCGACGCCCATTTCGTATTCTTTTCAGCCGTCACCTCCGGCATCGCCGATGTGCGGCGCATCGTCGCCGAGGCGAAATCGCGCCTCGATCTGCACGGGCGGCGGACGATCCTCTTCATCGACGAGATCCACCGTTTCAACAAGGCGCAGCAGGATGCATTCCTCCCGCACGTCGAGATCGGCACGATCGTCCTGATCGGGGCGACCACCGAGAATCCGAGCTTCGAGGTGATCGCCCCACTCCTCTCGCGCTGCCGTGTATTCGTTCTGAAAACGCTCTCCGGGGCCGAGATCACGGCGATCCTCGAACGGGCCCTCGCCGACGGGGAGAACGGATTGGGGTCGAAGGAGATCCGGGTCGCCGGTGAGGAGCTCGAATACCTCGCGCATCTCTCGCACGGGGATGCGCGCACCGCCCTCAACGCGCTCGAGATGGCGGTCGACTCGCTCGAGGGAGCGGAGGGCGGGATAGTCCTCACCCGGGCCGTTCTCGAGGACGCCCTCCAGAAGCGGAGCATCCTCTACGACAAGCGGGGAGACGAGCATTTCAATCTCATCTCGGCGCTCCACAAGAGCCTCCGCGGCGGCGATCCCGATGCCTCCCTCTACTGGCTCGCCCGGATGCTCGAGGCGGGGGAGGATCCGCTCTTTGTCGCCCGCCGGCTCGTGCGGTTCGCCTCGGAGGATATCGGCAACGCCGATCCCCAGGCGCTCCAGGTGGCGGTGAACGCCATGGAGGCCTTCCACTTCATCGGGATTCCCGAGGGAAAGCTCGCCCTCGCTCAGGCGGCCACGTACCTCGCCGTGGCGCCCAAGAGCAACGCACTCTACACCGCGTACGGCGCGGTGGCGCGGGACGTCGAGGAGTACGGCGCGCTCCCCGTTCCCCTCTGGATCAGAAACGCCCCGACGAAGCTCATGAAGGAGTTCGGATACGGCGACGGGTACCACTATCCGCACGATGATCCCGACGCCGTCGTCGATCAGGAGTACCTGCCCGAGCGGCTCGCCGGGAAGCAGTACTATCACCCCGTCGAACGCGGATTCGAACGGGAGATCATAAAGCGGATCGCCTACTGGCGGCGTCTTCGAGAGAAGAAACGTACAGGGGAATCGGAGTAGCCGCCGGTCCCGTACCGCGGGAATACCCCACCGGCCCGTCACCCGGCCGATTGCCATCTCATACGTGCAGCGCCTCCCGGAGGAGCGCGGTGAATTCGTCAAGGTCCGACAGCCGCAGATCGGCTCCGTCGAGCGGCAGCCCGCGTGTGATCGCCGTTTCGATCACGATAACCGACATCCCCGCATCCCTGGCGCTCCGGATGCCCTTCTCCGCGTCCTCGATGGCGAGGCATCGGCCGGGCGGCGCATCGATCCTGCGGGCCGCGTTGAGGTAGGTCTCGGGATGCGGCTTGATCTGCGTGATTCGATCCTTGCCGACGATGGCGTCGAAATCATCCTCGATGCCGTGGGCCGAGAGGATGGCGCGGATGTCCCGCTCGTACGATCCCGAGGCGATTGCAAGGGTATAGCCGGCCTTCTTCAGCGCCCCGATGATCTCGAGCGCCCGCGGGAACGGACGGACCGTACCGTTCCGGCAGTACTCGGCATAGATCGGGTCCTTCTCGCGTCGGATCTCGGCCGGGTCGAGCTCGAGACGGTACCGGCCGATCTCACCCTCCGCACCGCCGCCGCGCGAGGTCCATTCGAGCCAGTACTCCTCCCGGTCGATCTCATGCCCCCGGCGCCGGAAAACGGCCGCGTACGCCGCGTAGTGGTAAGGCTCCGAATCGACGATGATGTTGTCGAAGTCGAATATGACCGCTTCCATGCCGGCCAGGATCCGTTTCAGGGTTTCAAGCTTTTCCAATTGTTCCTCCTGTCGATGTGCCGGTGGGTGGGTGAGGCGGCGCGGGACGTCCGCCCTGCGGTCCGGGCAGCGGGCGGCCGAGCACGTCGCGCTCCGCGGCGATCGGCGTCAGGTAGCGTGTGAAGCGGTACATGAGAAAGCACTCCAGCGCGAAGGGGAGGAATCCGAGAAAGCCGAGCACGGGCATTTCGAAGAGCTTCACGTTCGGCAGGTACGGGACGTGGTAGTGCCATTTCGTCCCCGCCCAGAAGTTCCAGAATTCCCACAGCAGGCCGCAGATCCCCCCCGCAATGATGAGGGACGTGAAAAGACCGTAATCGCCCCTGCGAAACATCGCCGAGAACGATCCGATCCGCAGCCGGTCGTTCAAACCCTCCAGCCAGAGGAGGACACTGATCCAGGGGAGGGGACAGAGGTACGGCGACGGAAAGATCAGGGGGACGACGAACAGCGCGAATCCCGCGAAGAAGAAGACCGTTTCGACACCCGGCGAAAAATCGATCGGCCGGCGATCACGGAAACGGTCACCGATGAACGTATCGATCAGCTCGGCGGTGACGAATATGCCGGGCAGGATCGTGGCGTACGACCATGCGTACCCCACCCAGCGCGCCGCCGTATTCGCGGGAAGATCGACGTATTCCCAGTTACGCAGGAGGAGGTTCACTCCCTCGAAGACGTACCAGCAGACGATCGAGAGGGGGAGCGAGAGGAGGAATTCGATCCGCCTCGCGGTGATCGGGGACGCGCCGCGCCGTGCCGCGATCACGGCGTCGATGAGGAGTATGTACCCCGTCCATACGAGGGGTGTGAAGTATGTGCGCGCGAACCCGCTGCCCCGCGCGAGGAACAGCTCCGCCGCCGCGATGACGGCTATTCCCAGGATTCCGTGCAGTGGAAAGCGGTGTTTCATTATCGTTTGAAGTATCGCGCGCAATGCTCTATAATCGTTCGCTGTTACCGGCCGTGTGGCCGGTCAATCTCGCACAACTGTACCATGAGGGGAACGATTTCGCAAGGGAACGGTGCCGGGATCACCGGTGCCGTTTCGCCGGGCACCGGCGCGGCACCGGTTTCGCGGGCGCCGCGGCGGAGTCAAAGTCATGGATCCCCGCATCATGCGGGTATCTCGCAGGGAGGATCGCCGTGGTATCCGAACCCACCGAACACCCGCCAGCAGGATCGGAGGCACGATCCGTCTCCGGAACGATGCGGGAGCGGGAGTGGCACATCGACAAGCCGTACGCGTGGCGGCATCGCTGCGGACTCATCGCCGGCCCCGTGCTCTTCGCGCTGGTTCTCTCGCTTCCCGGTGACACGCTGTCCGGCGAGCCGCGGAAGGTGGCCGCCGTCGCCGCGCTCATGGCGACCTGGTGGATCTGCGAGAGTATCCCGCTGGCCGCCACGGCGCTCATTCCATTCGTCGCGTTTCCCCTGATGAAGGTCGTACCGGCGAGCGAGCTGGCCGCCTCGTACGCCTCGCCCGAAATATTCCTCTTCATGGGAGGATTCTTCATAGCGGTTGCGATGCAGCGGTGGAATCTGCACCGGCGCATCGCACTCGGTATCGTGAGCATCGTCGGAATGCGCGGTGACCGGATCATTCTCGGTTTCATGGTCGCAACGGCGTTCCTGTCGATGTGGATATCGAACACGGCCACGACGATGATGATGCTGCCGATCGGTCTCGCCGTTCTCGTCACGCTCGAGGATCACGCGGGCGGCGCCCCGGCCCGGTTCGACACTTTCAAGATGGCGCTGATGCTCTCGATCGCGTACGCGGCCAACATCGGCGGCATCGGCACCCTGGTCGGCACGCCGCCCAATATCGTATTCGCCGCGCAGGTCCGGGCGCTGTTTCCCGACTGTCACGAGATCAGCTTTTTACGATGGATGATGGTCGGGCTGCCGCTCGTCGCCGTGTTTATTCCGCTCACCTGGCTGCTTCTCACGCGTGTCGTGATGCGCGGCGCGGGGATCGGTCTCGGCGACGGCGCCGGGGCCATCATGCGGGCGCGCCGCGAGCTCGGACCGCTCGGTCCCGGCGAGAAACGGACCCTCGCCGTCTTCGTGTGCACCGTGATCGCGTGGATCACACGCGCCGATATCACCGTCGGCGGATTCACGATTCGCGGATGGGCGACCCTGACCTCGCTCGGCGGGTACGTGCACGATGCGACGGTGGCGGTCGCCGCGGCACTGGCGCTGTTCATCATCCCGGTCGACTGGCGCCGGGGAATCTTCACGCTCCACTGGAAGGCGGCGCGCGAGATACCGTGGGGGATCCTGATACTGTTCGGCGGGGGGCTCGCGCTCGGCAAGGGGGTATCGCAGAGCGGCCTGGCGGCCCAGATCGCCGGGAGCATGGAGATGCTTTCCGGCGCGCCGATCATCCTGCTGATCGTGGTCGTGGCGCTCGTCGTCACCTTCCTCACCGAGGTGACCTCGAACACGGCGATCGCGACGATCTTCCTGCCGGTCCTCGCCGCGACGGCGGTGGGGCTCCGGATACACCCGTTCGTGCTGATGATTCCGGCGACGATCTCCGCATCGTGCGCCTTCATGCTGCCGGTGGCGACGCCGCCCAACGCGATCGTCTTCTCGAGCGGCGCGATCCCGATGACGGGAATGATCCGCACCGGCGTGTTCATGAACCTCATCGGCGTCGTGCTGGTGACGCTGATCATGTACCTGATCGTGGTGCCGGCGTTCGGTATCACGGTCACCCATCTCCCGGCATGGGTGCGGTAAGCGATGGATGGATCGATTCTCAAGATCACGGGACTGACGCCGCAGCTCGAGATGGAGATCGCCGATCTCCTCGAGGAGGCGGCGCTGGTGTCCCGTTGCGCCGGGGGGGGAGATCTCTTTGCGACGTTCGATGAGGACGGGAAGGTCGTGGGACTCGCCTGTGCGGAGCGGCGGGCGGAGAACTGTCTTATCCATTTTGTCGTCGTGCGGCCCGTATCGCGCATGAACGGTGCGGGGAGCGCCCTCGTCAATCATGTGCTCGGTTACTTCGCGGGGAGGTGCGATCGTGCGTACGTCGCCTCCGGCGGTGCGGAAGGATTCTTCGAGCGGTTCGGGTTTGTTCCCGTACGGCCGGGGGAGACCCCGGCGGTCGTCACCGAAGCCGGATTGACGGTGGGCCCCGGGGCGGAAGCGGCGGGGGATGAAGGAGCGTCGGGTATCATGGTGCTCGAGCTGCCGAGCATTTGGACGATTCCCTAGGACGGCGAATCATGCGTCGTCGGCTGTATAAAAAAGGGATTGACTATTCGTATTCAAGGGTTATCGTACCACTTTATCGTTCGACCGTAATGGATGCGGGGAGAGGATGAGAGGATGGAAGAGATCAACGAGAGAAAACCGTTCACCATCGTGGCCGTGAGCGATCGGGGATCCGTCCGCCCACGCAACGAGGATTATTTCGGCATATTCGATCCGGAAACCGATGAACTGGCCGAAACATGCGGCGTACTGGTCATCGTGGCCGACGGCATGGGTGGGCATCTCTCCGGTGCCGAGGCCAGCAGAACGGTGGTCGATGCACTCGCCGAGACCTATTTTCATGATTGCAAGGAGGACGAGAAGGCGATCGACCGTCTCGCCCGCGCATTTCGTGAGGCCAACAGAACGGTCTTCCTGAAGGTCGGCGAGGGAAGAAAGGGGCTCGCCGGGACCACCTGCACCGCGCTCGCGCTGTTTCCCGACAGCGTACATCTCGTGCACGCGGGTGATTCTCGGGCCTACCTCATCCGGGAAGGGAAGATCACGCAGCTGACCAAGGATCACAGCGTGGTCGGCGAGATGGTCAGAAACGGTATGCTGAGCAAGGAAGAGGCGCGGCACCACCCGCGGCGCAACGTCATCACGAAAGCGGTCGGGCTGCGCGAGGAGGTCGATCCCGATTCGCACGCGGCGATCCCGCTGAAAAGCCACGATATCCTCGTGGCTTGTTCCGACGGGCTTTTCTCGATGCTCGGCGACGATGCGATCGCGGCGATCGTGACGGCGAGTACACCCGAGAAGGCGTGCAAGGAATTGGTGCGGGAAGCGAATGCGAAGGGCGGCGAGGACAATATCACCGTCGTCATCGCACAGAGGATGTAGGCATGCCGGCAGAGGCCGTATCGCGCGCCGGTCTCAAAACGCCACGATCAATGCGCCACCCACCATGGTTTCACCGTTCAATTCGATCTCGACGTGAATCTGGTACTCCCTCGTAAGGCCGATGATCGCGCCCGCCCGTACGATCGTTTCCGTCACATTGCTCCAGTCATCATCGGCGGACGGCCAGCCGGACGGCCTGTATTCCGGTTGAGACGTTTTCTTGCTGAAGTAGGTGCTGCGCAGCGTGAGCGATGCGAACGGTTCGATCATGACCGAGGTCGACGCCTGGAGAACGCCGCTCGTCGTGACGCTGATTCCGAAAAGGTTCCGGTTGTAGTAGTCGCTTCTCAGGTGACCGAGATGCCCGTCGATGGCGATGTCCACGGGGAGGGGGGAATCGGGATTCATCAGGTAGAGCTTGAAATCGATCCCCGCCCCGACCGAGTTCTGTCCGCGGAAGCGGTCGAATCCGAGCTGGATGCCCAGATCGCTCCGGCTGTTGAAGGCGAAACGCATCATTCCCCCGGTGCGGAACGCATCCTCTCCCGCCGTGATGAATGCCCCGCCCTCGACCTCGCTCGATACCGCCGCCGTGGTGAACTGGCCGAATACCTGGGCGCTGGCGGCTGCCGGCAGGATGAGCGCGACAGCGGCCGCCATAACGAATAGCCGTTTCATGTGTTCCTCCCCGGGTACATCCCCCGTATTGATCACGCCGTCGTTGCCGTCATCCGCGGGCGAAGAGCGATGACCGGCATTCGATCCCGGTATACACTGAAACTAATAACGGAGTGGGTGCGGTCCGCGCAAGCGCAAAGTGTCCCGCAGACCACCCCGATTCCTCCCGATCCCCCATCTTCCCATGGACATTTATATAACTATATGTTATATTTGTAAATAGAGAGGCGCGGGGGCTTTGCGGCCCGTGTACGGTCCGGTGGAAATTCGTTTAAATTTCCTGTTGACCTCTCAACATCTCGTATGGCATATTGGGTGGCGCCACAAGATATAGTATGAATAGATAAAGAATGTCTCTACGCACCTGATTTATATAAGCTATTCAAGAAATGGAGGTTAGGATGTCGCGCGCCCATAGCAAGCCACGCATCACGCCGAACGCCCTCCGCGTTCTCGAGAGGCGGTATCTCCGCAAGGACATCAACGGCAAGCTCGCCGAGACGCCGGAGGAGATGTTCAGGCGCGTCGCCTCGAATGTCGCCTCGGCCGAGCGGCGCTACGGCGACAGCAAGAACTGCGCGCACTGGGAGGAGAAGTTCTACGAGATGATGGCGACCCTGGATTTTCTTCCCAACTCACCGACGCTGATGAACGCCGGCGCCGAGCTCCAGCAGCTCTCCGCGTGCTTCGTCCTCCCGATCGACGATTCGATGGAGAGCATCTTCGAGACGATCAAGCGCACGGCGCTCATACACAAGAGCGGCGGCGGAACGGGATTCTCGTTCTCGCGCATCAGGCCGAAGAACGACGTGGTGAAGACGACGAAGGGGATATCGAGCGGTCCGATCTCGTTCATGACGGTGTTCGATGCGGCCACGGAGACGGTCAAGCAGGGGGGAACGAGGCGCGGCGCCAACATGGCGATCCTCCGCGTCGACCATCCCGACATACTCGATTTCATCACGGCGAAGAAGGACAACCGGCGGCTCAACAACTTCAATATTTCGGTGGGCATCACGGATGATTTCATGCAGGCGGTCATCGAGGATCGCGATTACGAACTGGTGAATCCGCACGGCGGCGAGATCGTCGACCGCATATCGGCGCGCAAGGTATTCGACATGATCGTGGAACTGGCCTGGAAGAACGGCGAGCCGGGCGTGCTGTTCCTCGACCGGGTCAACGAGTCCAACCCGACACCGCACGTCGGTTGGATCGAGAGCACCAATCCGTGCGGCGAGCAGCCGTTGCTCCCGTACGAGTCGTGTAACCTCGGCTCGATCAACCTCTCGCGCATGACGGTGGGGTCGAACGGAAGCGCGAAGATCGATTTCACGAAGCTCGGCGAGACGGTCGCCACGGCCGTCCGCTTTCTCGATAACGTGATCGACGTCAACCGGTACCCCCTCGAGCAGATCCGGGAGATGACCCTGGCGAACCGCAAGATCGGCCTCGGTGTGATGGGATTCGCCGATATGCTGGTGGATCTCGAGATACCGTACGACTCGGAGGACGCCCTCGAGGTCGCCGGGGAGGTCATGGGATTCATACACCGGGAGGCGCGAAAGAACAGCGCCGCGCTCGGTGAGGAACGTGGGAATTTCCCGAACTACAAGGGCAGCATGTACGACGGCAGCGAGACGCCGCACATGCGGAACGCGACGACCACGACGATCGCACCGACCGGCACGCTCAGCATCATCGCCGGGTGCTCGAGCGGGATCGAGCCGCTGTTCGCCGTTGCATTCATACGGAATGTGATGGACAACGATGAGCTCGTCGAGGTGAATCCGATCTTCCAGACGCTCGCCGAGCGTGAGGGATTCTATAGCGAGGAGCTGATGAAGCAGATCGCGCTCGAGGGCTCCGTGCAGGGGCTCGCCGATGTACCCGAGAAGTGGCGACGCATCTTCGTCACGGCGCACGACATCAATCCCGAGTGTCACGTGCGCATACAGGCGGTATTCCAGAAATACACCGATAACGGCGTCTCGAAGACGGTGAATTTCCGCAGCACGGCCACGACGGAGGACGTCGAGAAGGTGTACCGCAAGGCGTACGAGCTCGGGTGCAAGGGGGTGACGATCTACCGGGACGGGAGCCGCGAGGAGCAGGTCCTCAATATCGGCGCGGTGAAGCGGGGCGAGGCCGAGGTGGTCGATGACCGGGGGCTGCTCACGCCGCGGGCACGGCCGATGGTCACGACCGGAGCGACGCGCAAAATGACGACGGGGTGCGGCAATCTCTACGTCACGATCAACGAGGACGAGCACGGTCCCTTCGAGGTCTTCACCCAGATGGGCAAGGCCGGTGGCTGCTCCGCGTCGCAGGCCGAGGCGATCAGCCGGTTGATCTCGCTTGCGCTCAGGGCGGGGCTCAATCCGAAAGAGATCATCAAGCAACTCCGTGGCGTCCGCTGCCCGAATCCAGGCTGGGAGAAGGGCGGCATGATCCTCTCGTGCAGCGATGCCATCGCGAAGGCGATCGAGCGGTACATTCTCGAGCACAAGACCCCCGCGGGGAAGAAGGTCGAGCTGATGTCGGCCGGTTACCTCGACAAGGTAGCGGGATTCTGTCCCGACTGCGGCGGCGTGATGGAGCACGAGAGCGGCTGCGCCGTCTGCCGCGAGTGCGGTTTCTCGAGGTGCGGGTAGGGACGTCTCTTCCGAATCCGGAGGTTACAATGAAGGAAAAGGTGTCGTTCGATAAGACGTTCATGCTGGCCCCCGTGCCCGTCGTGCTCGTCGCCTGCACGCACGAGGAACTCGGACGGAACCTGCTGACGATAGCCTGGTGCGGCGTCGATTGCTCCGATCCGCCGACGATACACGTCTCGGTACGCCCGAGCAGGCATTCGTACCGCATGATCAGGGAGAGCGAATGCTTCACCGTCAACATTCCGACGAAGAATCTCCTGCGGGAGGTGGATCTCTGCGGGACCGTGTCGGGCAAGTTCGGGGACAAGTTCGAGCGGTCGGGGCTCACGCCGATGCCGGGTACGGAGGTCGCGGCGCCGATCGTCGCCGAGTGTCCGATCAATCTCGAGTGCAGGGTCCGCGAAGTCATAGAGCTGGGTCTCCATCACATGTTCATCGGTGAGATCGTGGCGAAGCACGCCGACCCGGATGTACTCAAGGACGGCGATCTAGATTTCCACCGAATTCCCCTGATCAGCTACGTGCACGGCGAGTACTGGTCGCTGGGGGAGCGGATCGGAATGTACGGCTTCTCGCGGGAGTGCGCTGAGAAATAATGAGCGGCCGGGGACTCGCGCTCGCTCCCGCCCTCCCGCATGCGCAACTATCCGATTGCGTTTATTGCTCGTTTCCTGTACAATCAATCCGAATATCCGGTATCCGAATATCCGGTATCAGCCGCACCGGCTTATAGCGATCCGGGATCTGGATGTTGCCGCATAGGGGGACGCTGGGAGAGGGGTGTCGGGAAGATGGGAGCGTTGAAAGAGGCAATGAAACGGGAACTGAAACTGCGCGGATACAGCCCGAAAACGGAGAAGGTCTATGTACGGCATGTCGAGCATTTCGCCGGTTACTTCGGCAGGAGCCCGGCGGAGCTCGATCTGGAGCATATCCGTCAATACCTGTTTTATCTCACCACCGAAAAAAAGGTTTCGACGTCGCGCCGTGATCAGGCGGTCAGCGCGCTGAAGTTTCTCTACGGAAGGGTGCTGGGGAGGCCCTTCATCGCCGAGTCACTGCCCCGGCCGAAGAAGGAGCACAAGCTTCCGGCGGTTCTCAGCACCGACGAAGTGAAGCGGTTCCTCGATTCGGTGCGGAACATCAAGCACCTCGCGATACTGATGCTGATGTATTCGGCGGGGCTCCGCGTCGGCGAGGTGGTCAAGCTGAAGGAGGAGGACATCGACTCCGATCGCGGTACCATCCACGTACGGGAGGCCAAGGGAAGAAAGGACCGCTATACCATTCTCTCCGACGTGGCGCTCGAGGTCCTTCGCATGTACTGGCGGCTGTACAAACCGCGGGATTGGCTGTTTCCCGGCGATCGGGACGGGAGGCATATCACGATTCGAACGGTGCAGAAGGTCGTCGAGCAGACGAGGATCAGGGCCGGCATCCGCAAGCCTTTCAGCGCGCATAGCCTTCGGCACAGCTTCGCGACGCACCTGCTCGAGAACGGCACGGATCTGCGGTATATACAGGAGCTGCTGGGGCACAAGAGCTCGAAGACGACGGAGGTCTACACACACGTCACGAGGCGGGATATCATGAGGATCACGAGCCCCCTGGACAGCATCTCCAATCCTGCGGTTCCGTCCAATCTCTCGATGAGCCGCGCACCGGCCGTACGAGCAAGCAACGCGCATACACGCACCGGGCATACACGAACAAAGCATACACGAAACTCGCGACCGCCGATGACCGACAAGGAGAACAAATAACGAAATCCAAATCCAACAATAAACTGTTATATGACATGCATGTATTATATTCTTGATAAGCATAATTACTGAATCAAGGGAGAGCCAAATGATAGGTGTAGTGGGAAGAACTGAATTGGTCGTTGTAGCAATAGTAGTAGTTGTAGTAATTGCTATCATTGTTTTCAGAATAATGCGCAAGGCCAAGTCTAAAAGCGGAAGCTGAATTAATCAATGCACGTCATATAACACGTGCATTCGCGCTGCGCCGCGGGGCGCGGCTTGGCCTAGCGG
>DATKWS010000248.1:0-2175 GCA_035529435.1 Patescibacteria group bacterium
CGGTTCCCCGAGGATATCTCCGAATGGAGCGACGAGATCCTCATCGCCGATATGGCGACCTATCCCCAGCCCTGGATGCTCGATGCGACGACCATGATCCTCTCGTACCGGAAAAAGTATCCGGATCTGGCACCCTACTACCGCACGGCGGATCTTTCATACATGACCTCCACCGACTTCGGCGCATCGTGGTCCGATCCGCAAACAATCATCGTTCAGCCATATATCTACGTGTACGCGCTCACCGCCGTCGGCCCGGAAAACGGCGGAGGCTCCTTGCACATCGCATTCACCCCGTTCGATTACCGGGATAAGATATACTCGGGTATATACTACCTCTACTCCGATGACGGGCTGAATACGTTCAAGGCCCGCGGCGGCTTGATGCTGGGACCGCCGCCGTTTCTGGTCTCGCAGACCGAGCTCGTCTACGATAGCGGAAACCGTTCGAGTCACATCAACGATTTCTTTCTCGACGTGACCGGCAATCCGTACATCCTGTTCAACACGGGGCCGTGGTATCAAGAGGTGCCATCCGGACCGGGGGAATGGCGGCTTGCCGTTCACGACGGCGGCGGATGGAAAACCCACCGGATCGCTCCGTGTGATCACCTGTTCGACCGGGGCACCATCGTCGTCGAGGGACCCGACCGGATCAGGGCATACCTGCCGGTGGGGAACGACGGGCACGACGGCGGCGAGATCGCCGAGTACACCAGTTCCGACGGCGGAGCATCGTGGGACCCCGCGCGGATGCTGACGCGCGAATCCAATTACGTACACAATTACGTCGTCAGGGTCATCGACTGGCACCCCGAACTCCAGGTACTCTGGAGCTACGGCCGCTCCGAGCCGGCGGGGACGAGCTGGTGCCAGGAACCATCCGAGGTCGTCATGTATGGGGCGGACGGTATCATCGGATCGCTCGAGGACCGGAGAATCCACGCCTACTTCAAAGCGCCGCACTGCTCCGGGGAATCACGATTCTATCTCTACTACGGCAACAATATCGCTTACAACGCGAGCAGCTTCGCCCGAACCCTGCGCGCGAGCTTCGCCCGGCTACCAAACGGAACAACCGATCCCGGCCTGCTCGTCGAATGGCTGATGGATGACGCGAGCGGCATGTCCATTTCCGATAACTCGATCTACGGAAACGTCGGCATGGCCACGTGCGGCGGTGCCTGGGTGCATGCCGGAAGCTGCTACGAGCGGCGGTACGATGTCTGCTTTCCCGGCTACGCGTTCCGCTGCAACGGCACTGCACATGCCCGGCTGGAACACCTCCTGGGGGCGGACCGGATCGAGCAACTCACCATCGAGATGTGGTTTTATATGGATGATTCCGGAACCGGCGTGCAACCGCTCGCCGCGCTCGGTACCACCCGCCCCGGTTTCTACCTCGCAATCGACAACGGCGAACTGATATTCATCGCAGACACGGGCACCCCGGCCGGCGGCGTGTTCTACACGCAGCATATCGCCGTGCGTCAATGGCACCATGTAGCGGCCCGCTACGACGGTTCGCAATTGACCCTCTACCTGGACGGGATGCGGAGCCCGACCGAATTTTCCCAATCGGGATCGATCGATCCCGGTCAGGGAGCATTGACGCTCGGCGCGTTTGACGGCGGCAGCTATCACGGCATGATAGACGAGTTCCGCCTCTACAAGCGGGCGCTTGCCGAAGGCGAGATTCGCGACCATTACAAGAAAGTATCGGGCGCGGATTTCGCGATAGCCTTCGGTCCGGAAGAGGTGTACGATGAATTCACCGCCGCCGTCACCCCGTACATCAAGCGATGCTTCCCCAATCCCTTCAATTCCACCCTCCTCGTCGAGTACACCGTTCCGCGGCTCTCCGACGTGCGGCTCACGTTCTATGATGTCGCCGGCAGACGAGTGCGAAGCCTCGTCGATGAACGGCAGGTCACGGCGGGGAGTTACCGCATTTCATGGGACGGCCGCAACGATCACGGCCGGCGCGTCTCGAGCGGAGTCTATTTCTGCAGGCTCGAGGCCGGTCCGTACACCGATTCGAAAAAGGTCGTCCATCTGAGGTAATCCGGGGCCTCCCCGCGGCAGGACACCGCATGCTCCGTGTGATACAGGATTCCGCTCGACGCGGAAAAAAGCGCTATCCCTCGTCCGGCCCCTCTGTTACACTGCCACGAA
>DATKWS010000249.1:0-11876 GCA_035529435.1 Patescibacteria group bacterium
GGCGGTCGACCGGTATTACCGAGACCATCCCCCAGCCACCCATAGAGAAAATCTCGTTCATCATCGGATTGACGCTCTGGAGAATGCCGCCGAAGTAGGTGCCGAGGTTCTGACCGACGAAGAACTCGCCCGAGACGGAGACGCGCGTGTTGACGACGAACATGAGATCCGTGTTGAACGACCAGGACTCGGTTTCGGTGGAATCCTCCACGCCCCACTTCTCGATACCGTAGTGCCCGGAAACGCCAACCGCGGCCGAGCCGCTCTTGCCGAACTTCATGTCGAGCCCGAGCCTCCCCTGGACCGTCGGAAGGGGCGCATCCATCCCATCGTCGATCTTGTCACCGTCGAGATCCGATCCGATCGTGCGTGTGGCGGCGACGGCCGCCTTCAGCTTCGCATTCCCGCCGAGATCCGCCCACGTCGACACGCGGATCTGGGGGCGGCGGTAGCCGATGTTCCCCTGCGCCCAGCAGACCGTGTAGTTGACCGTCCGCGGGACGAGCGGAGAGATCACATCGCTCGTCTGCCCGGCGAGGATCGACCAGCGTCCCTTTGTCACCTCGAGGAAGGCGTGCCGCATCATCGAGGTCGCCTTGTTCTCCATTGCGTTCAGCCCGCTCGGCTCGGCGCCGAGACCGTAGAAGTCGTACTCGAGCTTGGCCTTGGTGCAATAACCGTTCTCGCACCACGAGAAGTCGAGGCCGAGCCTCATCTCGCGGGCCGTGATGTGCATCGCGTCGTCGTCCTTGCTACCGCCGTACGGCACCCATATCGCGAAGTTGCCCGGATATGTCCGGTTCGCATCGTAGGCCGCGTCCCCCTTGAAGTAGCCGCTGAAGCCGAACGCGTACGAGGGAGATTTCTCCTTGCAGCAGGCCTTCTCATCCTTCGCGCATTTCTTTTCCGCCTCACCGGCGGCCGACAGACCGGCGGGCCGCTCCGCGAGGGCGGGCACGATCCACAGCGCGCAGAGCATCACGGCGAGCATTACGATCGACAGGTGTTTCATCTGTTCCTCCTTTTCATGTTCCCGGCAGTGCCGGGCACGGTGCAAACGATATCCTGTTTAATCGAGATGGGCGGTATTGTCAAATGAAAACCGGGTCACCTGTTACGTTCGAAGAGAAACCATCTGTCGGCGGAGCGCATGAGCGTGAAGTCAGCGAAGTGTTCCACCTTTTGCGTCGGAAATTCACCCCTGATGAGTATGTAGTCCATGGCGCGATACCGGCCGTCGTAGATTTTCATCCGGCCCGCCCATTCCAGGTACTTGGGCAGCGCGTCGAAGCCGACCGCCCTTCTCACGCTGCCGAAGCGGTAATCGATGAGACTCGTCGTGGCGATCCCCTGCCGCCAGATGATGTAGTACGCCGGGAAATGTATGTACACAGGCACGCCCCGGTACGTGAATTTGCTTATCAGGCCGGCCAGTGTCCGCCCTCCGCCGGCGGGGGGGAAAAATTCCGGCGTGAAGGTGCGGTTTCGTTCGTTGAAATCGTGGAGGTAGTCGGTCCAGAGGGCGAGATGGATCGCGCAGACGATGCAGATGCCGATGATGACCGGGCGCCGGATCTTTTCACGGAGGAGGCATCCGCCGAGGAGGATCGAGGAGAGAAGGAGGATCGGTGAGAAACGCTGGTATAGTATGGCCTGGTGGGGGAGATCGCGCGGGAGCACGATAATGCAGGCGAGCGATACGGCGAAGAGGATCATCGCCGGGCGAATCCCCTTGATCCGTTTCCGGTGCCGGTCCTTCCTGCGCAGGATCGCGGCGGCGAGGACCGGGACGATGATGCAGAGAGTGAAGAAGAGGCCGGCGGCGACGCCTCTTGTCCCCAGGAACAGTGAGCTGTTGTCCTGATAAAAAATGGTGAGACGGTCGGCGAACGCCGCAAGGTATGCCTGGTCGTAGTATTCCTCGAGATAGTCCGCTATCCCCTGCCCGCGGTACGCGGCGCCCTCCGCATTCCACCAGAAGATGAGGAGAACGGCGGCCGGCGCGATTGCGGCGCATCTCTCCATGATCCTGATGGGTGTTTTCCCGGAGAGGAGGCAGTAGACGATGAAGATCAGCAGGCAGAAGAGCGCCGCAAGCGCGTGTACGAAGAATAGCAGGACCAGCAGCCCCGCCGCGGCGCCTCCCGTTTTCCACCGCCCCCGCTCGATGAAATCGATGCAGAGATACAGAAAGAACAGGATGAACGGAATGGCGAAGCTGAATCCCAAAAAGCCCCACGTGACGTTGTAGTTGTACAGCAGGAGAAACGAGAGGAGGGACAACCACCGGTTGCCGCCCAGCTTTCTGATCAGGAGCAACACGGATACGGGAAGGAGAATCACGGAGAGGCAGAGAAAGATGCGGTTCGCGAGCTCCACCGAGCCGAATACGGGAAGGCTGCAGAACAGCAGGTGGAAAACGTTCGGTTTCGGGAACAGGTCCAGGGAGTAGTATGTCGAGAACATGTTCGATGAGTCCCCGTAGTACCGGTTGATCGTGGCCGCGGCGAGGTGGTTCGGCAAATCGATGAACGGGTAGAGCCGCGAAACGGCCATGAGAATCACGTGGAGGCAGATGAGCGTGACGAAGACGACGATGAATGGCTGTGTGTCCCAACGCTTCGATTGCATTGGCGTCGAGTTCCCCTACGGTGAATATTCCCGGCGGCGTGCCGCCGGCGCGTTCCGGGTCATCCGATCTCGATCATCCGTTGTATCGCCCCCCGGGCGCGTGCCGCCGTCGCGGCGGGGACGGTGATCACCGGCTCCAGCGTCTCCAGCGAGCGCAGGACCTTCTCGAGGGTGATCTTTTTCATGTTCCTGCAGAGCATCTCCGCGGCGGCCGGTATGAATTCCTTTTCGGGGTATTCCTTCTTCAAGCGGTGGATCATTCCCACCTCGGTTCCCACAATGAACGTGGTTGCCTCGCTCTCGCCGGCGAACCGGATCATGCCGCCCGTTCCGAGGACGACATCCGCCTCGGCGGCGATCGCGGGATTGACCTCCGGGTGCACCATGACCACGGCGCCGGGGTGCGTCTTCTTCAATCCGCGGATCTGCTCGGCGAAGACACGCTGGTGCGAGGGACAGTACCCCTTCCAGAGGATCATATCCCGCCCCGTCTGCGCCGCGACCCACCCGCCGAGGAACCGGTCCGGCCCGAAGATGATCTCGCGGTCCTCAGGGATCGATTCGACCACCTTGACCGCGTTGGCCGAGGTGCAGCAGATGTCGGTGAGGGCCTTCACCTCGGCGGTCGAATTCACGTACATGACGACGGCCGCACCGGGGTGTTCGCGTTTCAGGGCGGTGAGATCCCCGGCGGTTATCATGTCCGCCATGGGACAGCCGGCCGTCGGATCGGGTAGTATCACCGTCTTCTCCGGCGAGAGGATGGCGGCCGTCTCGGCCATGAAATGCACGCCGCAGAAGATGATGACACCGTTGGGGAGTTTCTGTGCGGTTCGGCTGAGGTCGAGCGAATCGCCGAGGAAATCGGCGATGTCCTGGATCTCGGGGGGCTGGTAGTTGTGTGCGAGTATGACGGCATCCCGCTCCCTCTTGAGCGCGTCAATCTTGTTGATTATATCGATTCGTGACATATCGCCCCGCCGTGTCTCCTTACTCCCCACGCTCCCGATCCATGGCCCGGCCGCAGTGGGGACAGTGCTCCAGGTGTTCCGATACCGGTTCGCCGCAGTGCGGGCACGGCGCCAGCGAGATCCGGCACTTCCGGCAGAAGGGGACCGCCCCCTCGATATCCTGATCGCAGTACGGGCAGGTAAGCTTCGCGCCGCCCCCGCCGGGTTCGCGGGGCGCCGGTGCGGGTGCTCCCGTCAGGCGCCGTTCGCGGTAGTTCTCGATCGCCCGGTGGAGGGCGTCGGCTCCGAGATTGGAGCAGTGCATCTTGTGTGCGGGGAGCCCGTCGAGCTCGCCCGCCACCATTTCGTTGGTGATCCTCATCGCCTCATCGAGCGTCTTCCCCTTCGCCATCTCGCTGGCCATGCTGGCGACGGCGATGGCGGCGCCGCATCCGAAAGTCCTGTACTTGACATCGCGTATACGGCCATCCCGTACCGAAATCGTGAAGGTCATCATGTCGCCGCAGACGGGATTACCCACCTCACCCACGCCGTCCGGCCGTGCGATCTCACCGACGTTTCGCGGGTGTAAGAAATGATCCATCACCTTGTCGCTGTAGAGGGCCATATCTATTCCTCTTATAAGGGGATAGCACAATAACAGGAATAATCCAGAGGATTATACCGAAAAATCAAATAAAAAGTGGGGGAATGATGCCGCGCCTGCGCGGGCACCCCCTTGTTTTTCTGAAAAGGGGGAGGCGCAATCGGCGGAAATTCGTTATAATATACATGCAACGATAGTTCAATAATACGGATGTAAGAGGGGGAACCGATCATGCAATGTGCGGCTACCGGCGGGGTATCACGCAGGTGGCTCGTACCTCTCCGGGGATCCGTGCTCTTCATCGCGATGTGCGTGTTGATCTCGGGAGGCGTATGGGCCCAGAACGGCCAGAAGGAAAAGAGGGAGAGCGGAAAGTCGGACACGAAAAGGGAAGCGCGGGAGAACAGGGAATCCAGCGGCAGCCGTGATACAAGCGCAAAGCAGAGCGCCGGTTCGCGCCTCACCGAGAAAGTGAAGGGCTCCGCCGGTGAGAGAAAGGGCGGCGGCGAAAAGAGCTCGGGTGATGCATCGCGTGCGTGGAAGGATAGTGGGGTGAGCGGCTCGAGCGGGCGGGCCGGTGATTCCCGCCGGGATACCGGTTCTCGGACGGTCGAGCGGGACAGAAGCGATACATCCACGCGGGAGCGCCTCGAGACAAGGGCGGATGACCGAACGAGCCGCGAGCGGAAGACGTCCATCTATGACCGCTACCGCCGTACGAGGCGCACCGATGACGGCAACAGGGATGAGGAGAAGCGAAAAAATAAGAAGGTCAATCCGGGATACAGAAAGAAGATCATCAAACCGGGAGAAAACAAGCGGATCAGGATCGATCCGCGCCCCGGGCGGTATGATCCTCCCCCCCCGCCCCATGTCGATATCGATATAGATATATGGGATCCGTGGGTGCCGCCCATGCCGCCGT
This sequence comes from Patescibacteria group bacterium, assembly GCA_035529435.1. Classification (GTDB taxonomy): domain Bacteria; phylum Krumholzibacteriota; class Krumholzibacteriia; order Krumholzibacteriales; family Krumholzibacteriaceae; genus DATKWS01. The sequence goes on from DATKWS010000249.1 coordinate 5,114, forward strand.
ATCCGTGGGTGCCGCCCCTGATCGGGGACTATTATCCCGATCGCGATTATGTGATCCACCTGCCGGCAGGCGTCATAGTACCCGAAGGGGTGGAATCGGCGTTTCTCGAGAAGATCGAATATCTCCGCTCGATCGACCGTGGAGACTCGTTTCTCGTGTGCCTCTATCAAACGATTGACCCGATTACGAGCGAGGAGGTCAATTACCTTTTCGAACGGGGCGTAACGTTTTACCGATTCCTTACATCGTGCACCTCCATCATCGATGCCACCGTCGACGATATTGTCCTCCTCGTGATGGACCAGCCGAACTTCCGCTGGATCGGTGAGTACCAGGCGGAGTACAAGTACAGCCAAGAACCTCGGCCGAGCAACCGGCGGGGGGCGTACGTGCACTCACTGGCCGGTGACAGCTTCGAGTTTCGCAACGCATTGAAGCATTTAGGGATAAAGGTTATCACGTATTACGAGGACACCGAGGATTTCTACGTTATCGCCGACTGGGAGCAGTTTTACGAAATCGCCCGCTGCTGGTGGGTCGAGAAGGTGTACAAGGAGCCCGAGACGTTCTCGGAGATTACATTCGACGAATAGGACGGGTGTCGGCGGCATTCGATTCGGGAGCGGATCGCGACCGGCACGCGTGCCGCCGGATCGATCGGCACGCGAACGGAACGAACGACGGCGTAAGGCATGGCGGCGCGCCGTTATCCCGTGCACCCCGCGGGGGGCGCACTTTTTTATGGAACTTGTCGCCTTTCACATTATATAATAAACTGTTTGGCAAGGGTAACAACCGCTCGCTCCGCCCGGGGCGGATCGGTGAGGAGCAGCATCCCCGGGATCGGAGTCGAGCTTGTTTTTTCACGGGCCCCCGACGCCGGGAGATGGATCGAGACGGCCGGGTTGCCGCGAGATTGACGACAAGGCGCGATAACCGCGATTGGAGGGCGCCAAATGGACCGTAGTGACACGCGCGTGAAATTCATGCTGATCGTGATGCTGGCGGCACTGATCCTTTCGACCACCTGCTTTGCCGGTACCAAGGATCAGGATCCCCCGAAATTCTTCATCCGCCACCAGGCGGTCGATGTCGGCGAGGTGTACGAGGGAGAGGACATCTCCTACGTATACGATGTCCGGAACAACGGCAGCAGCGAGCTGCATATCATCAATGTGAGGCCTGGGTGAGGCTGCGCAGTGGCCGACTTCGACAAGGTCATCCCTCCCGGGAAGGAGGGAAAGATAACTGTCAAGATATACGGGCATAAGATCTTCCCCGGGCATATCAAGAAATCGTACACCGTCACGACCAACGATCCGGAAAACGAGAGTGTGGTGCTTACGTTGTCCGGTGACGTGGTAAAGGTGTTCGACGTTTCCACCGATATCGCGGTGACCGGCTTCAGCGACGAGGAGTTGAAGAAGGAAGTGATTCTGACGAACCGGCTGGACAAACCGGTTCACCTGAGCGAATACCGGTGGTCCGAATCGACGCAAAACGCTATGGGGCTGACGGATAAACTCAATGTCAAATTGGAGCCGATCGAGCGTGGTCAGCAGTACCGCCTCACGGTGTGGAACAAGGAACCGCTCAAACCAGGGCACTACCTCGGCGATCTCTTCATCAAGTCCGATTTCGAGGGACTTCCGGAGAAGAAGGTGATGGTCCGTTTCACGATCACTTCCGACGTGGAAGTGCACCCGAATAATGTCATCATGCGCGAGATGATCGTGGAGGAGGGGACGAGCAAGAGCTTCGAAAAGAAGATCACGATCATCGCCGCGCGCGCCGATACCCTGAAGATTCTGAAGGTCGAGCCGGACCGCGAGGACATTACGGTAAATGTGCAGGAGATCGTACCCGGAAAGTCGTTCCGCTGCACCATACAGCTACGTCCTCCGACCGAGACGGGACGGTATCTCGGCAATCTGAAAATATACACGAACTACCCCGGGTACGAGGTCTTGCCGGTCAGCATCACCGGTACGGTCAGGATGATGGCGCGGAAAGAACAATAACCGGCATGGTCGTGTATCATAACCGAGGGGGGGTGTCCCGGTCCGTGACGCCCCCTTCTCGTTAGGAAGGATCCGCATGAAAACGAGAATCATGGTGCTTGCCGCCGTGCTCGCGGCGGTCGTTTCGATCGCGGCGGTGCGGGGGGCGGGGAGCGAGGGAGGCGCGGCGGCCGAGGCACAGAAGATCAGGACGCAGCTTCAGGATAGTCGACAGGCGATGACCCCCTACGCCTACATCGATCTCGCCGAACGGCTCTGGATCGGATTCCTCGATAAATACCCGTCCGAGCCCGAAGCGGCCGAGGCGCACCTCACGCTGGGGTTCATCTATGCGCAAACGCAGCGGAACGAGAAGGCGGTCCACCAGCTCGAGGCGTACAGGGATATGGAGGGCGCCAAGAGACCGTCCGATGAGGCGAAGGCGCTGGTCACCCTCGCGGGCGGCTACATGGAGCTGGAGCGTTACAACGATGCCGAGGTGGTACTGAAGCAGCTCACGAAGCCCTCCTCCGGCCGGGATCACCGCATCAGCCAGATGGCCTCACAGCAGCTCGCCCGTCTCGGTTCGCTCCGCAAGCTCAAGATCGGCCTTCCCGCCATTTCGTTTTCCGCCCAGACCGCCGCGGGCAAACCGATCAAGCTGGAGGACTACCGCGGGAAGGTCGTTCTGCTCGATTTCTGGGCCTCGTGGTGCGCTCCCTGCCGCAAGGAAATGCCCAACGTGAAGAAGGTGTACGCTAATAACCACGCAAAGGGCTTCGAGATCATCGGTATCTCGCTCGACGACAAGGAATCGAAGTTCAAGGAGTACATGGAGAGCGAGCAGATGCCGTGGCCCCAGATATTCGACGGCAAGGGATGGCAGAGCGAGCTCGGGCAGCTCTACGCGGTGAGCGCGATCCCGGCGACCTATCTTCTCGATCGCGAAGGGAAGATCCGCTACAAGAACATGCGCGGCGGGGATCTCGAGAGGACCGTGCAGGAGCTCCTGGGGGAAAAGTAGCCCCGTTCAGCGGGAGCGCTTTGCCGCGTCACCGCGCTCCAGCTCCAGCAGGAACGACTTCAGTTTCAATCCACCGCCGAACCCGACGAGCGAGCCGTCGGCGCCGATCACACGGTGACACGGAATGCACAATGGGAGCGGGTTCCGGTTCTGGGCCCCGCCGACCGCGCGCGCGGCGCGGGGCGAACCGATCCGGCCTGCGATCTCGCCGTAGCTGGCCGTTTTCCCGTACGGTATCCTGCGTGTCGCCTCGAGGGCGCGCCGCTGAAACGGCGTCATCCGGCTGAGATCCAGTTTCAATGCGAAATCGCGCCGCCGCCCGGCGAGGTATTCGGTGATCTGTCGTTGCGCTTCCGTGAGCACGCGCGCCTCGCGCGCGGCGCCGGGCGATGCAACGATCCGGGCGCCGGGAAAGCGGCGGTTGATATCGGCGAGGAATGATCGCTTGCTCCGTGCGGGAAAGGCGATTCTGGTGAGGCCGTTCTTTGTCGCAGCCAGGCCGATCAGCCATCGCCCGTGCTTGAAGATGGAAATGTGAATGGTTTCGGTTGGCACCGTGTCGTTACGCATGTCAGTCTCCTCGCTCAGTCGCCATTATCCCTTCGGGCTCCGATTCAATCACTCAGTGTATGATACCCGGTTCGGGGCGGGTCCCCGTCGCCGCCCATTTCCGCAGCTGGTCGAACGCCTTCCCCATCAGCGCCGGGGCGATGCGGCCCGCGGGCAGACGCTACTTCGTGCCGATCCGCAGGTAGGGATCGAACACGTACTCGAGACTGTACTCCCTGAGACCGGTGAAATAATCGTGGACGATCCGCGCCGGGTTGATCGCCAGCTCACCGCACTTGTGGCGGTCGTCCATATCGTCCCATCCCCACGGGGGGTTAGCCGAACCGGCTTTCAGCTTGTTCTTGGTGGCGAGCTTGACAAATGCATCCTGCCCCTTGTCGTTCGTCTGGAAGACGTTCGGGTTGCTCCTGTTCGCCCAGAGCCCGTCCGGTTCGTGTATGTCGATCAGGTGGTAGCGCACATCCTGGAAGAGATACCCCTTGTCCTTGAAAAACTTTTCCGGAGCGGGTTCGGGCTCGCCGCTCTCCGTCAATGACGGGAAATACCGGATGATCTTGTTCTCGAGCCCCCATGCCTTTCGATCGCCCCGTATGCCGTGTCCCCGCGCCTGCGCGTACAGGGAGAACCGGGGACGGCCCCCGTCGAGCACCGGCCATATGTTGCCGTCGACGTTTTCCGTGAAGCCTCGAATGCGGTTGCGCCATTCGTCTTCCGGCGGGAAGAAGGGCTTATTGTCCTTCTCCATCCAGTTTGCGTAGCAGTAGAAGTGGAAATGGCTGATCGTGATGAAGGCGTCGACCCGCTCGTCCTTCTCGTTGCCCGGTCGCTTCGTGACGACGGCGAGGGCGCCCTCCATATCGTGCAGGTGCTCGTCGAAGTTCTTTCTGATCTTGTCTATCAATATCTTTCCGTCATACCAGTCCTGCGCATGGTAGAACGCGTACAGGATGAAATAGTGCGTCGTCGTCTCGGCGACGGAGTAGTATCCGGCCGCCTCGAGTGCGTTGCCCGCGTCACGCACGTACTCCCAATTGTGCACGATGTCGTCCCATGTCCCGCGTAGATCGACGCGCGTGATGTAGTCGCCGCGCGGATTCATTTCGTGTATCTTCTGGTGGAGCACGGGCGCATGGCGGAGCGCCAGCTTTTCGTGCTTCGTGGACATGATCCACTCCCTCCTCTTGTTCAAAAACGCGTTTACTTGATGCTGTCTATCAGCTTCTTAAACAAGCCGACGGCCTTATCGATCTTGCGCAGGGTCGAGGCGATCTTCCCCGTGTCCTCCAGCGCCTCCTTCCCCTCGGTGATGACGTCTTCGAGGGCCGCCGTGACCGACTCGTACTCGGCGGTGGCAATTTCGATATGCAACTCGACGATCTCGAGACGCATTTCATACAGCTTGTCGAGTTGCTCGAAGATGTGTTCATTGGGCGGTGTTTGCGTGGTCTTCAGCTCCTCGAGAATGCGAATCGCCTCATCCAGATTATTGTCCATGGTCCATACTCCTTACTCCCCGGCCCGGAGCGTTTCGATCGTACCGACGAGCTCGCGAACCAGCCGGTGGTATTCCTTGATATCCGCGATGCTGTAATCCTTGTCCTCTATGACATGCACCAGTTCCCCGTTCGCCCTGAGGAGCTCTTCCAGCGCGGGCGTGCAACGTTCCTCGACAAGGGCCGCGCGGGCAATGGCGGACGCTGCTTGGTGGTACGCCTGTACGGCGATGTAGCGGTGTGGAAGGGGATACGCGCCACCGAAATCGGTCACCCGTTGCGCCTTGTTGCGAAGCCGGTACGCCGTGTCACGGTAGCTGAAGAGGTACCCGCGCGACCGCCATTCGCCGGTCTCGAGCGAGAAGTCGACGGCGAGCATTTCAGCGAGCCGGTCGACCACCGTCCGTGCGCGGGGAACGATGCTCTCTATCGCCTCGGTCCGCTTCCACTCCTCGAGCTTCGCCGCGAGCGTCCGGAGCAGTGAGGCCGCGGCCTTGTGCTTGTCCTCGGCGAGCTCCGCACCGAGGGACGCCGATGCATTCCGGATGAATGTATCGGCCGCATCGTGTATCTCTTCTTCCTGATCCCCCGTCGCCAGCTCCGAGAGCATCTCGCCGTACGCCCGGAGCGCATTCCCGGCCGCTATGCGCGCCGCGGTGTTTTTTTCGTTGGCGAATGCTCCCAGCGTGTCGATCCCCCGCGATGTGTATGCCGTATCGAGCGCGGCGAAATAGAGGTTCATCTCCGTGACATCCTGTTTGATGAATGCCAGCTCCTCCTCGCAGAACGCCCCCACCGCGGCAGTCGCCTCGCCGAAGGTGTCGATCGCCTCTTTTTGCTGCACCGTTATGCCGCACGAACAGACAGCGAGCGCGACCCAGAGAACGATAGCGATTATCATCCGCATAGACGTAGCCTCCTCCCCCAAAGATATCAGATAAATGTATCCGCTTGAAGCGGGTCCCTTTGATATTTATATCACGGGAATGGCATTCGTGCAAGGGGTGGGGGCGCGGCAGAGCGGGTTACCGGTGGCGTTTCGATTATCTGTTGAGACGCCAGAGAGAATAATTCAAGAAACCGGCGAAGGCTACCCATCCCAGGTACGGTATCAAAAGGGCGGCCGCCGACACGCTAACGCGCCGGAATAACAGCACGGTCACAAGTATCGTCCCCCACAAGGCAACGATATCTACGAGTGCCAGGCCGATGCGGTGCAGTCCGAAGAACGCCAATGACCACAGCGCATTCAGGATGAGCTGAACGGCGTAGAACAACAGGGGCAACCGCACGGATCGGAAATCATCCGCCTTCCAGACGAGCCAGGCGGCAATGGCCATGAGTACGTACAGAAGCGTCCATGCCGGGCCGAACAGCCAGTTCGGCGGGGTCCACGGCGGTTTGACGAGCTGCGCGTACCACGCACCGGAACCGAAGCGGCCGCCGAATGCGGCGACCGCGGCAACCAGCGCGAAGCTGACAACGAGGGCGATGGCGTTTCTCATGGTTATCTCGAATACTCTGCGTTCGACATGCTACCGATTAAAGGCCGGTGTGCGCTTCGCTGATAGGTTCTCATATGCTCCACCGGGAGAGCTGCTCCGAAAATAGCATTCTCATATAATTGTACCCGTCGTCGGATTCAAAAAAGAGGATATGCGCGTCGGCGAATCGTT
>DATKWS010000250.1:0-7421 GCA_035529435.1 Patescibacteria group bacterium
GCGTGCCGACGCGGCAGAAGGTGCACTTGCCGCACGATTCATTCTGCGTGAAATCGAGGAAGAAGCGGGCCATCTCGACCATGCAGGTCGTATCGTCGAGCACCACCATCCCGCCGGAACCCATGATCGCGCCGGTCGCCGGGATCGATTCGAAATCGACCGGGGTGTCTCCCAGCCTCGCGGGAATGCACCCGCCGGAGGGACCGCCCATCTGGACCGCCTTGAATTCACGCCCCTCCTTGATCCCGCCGCCGATGTCGAGTACGAGGTCCCGGATCGTCGTCCCCATCGGCACCTCGGCGAGCCCGCCGTGGGCGACCTTCCCCGCCAGGGCGAATACCTTGGTTCCCCTGCTCTTCTCGGTGCCGAAGGCGGCGTACGCCTCGGCGCCGTTCTCTATGATCCACGGTACGTTCGCGTAGGTCTCCACGTTGTTGTTGTTGGTCGGCTTCCGCCACAGCCCCTTCTCGGCGGGGAAGGGGGGCCTGATCCTCGGCATACCCCGCTGGCCCTCTATCGACGCGAAGAGCGCCGTCTCCTCACCGCACACGAAAGCGCCGGCGCCCTGCTTGATCTTAATATCGAAATCGAATCCCGAACCGAGGATGTCCGTGCCGAGATACCCCTTCCCGCGGGCGGCCTCGATCGCGAGGTTGAGCCTGCGGATCGCCAGCGGGTACTCGGCCCGGCAGTATATATACCCGGACGTCGAGCCGATCGCCCTGCCGCAGATGATCATCCCCTCGAGAACGGAGTGTGGGTCGCCTTCGAGGACCGATCGGTCCATGAAGGCGCCGGGGTCTCCCTCGTCGGCGTTGCAGACGACGTACTTCTGATCGGCCTCGTTGGCGGCGGCGAACGACCACTTGAGCCCGGTCGGGAATCCCGCCCCCCCGCGGCCCCTGAGGCCGGAATCCTTGATCACCTGAATGATCGCCCCGGGCGCCATATCGAGCAGCGCCCTGCGGAGCGACCGGTATCCCCCGGCCGCCTCGTACTCCCCGATCGATTCGGGATCGATGGTACCGCAGTTCCTGAGGACGATCCGCTTTTGGAGCTTCTGGAATCCGGTCTCGGTCCCGCTCGTCGTGCCGTCGGCGGCGATGCGGTATATGACGTGATCGTCCAGTACCGCGCCGCCCTTGATGTGGCCGGTGAAGATCTCCTCCGCCAGCTCGGGGGTCACACCGCCGTAGATGATCCGATCGCCGTCGTCACGGATCTCCACGAGCGGCTCGCGGTAACACATGCCGATGCAGCCCGTGCCCGACAGGGCGAAAAGGCCGGGTTCGGCCGAGAGAAGCTCGTGCAGCCTGTCGTAGATCTGCTGAGCCCCCGCCGAGAGGCCGCATGTTCCCATTCCGACGATTACTCTTTTCATTGGCGTCACGCTCCATTCTGGCAGCTCGCCGCGGACGCCTCCGCTTTCGCCGCGCGCTCCCGCCGCCGGTAGGCGCGCATGAGCTTGCGGACAGACGCGGATGTGAGGCGCCCGTGCGTCTCCTCGTCGATCATGATGACCGGGGAGAGCGAGCAGCAGCCGATGCACGCCACGGTATTGAGGGTGAACAGACCGTCCTCGGTCGTGCCGCCGATCTCGATACCGAGCTCGTCCTCGAGCGTATCGATGATCATCCGGGACCCGGAAACATGACACGCCGTTCCGTCACACGCCCTGATAACGTGCTTGCCCATCGGCTGCAGGCGGAACTGGCTGTAAAAGGTGATGACGCCGTAGACCTCCGATTCCGGTATGCCGGTAACGCTGGAGATGTAGCTGATTGCCCTGCGGGGAATGTAGCCGAAGTGATCCTGCGCCGATTGGAGCAGCGGTATCAGCTCTCCCGGCGCCCCGTCGTATCGCCACAACCGATAACTGAAATCCTCTTCCCTGGCAGCCGTAACGATCACTCCCTTCTCGTGAACCGTGCCGAGCCGGTCGGCTCTAAAGGAACACCGGCTGCCCTCAGCGCGCTGTAGGGCAGCCTCGACGATTTCTCAGCGAGCTCTCGTTATCCTCCGTGGATGGATGACCGGGTCGATCAATCCTCCACGAGCTTGATGATCTTGGCCTCCCGGACGCGCAGGACCCCATCGATCTCGCTGAGCTTCTCGATGATCCGCGGCGTGCGGCCCACCGCCGCCTGCCCCGTGATCATGCCGACCAGCTTCGATCCATCCTCGATCACATCGCAGAAGATGACCTCGTCGATGAAGAAGACAGTCGTGAATATCTGCTGTATGGCGTTCTTGTCGATGTCGACGATGACGTAGCTCGTCGTGCCGGTCTTGCCGGGACTCGTCTCGCCGGAGCGCTTGACCGACTCGGCGTATATCTTGATGAACTCGTCCACATCGTGGTCGAGTTTGGGGCGTTCGACCTCGGACATCGAGGCGACCTCCACGCCGCTCATCTTTGCAATCTCCTCGAAGAGCGCTTTGATCTCCTTCTGCGAGGAGGCCTGAGCCAGGACGATGATGTCGAAATCGCCCCGCACGGCCTCGCAGCGCTGCACGCCTTCCATCTGGTAGAGCTCGTTGTATATCTCCATGCTCCGCTCGGGCTTCGAGATCCGTATGGTGAGGTACGCGCTGACCGACTCCCGCATCTCCGCCGCGGCCGGCGCTCCCTCCGCCGCCGCCACGGTCGAACCCGGCGAGAGCTCCTCGAGCGCCTCGACGAGATCGGGAATCTCGAACGGCTTCTCGAGGTACCCGACGTTGTGCTCCATGAGGGCGGTGGTCTTCAGTGAAATGTCCCCGAACCCGGTGATCACCAGCACGGGGAGGTCGGGGTGCTGTACCTTTATCACCTTGAGAATCTTCAATCCATCGATGTCGGGCATGAAGATATCCGTCACGAGATAGTCGTACGCGGTACCATCCTCACGCACGCTGTTCAGTTCATGAATCGCGGAAATACCGTCGGGGCACGCCACGACGCTGTACCCTTCCTGCGTGAGGCCAACGGTGAGATTCCTGCGAATTTCAGCCTCGTCATCGATTACGAGCACACGGCCTTTCAATGGATTCCTCCTGTTACATGCGAAACTGAAATTGGATAGGAAACATGCACTAGCCGCCCCCTTTCACGGTGGCGCCGATATCAATTACACCATATAGGATACCCGGCAAGTCGTAATTTGTCAAATAATTTCGCTATATCTTAACGAAACGTGCTGAAAATTGGTTCTCGATGCGGAGCGGACGGCCGGATAAACGCGTAACCATTTGTAATTATTACAATAATAATGGCGAGCGGCGTCCGCCGATGCGCCGGATCGAGTACTACTGGCCGCCGCCATTCACCGTCACAATCTTCCGGGCCCCACGGCTATTTCGGATAATAGGTCACGACCAATTGCGGGATGTAATCCCCCTCCTCCACGGCCGCCCGATCCTCTTTTTTCCCAATCGTTACGGCCGCCTCGGCGAGCTGGTACTTCATCGTCGGCCAGTACGTGACCTCTACCTTGATCGTATAGGTGCCGGGGGCGACCGGCTTACCATCCATGCCGGTCATATCCCACGCGAATATGTGATGCCCCACGTCAATGCTGGCGCTCGTGACCGCCTCGGCCACTTCGAAATTCGACATCGTCGACCAGACGGGGAGGTTGATCTGTTTCTCCCTTGCGTGACCGCTGAATCCCGAGACATAGACCGTATTCACGTACGCGCCGTTCGCGTCCTCCACCCAGACCGCCGTCTGCGGCGGCAGCTCGTCCCGGAATCCGAGTACGAAATCGATCGCCACGAGGGGCTTTTGGTGACTCGACGGATCGAAGCGGGGGACGGACGGTCGCATCTCGCGGTAGACCATGCGCGCAGCCTCCTCCTCGGGATAGCTTTTCGCCACCTCGATCCAGTACCGCATCGCCTCGCGCTGCTTGGCCATGCCGAGATAGTAGAGGGCCTCCGCCTTCAGCGAATCGGGCGCACCGCTCTTCGTTACGTACTCGAGATCCTCCACCCCCTGCTCGTGCTTGCCGACGAAGAAGGGGAACATGATGCCGAATATACCGCGTGTGAGCCGTGTTTCAGGATCATTGGGATTGAGCTCGACGGCCCGGTCCATGTACCCGATCGACTCGAAGGCGAGGTTGCTGAGGAAGTCGGTGTCCCGGTATATATTCTCGTCGTAACCCTTCCCGGCCACCATCGCGATCGAGATGCCGAGCATCTTGTACGCTTCCGCGCTGGTTCCATCCAGCTCCACGTACCGCTTCATAACCTCGGTGGCGTTGCCGTAAGACCCGGCGTCGTAGTAAGCTTTTCCGAGCTCCATGACAAGCGCTTTGTCATCGGGATCTTGTTCTATGCGCTTCTTGATCGCGATGACTGCTTCGGGATCACCCTCCACCGGCGCGAGCGGGCTCGTTTCCGGTTCGGCGCTCTCGGTGAATCCCGCCATCTTCTTTTCGGCCGCCGTGGCCGCGTCCGTGCCGGGGGCAAGCTCGACGATCTTCTCGAGCGCTCCCCGGGCCATATCCATCACTCCCTGCTTCTCGTATCCCGTGGCGAGATGCGTGTAGGTGGTTACGAGCGTCTCATCGGAGATCGAGCCGGGGTTTTTCGCATTCATGTCGACCACGTGCTCGAGATCGCTGATGCCGCCGTTGAGCCTTCCGAGGAATGCCGGTATCTGCACCCCCATGATCCCCCTGAACAGGTATCCCAACGGGTTCTCCGGCGCCAACGAGACCGCCTTGTCGAGAAACGTGAACGACTCCGTCACGAGCCGCATCGCTTCAATGTAATCGTCACCGGCCCGGCCCGCGCTCTCCCCCGTATAGAGACCGAGGTATGCGTGGATGCCCGCATCCGCCGGGTGCTCCTCCAATGCCTTCTCGAGCAGCGCGATCGCCTCGTCAAGCTTTCCGGCCTCGTTGAGCTTGCCCGCCTCTTCGATGTATGCCTCGGCATCCTTTGCCTGCACCGGCGTCATGCAGCACAGGATCACGATAATCGCAGTGAAGCAAACAGCGTACTTCATGATCACTTCCTCCCTTATTTCGGAACGGCGGTATTCATTACAATGCAAAGCCGATGGCACTATACACTAGGCCGCGGTATAAAATCGAGAGATAAAATCGAGGGCGGGGGGGGCCCGCCTAACTGCCGGGCGGGAGCACGGGATCGCCGTGCCGGCTCGACATCTTGACTTGAATTGGCATTCCTTAAACGTTATTCTACGAATATACTCTACGAATATGCTCGATGCCGTGTGCATCGAGTCGACGACGTTCAGTTCTGCTGATCGACTATCAGGACGTTGCATTGGAGTCTGACTGCACATTCCCTGAAATACACAAAAGGAACCCGGGATCATACCTATTACCGACAGGAGGTCGTCTTGCACAACCGGAGCAACAAAAGACGCGCTTGGATTATCACAGCCGCAGCCCTGCTGTTGTCCCTGGTACCACCGGTTTTCGCGCGTGCCCAGGAGGCCGGGTTACCGCCCGGTGACCGCCCGCCGCCGGATGTCTTTTCCCGTATCGAGGATGCCGGTGCCGCCGCGGATCACGAGGGCGCGGATCATGTCATCGTGTACGATTACGCGATGAACCGTGTGGAGCCATCCGGCGTCACCTACGTCGACAATTATATCATCTATAAAATTCTCACCCCCGCCGGCTGCCGGAACCAATCGGTGCTCCGGTGGAGCTACGATCCGCTGAGCAGCTACGTCGAGGTTCGAGAGGTCAACGTCATTCGCGGCGGCGAGCGCATCCCGGTGGATGTCTCCGCGGTGCACGACCTGCCCGCGCCGCAGTCGTGGATCTACTGGAAGGACCGCATCAAGACGCTCCAGTTGCCGCGATTGCACGTGAATGACGGCATCGAGGTCAAAACGTTCCGCAAGGGATTCACCTACGCGCTGCTGGATGTGTCCGGGAGCGGTGCCGCGACCGGCGGCGGCGTGAACTCGGCAAGCGATGGCGATGCCGGAGGTCAGACCGGTACACCCGCCGGGGCCCGGACCGACACCGCGGCCGCGCAGGCGCCGGACGACGAGCGGTACATACCGCCGATGCCCGGGGAGTATTTCGATATCGTTCTCTTCGCCGGCGATGCTCCGATCGTCGAGAAACGGTACGTCCTCAGCCTGCCGTCGGACAAGCGTCTGCATTCGGAGATCTACAACGGCCCGCTCTACTCGAGCACCTCCTATACCGAGGACCGGACCGAGTATGCATGGTGGGGCCTGAACCTCCAACCGCGGCCGCACGAGCCGGGCCAACCGGACCAGAGCGATTACGCCACCAAGGTGGTGATGGCCACCGTCGAGAGCTGGGAGGCGAAGAGCCGCTGGTTCTTCGACGTGAACCAAAACCAGTTCGAGGCGACGGACGCGATCAAATCGAAGGTGGATGAAATCCTCGACAATGCGGGCCTGACGAACGCGTCGGAGGAGCGAAAGGCGGAGGCGCTCGTGCACTGGGTCGCCCAGAACATCCGGTACAGCGGGCAGACGATGGGCGAGGGCGAGGGGTTCACGCTCCATCCCGGATCCATGATATTCGAGCAGCGGAGCGGTGTGTGCAAGGATATCGCCGGCATGCTGATCACCATGATGCGGGGCGCGGGCATGAACAGCTTCGGCGCCATGACGATGGCGGGGAGCCGCATCGACGAGGTGCCCGCCGACCAGTTCAATCACTGCGTCTGCGCGCTGCGCAAGGACGACGGCACGTTCGAGATGTACGACCCGACATGGGTACCGTACAACAACAACATATGGTCGCTCCTCGAGGCCGAGCAGCACTACCTGGTCGGCACGCCCACGGGGGAACCGCTCGCACGGATACCCTACAGCCCGCCCGCGGAGTCTCCGCTCCGTATCACCCACAAGGCGGAGCTTCACGAGGACGGGACGCTGGAGGGAATGTTCAGGTTCTCCGGCTCGGGCGCGCTCGACAGCAGGCTGCGCGGAATCATCACCGACAGCCCGCTCCCGGAAATGACGTACACCGTTGCACAAATCCTCTCCCCCATCAGCAACCGCGTCGAGGGGATCGAATTCGAATATCCCGCACCGGACGATTTCAGCCGGGATATGTGGCTCACGATCCGCTACCGTATCCCCCGCTTCGCGATTCCCGCGACCGGGGGGTTCGAGTTCTCGAGCCCCATGATGCAGGTCGTGCTGAACCACGGCCGCCTCTTCCGCGCCGGGGCGGCCAAGTGGAGCGATACAAGGCAATCCGACGTCTTTCTCTACTACACGCAACTCATCGAGGGAACCGAAACGATACGGTTGCCGAACGGGTACACGCTCGTCGATCCTCCCTCCTCCGACGAGATCGACGAAACCTACGGATACTTCAAGGGGACGAGCCGTATGGACGGCCGCACCCTCACGATCACGCAGCGGGCCGAGATCCGGCGGCGCCAGATCCCACCGGACGGGTACG
>DATKWS010000251.1:0-5393 GCA_035529435.1 Patescibacteria group bacterium
GACTGTAATAAATTATAGTGATCTTCATGAGCCCCCCCTTGAATATGCGAATCGCTCCGCAACACACCCCTTCGCCGGTAACAGATTTTGTGCCCAGGTTACGTCAGATCGCTCGGGGGATGCAACGAATTTCACATGCGGCAACAACGGGCGGCTTGACCGGCGGTTTCCCGTTTCGTATACTTGTAGAGGATTCCTCCCCTTTTTGTATTCTCCCCGGGGGGCGTCATGAACAGGGTGCGTTCGTTCATCGCGTGTGTCGCCGTTGTTCTCGCTCTTTCCACGATCTCCAATTCGAATCGGATCGAGCACCAGTACTCACCGGCTTTCGAGCGGGCACTCAAAGAGGCGGTAGCGGACCTCGAGGGCCTGGGCGCGAGGAGAACGACGGCCGCAACGCCGGCGTCGGCGGTTCGTGGAATCGAGAAAAACACACAAGCGCCTGAATCCGGGCAGGCCATGCAGGAGGAGACAATTTTCGCCTACACCATCTGCCCAACGTGCTGGGGCCAGTCCACGTGCGATTACACGTCCTGCGCCTGCCAGACACATCAGTGCCCGACGGAATACTACAACACCTGTATCAGCGAAACCTGCGACTGGGAAACGTGCGATCAGGAAACCTGCGATCAGTGCGGAAGCGCGCCGGTACTCGAACCGGTCGGCGACAGGGAGGTCGACGCCGACAGTCAGCTCGTGATCCAGCTGGCGGCGTCGGACCCCGACGGTGATCCGGTCCAATTCTACTCCGACGCGGGGGAGATTCTCCCCCCCTCGTTCCTGCTCGACGAGTATATTGGGCTGTTCCTCTGGACGCCCTCCCAGGCGGACGCAGGGGTGTATCAAGTGACCTTCGGGGTGACGGACGGTTACTTCTCGGACGAGGAAACGATTACGATCATCGTCTACTACCCGCACGGCAACCTGCCGCCGGTGCTCGCCGGCATTCAAGATATATACGCGTACGAGTCCGATACCGTTGTCGTGACGGCTTCGGCTACCGATCCGGACGGTGATCCGATCCTCTACTCTATCGATGATCCGCGATTCGCGCGGGAGGACAGCGTTTTCACCTGGATAACGCAGGCCGGCGACGAGGGCCTGTACCCGGTGGCCGTATTCGCGAGTGACGGATTCCTGAGTGATGCCGAGACACTGCTCGTCGGCGTGTGCCAGCAGCCGTCCTCCGCTCGGAATCACGACCCGCTGGCCGGTAACACGAGCGAGTTCTACTTGTGGAGTGAAAACAATGTCTCCTGGCTCGAGGAGAACCTCGGATTCGTCAGCGGGCCGACGGAAGGCGACAATGATTGGTCCGCGGCGATCGTCTCGGGGCGGGCGTTCGTCCCATCGGACAGCACCTGCATGTTCGTCCGTTTCGAACGGAACGCCCTCGGGAACTACATGTTCGGCTTTACCACGACGGAGCCGGGCACGACGGACTTTCATTACAGCAACATCGACATCGGTGTGTATGTGCACAACGGGGGGTACATCCGTCCCACATGGGCCGTCAATAATACCGGATACTGGAACACGTTTCTTGCCGAGGGGATCTATGACTGCAGGATCTCATTCGATCCTTCGGCAAACCGTGTCAAGTTCGCGTTGGACGAGGTGGCGGGTCTCTGCGATCCCGTATCCGACTTCGCATCTCCGTACTGGCAGGCCAGCGAGCAGATCGGGATCGCCGAATCGTACTATATACAGATCAATACGTACAATCCGCAGGCATCCGTCTTCGATGTATGGAGCACCCCCGACAGCACGTTTGTCGCCACGCACCTATCCGGTTACGCCGCCCGTGTCGAGGGCGCACGTATAGTCATCACCTGGACGCTCTCCGCCGTGGACGAAAACATTGCGTTCGACGTTCAGCGCATTACCTCGGGCGGGAACGAATCCGTGTGGCTTTCCAGCGATTCCATCCTCCGGGATGGAAAAACGTACATATGCGCGGATTCCTCATGCCGGCCGGGAGTCGGTTACCTGTACCGGGTCTTCGCCAGCGACGGCGAGGAACAACGGTTGCTCTTTGAGACGGGCACTATACATATTCCCGATATCGGATTGGCGCTGCATCAGAACTTTCCCAATCCGTTCAATCCCTCGACATCGATCCGGTACTCCCTCCCACGGGAGTGCCGGGTGCATCTCGGCATCTACGATGTCTCCGGTGGACTTATCGCACGGCTCGTCGACGGGCATCAGGAACCCGGGACTCACACCGTCGAATGGAAGGGGACCGGCATGGACGGCTCGCCCGTTGCCTCCGGAATCTACTTCTGCCGCCTGCGGGCGGGCAAAGAAGTGATCATCAGAAAAATGGTTCTCATGCGCTGATCCGGTCACCCACCCGGGGCGCGCCGCCATGAAATCCGATCGCAGTGACGTGACCATGGATCAAGGCGCTCCCCCACGCCACCGATCATAACGACCGGACTTACAGTTTTCATATTGGTAATGCATTTGTTATAATGTAATCAGTTAAAGGATGCGTATAATGAGAATCACCGTCGTATGCATTACGGTTGCCCTTGTCGTGGCCGCATCAATCGCCGCGCCGCTCAAGGCCGGCGAGGTAACCGTTACGTATCGTTTCGGCGAACCACGCGTCGTGCGGACGGACCGCGGATTCGAGCTGATCGAGTTCCCCGCGACGATCCAGGGCGGACGGCCCGGAGAGCCGAGCTACCCCTTCCGCGGCGCCGCGATCCTGCTGCCCCCCGGCGAGGCGGCGGCCGATGTATCGATAGCACGGCGTGGCTGGACGCGGCTCGGCGGCACGTACCGGCTGCATCCGATGCAGCCCCCGACGCCGGGCCAGGGAAGCGATCCCCGTGGGCGCACCTTCCTCTACCGGGAAGAGGTCTACGCCGTCGATCGCTGGATGCAGCCGCCCGATTCGAAGTTCACCACACGGTACTGCCGGGGGCACGCGATCGCCGTCGGCTCATTCAGCCCGGTGCGGTACCATCCGCTGAACGGAGAAGTCGGGTACTACCGGGAAGTGTCCGTTACGATCGAGACGGCGCCCGGCGCGGCCTCGACGCGATCGCTCGCGCTGCTGCGTACCGACGATGACAGCCGCGCGCGTCTGGAGGATCTCGTCGACAACCCCGGCGATCTCGTGTTGTACGGCGGCATGGGACACACCCTCGGCCCGACGGGAGATACCTACGAGTATATGATCATCACGCGTGACAGCCTGAGCGGCGCGTTCATCCCGTTCCGCGACTTTTACACACGGCGTGGCCTGCGCGCGAAAATAAAATCAGTCGAGGAGATCGAGGCGGGCTTCAGCGGCGGCGATACGGCCGAACGGATTCGTAACGCGATCAAGTACGAGTACACGAACCATGGTATCACGCACGTGCTTCTCGCCGGCGACGCAAACGGGGCACCGGCCGTTGCCAAGATCGTGCCGTACCGGGGACTCCGCTGCGCCGTGCAATCACGCCCCTCACTCTACGAGGACGACAATTTACCGGCCGATCTCTACTTCGCCGCCCTCGACGGCGACTGGAACACTGACGGCGACGCCCTCTGGGGTGAGCCGGGCGAGGAGGATTTCTATTCCGAAATCTCCGTGGGGAGGGCGTGCGTTTCGACAACGGCCGAGGTCGCACGGTTTGTAAATAAAAATATTCTGTACCAGGAAAGCCCCGTGGCCGGCGGGGTCCGCCGTGCGCTGATGCTCGGCGAGAAGTTGTGGAACGATCCCCTCACCTACGGCGCCGACGAGATGGACCAGCTCGTCGGTACATGCGCCGAGCACGGCTTCACCACCACGGGAATACCCACCGACTTCGATACGACCACGCACTACGATCGTGACGGCCCCGTATGGAACAAGTCCGTGGTGTGGACCGATATCAGCGCCGGCACGCACTGGGTGAATCATTCGGGACACTGCAACCAGAGCTACGCACTGCGGCTCAACCTCAGCGATATCACCAACGTCAATTTCACCAACGACGGGGTGAGCGCGAACTTCGCGATCATCTACTCGTACGGATGCTACGCGGCCTCGTTCGATAACAGATCGAGCGCGGATTACCTGAGCACCGACTGCATCGCCGAAAAGATGTTGAATATCGACCACTGCGCCGTTGTGTTTTTCGGCAACTCCCGATACGGCTGGTTCACCGAGGGAACGACGAACGGTCCCTCGCACCATTTCCAGCGAGAATTCTACGATGCCGTCTTCACGGAGGGATACCATGAGCTCGGCGAGGCCAACCAGCGCTCCAAGGACGAGACGGTCCCCTTTATCGACCTGCCCGACGAATACGAGCCCGGAGCCCACCGGTGGTGCTTCTACACCCTCAACCTGCTCGGCGACCCGGCGCTCGATCCATGGACCGGTACCCCCTGCTCCCTGACCGTATCCCATCCGGCGCTCATGGGCCGGTACGACAATACGATCGAGCTCACCGCTCCGGGCGTTCCCGGCGCCAGGGCCACACTGTACCACGACGGCGTCTGCTACGGGTTGGGCGTCGGCTCGCCGGTCGGATACATCGTCCTCGAGCGGCTCCTCCCCTTTCCCGACTCGATCAGCGCGATCGAGCTCAATGTCAGCGCGCACAATCATTACACCTACCGGGATACGATCGGTATAGACGGGCTTGCGGGAGTGGAGAAATCGCCACCGCGGATCGCGCTCGCGCAGAATACCCCCAATCCGTTCAATCCCTCCACCGTGATCCGGTTCACCCTCGACCGGGAGGGGTCCGTCGACCTGCGTGTCTACGATGTCGCCGGGCGCGAGGTCGACCGGCTCGTTCGCGGCCCCCTCCCTGCCGGGACACACGCCGTGACCTGGCGGCCTGTGCACCTCCCGAGCGGCGTGTACCTCTACGTCCTCCGGGCCGGCGAACAGCGGCTGAGCCGCAAAGCGGTACTGCTGCGATGACCGCGGTGACCCGCGCGGTATCAATACGGCCGTCTCCGATGGGCACCGTTTTGCATTCAACATCCGGCTCCCCGCGTATCAACATATTTCACGATCCCGGGGATAATTGTAATATTAGGCTTGAAACTTGCGAAACTCCTGGATAATCTTTTGCAGCAATGCACTTTGGGACGTTGGCTGCATCTGTTGAAATCATCCTGTCGTAACCGTACGCTTCAGGAAAGAGAGCGGTAATTTAATATAAAGGAGGACGAGATGACTCACCTGAAACCATCAGCCGCTCTGCTGGCTGTGATCCTGTTCGCCCTGTTCGCCGTTACGGGCTGCAGCGAGGACGAAAACGGCGTCGGACCGAGCGATACGACGCCGCCGACCGTCGCCGGGCATTACCCGGTGGACGGCGCGACGAACGTGAGCCGGAGCGGTCCCTACTGGATCGCATTCAGCGAACCGATGAACGAGGCTCTGGTCGAGG
>DATKWS010000252.1:0-13160 GCA_035529435.1 Patescibacteria group bacterium
AGCCGCGATCGGTGGAGCGGAACAGCGGGCCGTCACGCTCGATTCCATCCGCCGGGAGCTGTTCCGGAGTGCCCCCCGCGCCATGCGAGCGCAGCACGGCGAAGCGGGCCGAGTCGTCGATGGCGGAGAGTTCCCAGACGACCGTGACGGAGGAGCCATTGAGGACCGCATCGTGCCATTTCAACTCCGTCGCGACGACCTCCCCCCCGGCGGTTACCCGTTGCGCATAGATATATCCGTAATCCGACGACAGGCTGTTGTCCCGCCAGGTCACGACCGCGCCGGCACGCCCGTCCGACGCCAGCCGGGGATGGACATAGTCGCACGTTTCGCTGTGGCCGACGAGAACACCGTCCTCTTCCCACAGCACGGCGCCCGTCGCATCCACCCTCTGCGCGTAGACGGCGGTGCCGCCGAGACGTATATCCTCCCACGCGACGATCGCGCCCCCCTCGCCGTCCGGAATGACGGCTACCTCCCGCTGGTACGTCCCCTCCGTGCAGATCGGGGCGCCCGCGGCGGGCCAGAGCGTGTCACCGTCCGCGCTGATCCTTTGCGCATAGATGTCCTTGTTGTAGCCGCGGTTGTCCAGCCAGGCGACGATCACACCGCCGGCGGCGTCGGTGACTATCTTCGGATAGGTCTTCTCGCTGAAAGCCGTGCAGAGGACATTTCCGTGCATATCCCAGAGTGCCTGGCCGCTCGAATCGAGACGCTGCGCGTAGAGGCCGTACCCGGGGCTGCGCCGGTCATTCCAGGCGAGAAACGCTCCGCCGACGCCGTCTTCGACGATTTGCGGGTACTCCTGGTCGCCGGGCAGATCGCAGACGGCCGTGCCGGTCGCGCCCCAGACCGTATCGCCGGCGGCGGTGATACGCTGCGCGTATACATCGAGACCGGCCGGCGCCGACTCGTGCCAGGTCACGATCACGCCCCCGGCCCCATCGACCGTGATCGCGGGTCCGCCGCCCCGGTTCCCGCTTATGACGAGACCGCCGTCAATCCACTGCATACGGCTCGATAGAGACCCCGGAGACACGATCAATACCGCGACGAGAAGCAACTTCCACATTTCGAATGCCTTCCTTCCAATGGAATGACCGCCTTCACCGCTCGGTCCCGCGCAGCCTCGAACGTCTCAATACGGCAATTCCGTCTTCAACGAATCATCACCCCACCGCTCGAGCTCGAATTGATCGGGGCGCGCGCGGATCACCCCGCGGAGCCACTCCTCGGGGTACCCCTCCTCCTGGGGACGGTGATTCTCGTCCTGGACGTACCCGTCGTTGTACTTTGCAATGAGGAACTCGCCCAGTTCGCGCCAGCGGTCGACGACGCGCTCGGCATGGCTCACGGAGTAATCGGTCAGGTACGTCGTCGCGAGGGCGGGATCTTTCTTGTACAGCTCGAGGGCCGTTTTCTCTATGACGGGCTGGAGGGCGATGAGGTTCCCCTCGAGCTCGGCCTGCACCCTCTGGATATCCCCGCACATGTATGAATATTTCAGGTTCGCGAAATTCGCCACGAAGTTGAAGACCCACCAGGCCGAGTCCCACGAGAATGCGCTCATCCGGCCGCGGGCGAATGAGGGCGGGACCTCTGCTATTGCGCAGTAGAGCGGCACGTAGCAGGTGAAATAGGTATCGTCGACGCCGTACCAGAGAACGCCGCCGATCGGGTCGGGCATCCCCGCACGTGACTGAGACACGAACGAGAATCCGCTCTGCTGCGTCGAGATCGGCCGCTCCCACGTGTAGTCGGTACCGTCTATGTTCCACGTCATGGGGCGCCAGCGGTTCGGCGTGACGAAGGGGCCGGCGTCCAGCCCCTTCGTCATGTCGTACGGCGTCCCCTCGTAATGGTCGCGCATGATGTTGAAAACATCCTGGAGCGAGAGCTTCTCGTCCGGTTCGATCCAGAGCGGGTACGGCTCGGCGCCCTGCACGCCGCGGTGGTAGTCGACCGGCCAGTCGCGCGACGGGGCCGCGCGCCGGAAGATACTCCAGACGCGGGTCGCCGTGTAGCGGAGCTTCTGCGGCGAGGCGGGACAGTATGCCTTCTGGAAATTGAACGGCTCGCCCGAGTCGGGATCGTAGTACCCCTTCTCGATCGCGAATTCGATCACATCTTTCGAATAGAGGCAGTTTTTCGGATCGTCGAGCGGGAATTCGCCGATCCTCGCCATGTTGGCGTGGGCGCACACCATGCCGTCGGGAATCCGCTCGGCCACCCAGTTGGCGCCCTTCCCGCCGGGACCGGGTCCGATGATCTCGAGCAGCCATGCCTCATCGTGATCGCCGATCGAGATCGACTCCCCCTCGCTCCGGTAGCCGTATTCGTCTACGAGGCCGGTAATCACCTCGATCGCCTCGCGCGCCGTCCCGGCCCTCTGGAGTGCCAGGCGCATCAGCCACCAGTAGTGAAGCAGCCCGTCCGGATTGATCAGCTCCTCGCGCCCCGTGAAGGTCGTCTCGCCGATCACGAGTTGGTGCTCGTTCATCAGGCCGACGCACGCGTAGGTGTGCGGCACCTGCTTGATCGTGCCGAGTACCTCGTCGCCCCAGGTTTTGATCTCGAACAGGTCGCCCGGTTCGTGGTCCTCCGCGGGAGTGTACCTGAGAATCGGATGAAATTCGCCGTCACAGGTGTAGGTGATCATCACCGATCCGTCCGCAGAGGCTCCTTTCGTCACGATGAAGTTCGTGCAGGCGAACGCGGTGGTCGCAAAGAGAAGAGAGCACATCGCGGTGAGGAAAACAGAAAAGATGTGCCGGTTCATGATGTAATGCCTCCGTTTTGATATACAGCTCTTTTCGCTTGTCTCGCATATGCGCATCCCGCACATACGTGCGAGCCACCACCATACCCCGAAATCCGGTAAAATGCAATTGCATCATGCCGGTGGTACATTTGTAAATTCACATACGGCCGGCGCGGAACACGGCGGATACGTCCAAATGAAATAGCTTGACAGTACGGCTTGAAAGGTGGCAGGAAAAGAGCACCAATGCAGGAGGAATACCATGTGCCGTTCACCGAAATCAGGTATAAAAATTTTTGTTATCGCGTGTGTATGCGCCATACTATGCGCCACCGGGGCGCGCGCCGAGAGCCTCTACGCGTCATTGCTCGAGCAACCCGCTCATCGCGCCACGCTCGCCGCGCTCGCGCGGCTCGAGGAATCACGCGCCTGGTCGCCGAAGGCGTTGGAGCCGTTCGTTACCGATCCGGAGCCGCTCGTCAGGCTGCGGTGCGCCGAGGTGCTGGGTAGGCTCGATGATCCTCGCGGCATCCCGCTCCTCGCGCGCCTCGTCGATGACGAGGATGAAGGCGTCGTCGAGACGGCCGTTCTCGCGCTCGGGCTGATCGGCGGAAGCGATGCGACGGGACCTCTCGGCCGCTGCCTGAGCGGAAAGCCGCGGAATATCAAGATCCGGGCGATCGAGGCGCTCGGCAGAACAGGCGATCCCAAGGCGGCGGCGCTCCTCGCACCGCTCCGCGCCGACTTTCACGCCGCTGTCAGGGCGAAAACCCTTTTCGCCCTCGCCGCGCTCGAGGACTCGACCGCAGCCCAACAGTGCATACCCGCCCTGCACGATCCCGACCCACAGGTCATCGCCGCCGCGATCTACGCGCTCGGGAGACTGAAACACGCGGCGGCCGCGGGTGAGATCGTGCAGTTCACGGGACACGACGATCACGATGTGCGGCTGCGGGCCGTCGAGGCGTTGGGCCGTATCGGATCCGAGTCCGGCGTGCCGTTCATCGCCCGGCTCCTCGATGACCGGAACCGGATGATCGCGATCAAGGCGGCTGAGGCCCTCGTACGGATCGGTACGGAGAAGAGCGCCGAGCCCCTGCTCCCGCTTCTCGAATCGCCGGATGCGTACCTCAAAACACTGGCACTCGACGGCATAGCGGCAAGTAGGAAAAATAAATACTTCCAGAAAGTTCTCCCCCTCCTCGGCGATGGATCGACGATGGTCCGGCGGGCCGCCATGAAAGCAGCAGCCTCCACGGATCCCAAGCGTGCGCGCGAATATCTCCTCAAAGTGACCGGCGGCGGCAGCGGCACGGAGACGATGACGGCGCTGGAATGGCTGGGATACGTGAGTGACCGGAACGACCTCCCGCTCCTCGTCGGGGTGCTCGAATCCGGCGGCGATCACCTCGCCCGGGAAGGCGCCGCGGCGGGGCTCGGGCGGTGGCGCGAGCCGGGGCATCTGACCGACGCGATACAGTGCGGCGGCCGCACGATCAGCCCGATCGGTGCGCTGCTCGAGGCGGCGGACGGCGAGGATTGGGTCGTTGCAACGATTTCCGTCGAATCGCTCCCAAAAACGGCCCCCGGCACGGTCATCCCCGATCTTCTCAGGATATACCGGGCTCACGACGACCGCGTCGACAGCGACCGAAGACTCGCGATCATCGAGGCGATCGATGACCTCGGGGAGGCTGGACGGATTGCCGAAGAACAGAAAACGGAAATCGTATCATTTCTGAAAGACGCCTGTACCGCGGCGGATGCCCGTATCGGCCATGCGGCGGTCCGCGTCGCGGAGCGCTTCGGCGCAGATCTCGAGCCGCAGCCGAACGGTGTCTGGAAGCGGGGAGAGCCCCCGTGGGCTGAACCGTTCCTCCCCCTCGGCGAGAAAACGATCATCATCACGACGAGCCGCGGCGAGATCGAGGTGCGCCTCTTCGGCGACGATGCACCGACCGTCGTCGGGGCGATACTCCACCTGGCGCGGGAAGGATTTTACAACGGGTTCACATTCCACCGCGTCGTGCCGGGATTCGTGATCCAGGGCGGCTGTCCCCGCGGTGACGGGTGGGGGGATGCGGGGTATTTCCTCCGCAGCCAGTTCAACCTCCACCGGTACGGGCGTGGGACGGTCGGCGTGGCGCATGCCGGAGCGGACACGCCGGGAAGCCAATTCTTCATAACGCACACGCCGCAGCCACATCTCGACGGGCGGTACACCGTGATCGGCACGGTGGTCCGCGGCATGGAGGTCGTCGATACGATCGAAACGGACGATACCTTCTCCGTCAAGGTCGTCGAGTAGAATAGCAACGGCGCTCATGATTTCATTGCCGTGAGGATAGTCGCATGAAACAGCTCCATCCGCGTGAAACCTTCAGCTCGCGATGGGCGCTGCTCCTCGCGGCCCTCGGCATGGCCATCGGCACGGGGAACATCTGGCGTTTCCCCCGCGTCGTGGCGCAGAACGGCGGTGCGCCGTTTCTCATCCCGTGGTTTCTTTTTCTCTTCCTCTGGTCGATCCCGCTCCTCATCGTGGAATTCGGCATGGGAAAGAAGACGCGCATGGGAACGGTGGGGGCCTTCGGCAGCATGCACCGGGGCCACACGTGGATGGGCGGCTTCGTGGGATTCTGCACGCTCGGTATCACATTCTACTACTGCGTCGTGACGGGATGGTGCTTCCGGTACACCTTCGTCTCGCTGGTCGACATCGTATCCCCCGGCGGGTCGATACCGGGCGGCGGCCTCTGGGGCGCGGAAACGACCGGGCACTGGAATGCATTCATCGAATCCGGCTGGCAGCCGGTCCTCTTTCACCTCATCGGTATCCTGTTCGGTTCCTGGATCATCTACCGGGGCGTCGTGAAAGGGATCGAGCGGGCGAACCGCATTCTGATCCCGATGCTCTTCGCGCTCCTCGTCATCGCCATGATCCGCGCCGTCACCCTCCCGGGAGCAACGGGCGGTCTCAATTTTCTCTTCGACCTCGAATGGCGGAAGCTCCTGCATTACCGTATATGGCTCGAGGGGCTCTCGCAGAGCGCCTGGTCGACCGGCGCCGGATGGGGGCTGATACTCACCTATGCCGTTTACATGAAGAAAAACGATGACATCGTGGCGAACTCGTTCCTCGCAGGGCTCGGGAACAATTCCGCATCGCTGCTGGCGGCGCTCGCCATCATTCCCACCGTCTTCGCCGTGCTCCCCGACGGGCAGGCGATGACCATCGTCACCGACACGGGACCGGCCAGCACGGGGCTCACGTTTATCTGGATCCCGAGACTCTTCGAGGAGATAGCGGGGGGCAGGATCTTTCTCTTCCTCTTCTTTCTCACTCTCTCGATCGCGGCGCTCTCGTCACTGATATCGATGATCGAGCTGGGAACCCGCATCACGATGGACTTCGGCCTCACGAGACACCGGGGGATCCTCGCCGTCGGGTGCGGGTGCTTCCTCCTCGGCCTGCCGTCGGCCCTGAGCCCCGCCTTCTTCCAGAATCAGGACTGGGTGTGGGGGATCGGGCTCCTCCTCAGCGGCCTCCTCTATGCCGTGACCGTGATCCGGTACGGCGTCGAGCGGTTCCGGCGCGAGATGATAGACAGCGTCGACAACGACATCAGGCTCGGGCGCATATTCAATGTCATCATCACGTTCGTCATACCGATCGAATTTCTCGCGATGATCGCCTGGTGGTTCACCCAGGCGATCCTCTACTACGATCCCGAATTCTGGTGGCACCCGTTCCGGGCCTTCAGCGTCGGGACATGCCTGTTCCAGTGGGGGCTCCTCATCGCGGTGCTCCTCGTCCTGAACCGTCCGATCCAGCGGTTGCTCTTCGGCTCATCGGACGTCAACGCCCCGGGCCCCCGGGAGGGAGACACACCATGACGGCCGGCGCGATACTCATGATGATCGTGATCTGCGGCCTCGTCTGGGGGGGATTTCTCGCGTTCCTCGGACTCGTCTGGAGATTCGAGAAGAGAAAACGGCAAATTCGAAACGGGGATCACCCCTCGTAACCGTCGTCGCCCCAACTATCCCCGATCCCGCGCCTCACACTGCAGCGCACGGAGGATCCTGCGCTGGCACGCGAATGCTATCCCGGGCACGTCGAGCAATGGAAAGAATCCGACATCGATGGCATCGTCCCCCGCGCGAAGCTCACCACCCACGACATGGCCGCTGTAAAGGACCAGCACCGTATTCCCGCGCGGATCGTCCCGGCACGATTCAACCGCATGGAGCGAATCGATCTCGACCGCGAGCCCCGTCTCCTCCCGTACCTCCCTGACCGCCGTATCGCGCACATCTTCGCCGTACTCGATGAATCCCGACGGCACGACCCAGAGCCCGCGGTACGGTTCAAAACGCCGTTGCACGAGAAGAACCGAGTCCCCTTCCCGCACGAGGATACCGGCCGCCGGCGCCGGATTGATGTACTGGACGAATCCGCACGCGGGACAGACCATGCGCCGGCGCCCTTCATCATTCCGCGGCGCAAGGGCGATGCCGCATTTCGGGCAGTATGTGAATTCCTTTTCCATGGTTTCCGCGACAATCCGGAATCATCGGGAAGGATCTATTTCAATCGAGCATTGGTATCGGGTTCCGGCACATCCATCGTGTC
The DNA here is from genome assembly GCA_035529435.1 of Patescibacteria group bacterium. Classification (GTDB taxonomy): domain Bacteria; phylum Krumholzibacteriota; class Krumholzibacteriia; order Krumholzibacteriales; family Krumholzibacteriaceae; genus DATKWS01. The sequence goes on from DATKWS010000252.1 coordinate 7,395, forward strand.
GATCTCCTCTTCACCGAATGTCGGGATGGGTGGGAGATTGAAATCGAGGCTGTCAAGGGATTCCTCTGTCATTACGCGAAGGACGTAGAGCCGCCAGCCCCGGTCGACTATCTTGAACTCCTTTTCGAAGTCCTTGACGAACAGATCGTTGAAGGGTCCGGCCTCCTTGACGCCGTTGCATTCCCTGTAAAATTTGATGAACGCTTCCATGCCGTACGTATCGACGAGATACGTGCAGAAGGATGCCCACGCGGGAACGGTGATCGCCCAGTTGCTCTTTTTCATCGTCTCTTCATCGACGATCCTGTAGAGGGAGGGGATCATCTTGTTCACGAGGAATCTCTTTGCAAGAAGGTGCGGATTCCAGCCCGTGTATTTACCGCGGAGGGCGAAAACGAATCCCTTGGCCAGCCCGATCGGTGGATAGCCGAGATCGACGAGAACCATGTGTACCATCGCGTGCTGTTCGACCGGCACGATCGTGTGGAGTTCCTTCTTGTTCCAGAAGGGACGCTGCTTGTACTTCCGGGTCCCCAGGATCTGCATGAATCTCGCTTCCGAGGGGTAGTAGTAGTACTTGATTTTCTCTTCGACTCGAATGCCGCACAGGTCGACTATGAAATTCATGAACCGTGTTTGCTCCTCGATCGCCCCTTCCGGCAAGGGATGACCCTCGAGATAATAGAATGTCACATATTCGGTCTCCTCCCTATTCCACTTGGTCCGCTCCAGGAGCATCACCTCGACATCGTCGAAGTAGAGGTAGCCGGTCATCTCATTGATGAGGCCTATCTCCGCGTATCGCGCTTCGCTCGGGATCTCCACCTTCTCGATATTGCGCTGCCAATCCCCGGTGCCGAGGCGCCGCCGTGTGTATGCATCTGCGTAGTAACGGTCTCTCAGACGCTCACCCCGGGCATCGAGAAACCGAACGTAGATGTTCGCGTTGTCCTTCTGACCACGGTTCCGTTTGATATTCTCGCACTTGATCTCGGCCGAAAAATAGAGGTCGTAGCCGGGCCGCACGAGTATGCGCTGCGTGAGCACCATCCACTTCTCCGTATCGAAGAGACCGCGCAGGTAGAATGAAAATTTACCGGACTTCATCTGCGAGGTCGATTTTCCGAACATGTTGGGTTTCTTCCCCTTACCGGCGATCTGCTTGAGCTCCCATCCCGCCGGCACGTATTCCTCCCACTGCTCGAAGGATGGATTCTCGATGAGGTTGACGCCGACCGGAATATCGGGAAATTCGCCCTCGCCGTCGCCCCCGCCGCATCCTGACAGCGCGGTGAACATCGCGATCACGACAATACAGAACAGCGCTACTCGCCAGCGTACCATTCATTCCTCCTCGGTTTATTTTCTTATATACACGGTAATACATCCGTTGTTTCAAGGCAAATGATAGTGAAGCATTATGCCCATGCACGACTCCCGCATGACCGATCGAGCGAACGATCTCCGCTCCCGTCACTATTGTGGGGGGGAGTGATTTTACGCGCGGCGGAGAAATTCCGCGGTCGCTTCGGGAAGGGTCGTATTGATGAATACACCCGTTCCGAGCTCGAAGCCCGCCGGCGTCGTGAGCCTCGGCATGATCTGTACGTGCCAGTGGTAGTATTCCTCCCCCTCCTCACCGCTCGGCGCGGTTCGAATGACCATGTTGTACGCGGGGCAGCATAGCCCCCTGCCTAATTTCTCGAGAAGCCGGTTGAGGATCCGCGCGAATCTTTCGAGCTCCCCGTTACGGACCTCTCCGAAGGTCGCGTGATGCTCGCGGGGCAGAATCCATGTCTCGAATGGAAACCGCGCGGCAAAGGGCTCGATGATGAGAAAATCGCCATCATCCATCACCACCCGCTCGCGCTCCTTTCGTTCCATTTCGATGATTCGGCAGAACACGCACTGCCCGTGATCGTCGAAGAAACGCGTCGCCTCCTCGAGACGGTGGCGGATGTGGAGCGGAACGACGGGGGTCGCGATGATCACCTCGTGCTGTCCGAGACCGTTCATGCGGCGGAAAAAACTCTGCTCCTCCTCGCGCACATCCTCACCAACGGGAACCAGGGCGGGGAACTTGTTCGGAACCACGCGGAGGCTCCACGTTCCATTACGCCGGTTTGCGGCGATTTCCGGGGGCGTACTCTCCTCGTTACCGGGACAGAACGGGCACTCGGGCGAGAAATCGGGGACCGGTTCCTCTTCCCGTTTTCCGCCGACGAAATCCTCCGGACGCTTCGCCCGTTCAGTGGCGATGAGCACCCATTCCTTGGTCGCCGGATTCTGTCTGATCTCGGGCACGCCGTGCTCCCCGTATCACGGAATGTTATTATTCGCGCAGCAGCCGCGTTTTTACTTCTTGCCACGCTGCTGGGCGCCGTATTCCCTCCATGCGGAAGCCATTTCGATGAGCCTGCGCTGCACACGGTCGTTGACCGCATCCTTCGTGAAATCACCGTTCCTGAGCTTCTTTCCCGCCGGGACACCGGTGAGTATCTCGATGCCTTGATCGACCGTCTCGACGGGATAGATATGGAATTTACCCTTTCGCGCCGCTTCCACAACCTCTTCGTCGAGCATCAGATCGGGGACGTTCTGGTGCGGGATGATGACACCCTCCGTGCCCTTCAGCCTTCGCGCCTTGCACACCTTGAAGAATCCCTCGATCTTCTCGTTGACGCCGCCGATCGGCTGGATCTCCCCCTTCTGGTTGATCGAGCCGGTCACGGCGATATCCTGCCTGATCGGCAGCTCGGTGAGACTCGAGAGTATCGCATACAGCTCGGTGGAACTGGCGCTGTCGCCGTCGACGCCGCCGTACGACTGCTCGAAACAGAGGCTTGCGCTCATGGCAATCGGGTGATTTTCCCCGTACCTGCCCCGGATGTAGCCGCTCAGTATCAGAACGCCCTTGTTGTGTGCCGGGCCGCTGAGATCAGCCTCCCGCTCGATATTGATCACGCCGGAATCGCCGAGACCGGTCCGGGCGGTGATCCGTGACGGGCGGCCGAACATGTAATCGCCGAGATTGTAAACCGACAGCCCGTTCACCTGGCCGACCACGGCACCCGCCGTATCGATCATCAATGTCCCCTCATCGATACGCTCCTGTATCTTCTCCTCGATGAGATTCACCCGTTTGATCCGGTAGCTGTGCGCCTTCGCGACGTGCTCCCGCTTGACCAGTGTGCTGCCCGCCTCCCTGGCGTGATAGTGCGCCTCTCGGATCATGTCGGCGATCTCGCTGAATCGTGTCGAGATCTTGTTCTGGCGCCCGGCGAGCCGTACGCCGTACTCCACGACGGCCGCGACGCCGGAGCGATCGAAGCACGCGATGTTCTCCTTCTCGCACATCGCCTTCACGAAACCGGCGTATTCCTTGAGAACCGCTTTGCGGTTATCGACCTCCTGGTCGAAATCGGCCCTGATCTTGAATATCTTGCGGAAATCCTCGTCGTAAATCTGGAGCAGATAATACAGGTAGGCATCCCCGATCAAAACGATCTTGGCCTTGATCTGCATCGGCTCGGGCTTCAGGGCCGAGGAGCCGATCAGGCTGAATGGATCGTAGCTCTGTATCACCGCCTCCGCGCTCTTCAGCGTGCGCTTGAGGGTCTGCCAGACACCCGGTTCTATGAAAACATCGAGCGCGTTCACGACGAGGTACCCGCCGTTTGCCCGGTGGAACGAACCCGCGCGGATGCTCATGTGATCACCCTTCAACCATCCGGTGGGAGTGAACTGGCGTTCGATTATCCCGAACATGTTCTTCACGGTGGGGAAATTCTCGATGATCACGAGGGGCGCCTTGGTATCGGAGTTGTCCACGACCACGTTGACCCTGAACTCCCTGAAGGGATCCTCGTTGACATCCGGCTCACGTGCCCCCACCGAACCCTGCGAGCCGCCCTCTTCCTCCTCCTGGGACCGGAACAGATCGAGCTTCTGCATGAGATTTTCCTCGACCTGCTGCAATGTCTGGGTCAGCTTCTCGTTGTTGTACCGCAGCGCGATCTCCTGGATCAACTCTTGCACGATCGGGTTCACCGTGTCGATATCGAGCTTCTCGAGCGCGTCCCGCAGTTCCTTCTCGAGCTTCTTCAGCTCCTGGTATACCTGCGCCATCTCCTCGGAGAGTTTCTCCCCCACCGCCTGTAATTTCTCGAACTGTTCGGCGGGGAACGTCCCTTCCTCCACGCGTTGGGCCAGCTGTCCGAAGTTCGCCGGATTGCCATCCACCACCGGCAGGAGGTCCGGCTTGACGATCGCGCCCATCTGGATGCGGACCATGGCGAATCCCTCGGAGCCGATCTTCTCCTCGAACGTCGTAACGATCTTCTTCTGTTTGGCCTGGATGGCCTCGATACGCTTCTTCCTGAGCTTCTTGTAGTAATCGCTCTGGAACACGGCCGGTATCTTATCCTTGAGATCGTGTACGAGATGGTCCATGTCGGAGCGGATCTGCAATCCCTTGCCTGCTTCGAGCTCCAGGCATGTCGGCATGTTCGGATTCTTGAAATTGTTCATGTAACAGATATCGGGGGGAATGGGACCTTTCTTTTCGAGCTGCTCGAGGAGATGCTTGATCGTCGTCATGCGTCCCGTACCCACCAGCCCGGTGATGAAGATATTATATCCCCGGTGCTCGAGCTCCAATCCCATCTTGATCGCCAGCAGTGCCCGGTCCTGGCCGATGATCCCCTTGCAGGGCTTGACGGTTTCGGTTGTCTTGAAATCGAACTGGCTCTCGGGACAACGCCAGCGCAGTTTGCCGGCGGGAAGCTCCCTGTATTTCTTCACCGGTTTCTTCATGAGTGCTCCTCCTGCACGGTGGGAAAGAACATGCACCACCACGGCGAGATGTACTGTTTATCTATTTTCACCAACGTGTTTGAAACAGGATTGTGCCCGTTCTAATTATCGTCCAGTGTACGGGGTTCCGGGGGAATCGTCAAGGAACAGTTTTCGGCCGGGACGCCGGAGGGAAAGTCGTTGTCATTTTCTCCGCACGACCGGCGTACGCACCGAATTACCTGTCATGGTCAAAAAATTTGTGGTAAAATATCGAACACGACGCGGGGACCCGGTAACCAGACTCATGAGGATTTGATCCATAATCGGCCATGCAGGGAAATCACGACTTAATACGTATTGAAAACCTGGAAGACCTACTTCGATCTTTGAAAAATTTACAGGACAGATTCGGCTGTACATGGTTCCGCGGGCAGCCGGGCGTCAAAGGCGGCTGCCCCGCCATGAACGACTATCCCGGCTGGCTGTTTCTCATGCAGCATTACGGTCTGCCCACCAGGCTTCTCGATTGGACCACGTCACCGCTCGTTGCGACATTTTTTGCGGTGCAGGATCGCAGGAAGGATCCCCGGGACAGGGAAAAAGTGCTGCAATTGGAACTAGAGCGATTGGTAAGGAGGTGGAGTGCATGAAGGAGCAAAAGCAGAATGTCCCGGAATTGTTTGCCGCCGTCAAACAGTACTTTTCTCCAAGGATAATCGGTGAAGTAAATGACGTGTATATTAAGATTGCCAAAGTGAAGGGGCAGGACGTCCCCTGGCACACGCACGACAACGAGGATGAACTGTTCTACATTGTAAAAGGCGCGCTGACGATGGAGATCAGGGGAAGCGGGAGTATCGATCTGGACAGCGGAGAGCTCTTCATCGTCAAGAGGGGCGCCGAGCACAGGGTTCATTCGGAAGAGGAATGCTGGCTGATACTCATAGAAAACAAATCAACCAGGCACAC
>DATKWS010000253.1:0-8667 GCA_035529435.1 Patescibacteria group bacterium
ATCGTCGACCGCCACCCCCGTGTCGAAGCGGCCGTCGAGCTCGTTGAAGATGAAGTCGGCCAGATCGACCCAGATGTCGTTCTCGGCGTACACGTATACCCGCTTGGGGGACCGCTCGGCGATCCTGACCTTGTCGCCGAATTTCTCGGCTATCCTCTTCTTTACTTCTTCCTTCGTCATCTCGTCTCTGTTCCATCCCCGCCCGTCGGCGGGCGAATAATCTAAAGCGTTCCCAGTACCTTCACAACGCCGGCTATGATCGTCTCCGGCTTCGGCGGGCATCCCGGTATGTAGGCGTCGACCGGTATATACTTGTCGACGGGGCCAACCACGTTGTACCCGTCGCGGAATATCCCGCACCGGCATCCGCACGCGCCGAACACGATCACCTTGACCGGCTTCGGCGCCGCCTCGTAGAGCCGTTTCAGGCGGGGCAGGCAGGCCTTGGTGACGGGACCGCTGATAAGGAGCACGTCGGCGTGCCGGATGCTGCCGACGAGCAGGATGCCGAAGCGCTCGACATCGTACCGCGGTGTGAGGGCGTCGAGAATCTCGATGTCACAGTTGTTGCACGCTCCCGTGTTGACATGGAACACCCACGGGGATTTCTTGAGTGCCTTGAGGGCCAGTGACATGCCTCTCCTCCGCTGCCTAGTACCCCAGCGCAGCCAGGATCATCGCTATAATAGACAGCGCGAACATCGGACCCCAGAAGAATCTGACCGCCTGGTCGATCCGCACCCGGGGATTCGTGTTCTTTATCAACACCACAATGACCACGATCGCGACGTACTTCAGGATCGAGGTCAGGATTCTCCAACCGGTGAAGGCGATACCGCCCCAGAATATCGTAATGAGAAATATCGGCAGCACGAAGAACATCATCGCCATGTTCAGCTTGACGATGGCGAGGGCGCCGCCCGAGTACTCGATGTGCGATCCGCCGGCCAGCTCCGTCTCAGCCTCGGGGATATCGAACGGGATGAACGTGAGTTTCGCCTGCATGCAGAATATCGTCACGATGAAAGCGATGACTCCCGAGACGCTCCCCAGCATGATCCCTTCCTGCGCCTGGTGCTGTATGATGCTCTCCAGCGAGAAGCTTCCGACCTTGTACACGGTTGTCAGCACCGCGATCACGAGTGGGAGCTCGTACGCGAAGAGGAGCTTCATCTCGCGGCTCGCGCCGAGTATGCCGAGCGGGTTGCCCGATGCGCTGGCGCCCAGGATCATCGCGATCGCCGGGATCGTCAGGACGTAGAGTACGACGATCGTATCACCGATAAACGAGGAGGAGGGATCGAGATTGACACGCCAGAGGATCGTCGAGGCGAGCGTGGCGGCGGCGAGGCCCACCAGCGGCATCAGCAGGAACCCGGTCCGCCTTGCACCGGCCGGCACCACGATCTCCTTGCCGAGCAGCTTCACCATATCGGCGAACGGCTGGTACCAGGGCGGCCCGACCCGCCACTGCACCCTCGCGGTGACCTTGCGGTCGACCCACGTGGTCAACAGCCCCACGACCGCAGAAAACAGCAGCCCGGGAAATATCAGGTAACTGAACAGGTAACTCGCTGCTTCCATCGTCCTACTCCACTACCGTGTGAGCATGAACCGGGTGAAATACCTTCCGCCTTCCACCGCGCGCTTCTGCTTCTTCTCGAGCTCGGTGAGCTCCTCGAAGACGAGGGCGCCGGACGTGCACGTGGCGACGCACCGCGGCTCCTTCCCCTCCTCGAGGCGTTCGTGGCAGAGGTCGCACTTGGGCGAGACGTGCCACGTCGAATACATGAACATCACACCGAACGGGCATGACATGATACACGATTTGCACCCGACGCAGAGGTGGGGCATCCGGACGATCGTTCCGTTCTCGTCCTTCTTGATCGCCTCCTGCGGGCACACCTCGAGGCACAGGGGCGTTTCGCAGTGCCGGCAGTGGAACGGCATCAGCGCCTTCTCGCGTACACGGCCGTGCTTGAGGAGCCCCTGGTCGTGGTGTCCCTGCGCGCAGGCCGCGGCGCATGCCCGGCACCCGGTGCAGAGATTCATATTTATATAGACCCGTTTCTCCATGATCAGCCTTTTTCGCTCCCGCCGCCCAGCGTCACCGGCACGGGGCCGAGAGTGATCTCGCCGCTCCGTGCATCGAGTTTCCAGGGGAAGAGCTTCCGTACTTCGGGGAAATGGATCGTCCCGCCCACGACATTCCCCTTCAATTTATCCGTTACCTTCACCTTCAACGCCGCATCGCCGCCCTCCGAGGATACCGTCACGCGGTCGCCGCCGGCAAGCTTTCTCCCATCGGCCAGCTCGCGGGAAACCATCAGGAGCGGCTCGGAGCATGTCACGGCGGACCAGTGGAAGTTGCGGCTCAGCGAGCCGTCCGCCACGTGGACCGGTTCGCTCCACGGGATGAGGACCGTATCGGCCGCATCGAGCGCCCCCAGCATCTCGCGATACGCCGACCAGTCATCGGCGAGGGAGGTGCATGCGGGTTTGCGCGCCGCTGCGGGGTTGCGCGCCGCCGCGGGTGTTGCGGGAGCGGCGGGTGTCAGCTCGACCCCCATCTCCCGCGCGAGCGCGATCAGGAACTCACCGTCGGTGATGGTCCCGCCGGGAGGCGCGATCGTCTCGCTGCGAACCAGCTCCTCGCCGAACGCGGGCAACACCGTTCCCTTCTTCTCGATGAGGGCGGCGGCTGGGATCACGATGTTGGAACGCGCCGCCGTCTGCCCCCAGAAGAGCTGCGTGGAGAGGGTGAATTTCTTTTCCCTGAGCGCATCCTCGATCGGTGCGGCGGGATACACGGAGAAGAGATCGAGTCCGAGGATCATGAGCGCCTTGAGATCATCCCCCTCGAACGCCCCGAGAACCGTGCCGTTCCCCGAACCGGCGATCGACGAGTAGATCCCCCATGTGTTCTGCTGCACGAAGAGCGGCGTGAATTCACGCTCTCCCGGGCAGATCCGGGTGAGGGCCTCGGCGAAGAGTGACGTCAGCGCCGGCTCGCCGAAGCGCCCGAAGATATTCGAAAGGAATGTCCGTACCATGACCGCGCCGAGCATCGATTTCGCGGCGCCCGCGATATCGTCGCGGGATACGCCGCCGAGCGTCTCGATGGTTCCCCACTCGAGTCCGTCGACGAAGCCCTTCAGCTCGTCCGTCAGCTTGGCGCCGGAGGCCCCGGCCGCCGCCTTGAGGAGGCCCGCCGCCACGGCCGCCTCGCCGCCGGGACGGCAGCGCAGGTGCCTGTTGGCGAACCATGCGGTATGATTCAGCTCGGGGCTCACGACGATCACTTCGCTGCCGCGCGTGCCGTACTTCGCGGGGAGCACGACCTTGGCCGTGCACGGGTGCTCGGCGAAGGCATCGCCGATCACCAGGGTGACCTGCCGGTCGCCTACCGGCTTCGCCCCGGACGGCGCCAGCCCCGATAGATCACAGGTCATGTGCACCCTGAAGAACGGTATGTCGTCCGGCGCGAACAGTGCGACATTGTCGGTACCGAGAACCTCGCGCGCGAACCGCACACTGAGTGCGGCCTCCTCGTTCGTGAGGTTGTCGCCGAGCAGGATGCCGATGCTGCCGCCACCCGATTCTTCCTTTATCGCGGCGAGATTCTTCGCCGCCTCCTGGATCGCCGCTTCCAGGGTCGTGCGTTCCCCGAGTACGAATGCGTAGTTGAGACGTTTGGGATGACTGATGAACTCGACAATGGCGTTGCCGCGCGCGCAGAGGCTTCCCGCGTACTTGGAGTCCCCGCTCTTGTCCCAGTCGAGGGAGAGAAGGGTGTCCTTCGTGAATATCGGCCCCCGCTCCCCGCCCCGCAGAATCAACGGGCAGGCCAGAGAACAGAGGGAACAGTTGCCGCGCATCTCGTTCATTGCGTCCGCCTCGTCTCCTTTATCCGAACACGTTCGGTACGTGTTTTATCTTGTCGTAACACATATCGGGCCCGTCGACGCACAGGTAGTAGTGGCCGACATTGCACCGCCCGCATTTGCCCATGCCGCAGGACATCTTGCGGTTCATCGAGAGGTAGATCTGCGGCGGTTTGTACCCGACCTCGAGCAGCTTCAGCGTCACGAACTTGAGCATGATCTCGGGGCCGCACGATACGGCGATGCTTTTCTCGATGTTGACCTCGAGATTGTCGAGAAGGGTCGTCACGAGCCCCACGTGCCCCGTCCATCCCTTCGCGGGAACATCGATCGTGTTGGTGAATGTCACGTTGGGCGCGGCCTTGGCCCATTCCTCGTACTGGCGCCGGAAGCAGAGCTCCTCGGGCATTCGTGAGCCGTACTTGATGGCTATCTTCTTGTATTTCGATGGGTTCTCGAGTAGGGAGTAGATCAGGGAACGGAGCGGGGCGAGCCCCACACCGCCGCCGACGACCAGCACCTCGGTCCCGGCGAGCTTGTCGAGGGGATACCCCTTGCCGAATGGGCCGCGGAGCCCCACCTTTGCGCCGGGCCTCAGCTCGTGCAGGGCTTCGGTGACCTTGCCGGTCCTCAGTATCGTGATCTCCATCTTCTCCGTCACGCTCGGAGAGGAGCTGGGCGTGAACGGCGCCTCGCCGTACCCCGGCACGGTCAGCTGCATGAACTGACCCGCCTTGAACGGAATGGGACGTGAGGGCTTCAGGACGAACGTCTTGATCGTCGGCGTCTCGGTGATGACATCCTCGAGAATGGTATCTATGGGGAAGTACGGGTTTTTCATCCCCGGCAGCTCCCTGCTACGTTGAAACCTTTGCCTTCACCTTCCGGAACGACTCGCGCATATCGATACCGGCGGAGCAGGAATCGATACACCTGCCGCAGCCGGTGCAGAATATCGCCTTGTGGCTCAACACGAGGTAATCGTATTTATGAAAATAGCGATGCTTGACGCGATCGGTGAGCCGCGGCCGCGGGGTCAGCATGCCGGCCATGCGGGCGTACCCCGTCACCTGGCACGAGTCCCACGTGAAGACGCGCTGGAAGTGCTCGCCGTCGGTCTTCTGATCGTACAGCAGGAAGCAGTAACAGGTGGGGCAGATGTTGGTGCACGCCCCGCACTCGACGCACCGGGCGGCGATCTCGTCCCACACCTCGTCCGTCAACGACTCCCTGATCGTCTCGGGGAGCCCCTCGGACTTCGGAAAATCCTTGTTCTGCTCCTGGAGGTTCGCGATGACTCCCGCGCGTATCTCCTCGCGCGCCTTGACCTGCTGCTCGCGGGCCTCGGTGAAGAGGTCCTTGTTCTCATCGACGATCTTCGTGCCGCTCTCGTTGCCGGCCTCGACGAGGAATCCGCCGCTGATCTTGGCGATCGACAGCGCGAATCCGCGTTCCGGCCAGGGTTTGTTGCCGAGCAGGTTGCAGAAGCAGCTTGCGCCGCACTCCGTGCAGTCGGCCCCGATCACGAGCATCTTGTCGCGTCTGATCTTGTAGAGCGGATCGATGAAATCGCCCTCGGTCTCGATCGTGTCGACGAGCTCCATCGCGTAGATATCGCAGGCCCGCGCCCCGACGATAATGGTGACGGGGAACTTGTCCTCCTCGGGGAGCTCATCCTCATCGGGGGAAGGGTATTCGGCGACGGGACAGCGGAGGAGCTGCGCGAATCCCTTGAGCGGCTCGACGGAGCGGTACCCGCCGAGGTCGATATTCTCCGGCAGCGGGAACGTATCGACACGTTCGACGTGAAGTTTTCCCGTGTCCTCGTTCCGCGCCGGCACGAAAAGCTCTCCTACACCGGAGAGCTTCTTCAGGAGCCGCTCGAAATTTGTCGCATCAATGAAATGCATTCAGCTCTTCTCTAAATGAAGAGACCACCGAAGTAATATTTTTAAACCAGATTCTTCCTTACCTCAGTGGCCCAACCCCTCACTTCTGAAGAAACGACAACCGCTAATTATCTACAGGCAGCCGGTGTTGTCAAGATTTTTTCTCAGGGAAAATTGAATTTTTCCGTTTTTCTTATAGGGATTGCCGGCGATTTTACTGATATTCTGCGGGATGAAATTCGGCTACGGCTGAATGTAAAGCGAGCTTTACATTCACTCTCAATGTCGGGAGTGAAAAATTCCCCAATTCAAGGTGCCTGTGCATATAATATATTGTTTTTATTATAATTGCTCTCGGCCGGTCACAATGCCCGCTGCCCCGCCGCCTCCAGCTCCTCCTCATTGGCGATCACGTATCGCAGGGCCAGGTAGAGCAGGATGTATCCGGCGAGGCCGAGCAGGGCGGAGAACTGCGAATCGTAGAACATGAAGACCTGCGTTACATATATATTGACGAGGACCGACCGCTTGAACCAGACGTAGGCGCTGAGGCGGGACGCGCGCAGGCGCCACGTGCCGATCCAGATGCAGCCGAAGGAGGCGAGCGCAGCGATCAGCTCGTATAGTGGAATGCTCGTGATGACCGGCCAGCCGCCCATGACGTTGCGCGTGACCGCCACCAGCCCGCTCAATCCCATTATTACGAAGCCGATGGCGAGCGCCGCGCGGAACCATTTATTGAGAACAATGCCGCGGTAGAGCTCCCGCAACCACCGCCGCACCCTGAAATACCCCGCGAGGCGGGCGCTGACGAATGTCTCCCGCTCGGGGAGGTGCCTCCGAAGCTCGCGGTTGATCTCCCGCTCGTGTCGGCTCATGGGCCTGGTCCCGAGGAGCGAACGTGCGAGCAGAAAGGCGAGGATGAATATGACGTACAGGAGGGCGACGGCCGGTTCGTAGAAGTAATCGTTGTCGCTCGTGATGAATTTGCCCAGCTCGTCGATGAATGTGCCGAAGCCGATGCCGCCCACGAAGGCCGAGAACCGCCGCATGGGGGGATTCCAATAAACGAGCAGGAGCAGGAGGGCGACGAGCATGAGGAGTCCTCCCCAGAGCATGTGGGCTATATGCGTATGCCCCGCGAGGATACGCGGATATCCGGTGAGGGCGAGGTATCCCCTGATGGCGAGAATCGCCGCCACCGCCGAGACGAGGAGGAGCTCGATGCCGTCCCAGCCGTCGGTGTCGCGGATCAGGTACCTCTCTTTTATCGCCCGCCTCCTTTTCCGGCCTCGTAATTATTTGATTATCACACACCCCGCACGCCGGCACAAAGAGGTCTTTCGGAGGCGCCGGCGGGAGGGCCGCGCGCGACGATAGCGACATACCCTTTACAGATCGCCGCAAAGTCATTAGATTTAGCTGTTCGAACCCCAGCATTGATGGAATGTCGGCACGGCGAATACACGGTGCCGCCGCGCCGACGAGGCGGATACCATGAAGCAGATTCGAAATTTCAGCATTATCGCGCATATCGACCACGGCAAGTCGACACTGGCCGACCGCTTCATACAGCGGGCCCGGCTCGTCGAGGATCGGCAGTTCCACGACCAGATGCTCGATACGATGGATCTCGAGCGGGAGCACGGCATCACGATCAAGAGCCAGACCGTCCGTATCGACTACACCAACGCGGCGGGGGAGGAGTTCATCCTCAACCTGATCGATACACCCGGGCATGTCGACTTCTCGTACGAGGTCTCACGGGCGCTTGCCTCGTGCGAGGGGGCGCTGCTCCTCGTCGACGCCTCGCAGGGGGTGCAGGCGCAGACCATCGCCAATATGTACGCCGCGCTGGAGCAGAACCTCGCGATCATCCCCGTCATCAACAAGATCGACCTCCCTTCGGCCGATATCGAGCGCACACGGGAGGAGATCGAGTTCGAGCTCGGGCTGGATTCCTCGACGGCGATCCCCTGCTCGGCGAGGAACGGCACCGGCATGGATGAGATACTCGAGGCGATCACGAGGCTGATCCCGCCGCCGGCGGGGGATCCGGCGAAGCCGCTCGCCGCGCTCATTTTCGACGCCAAGTATGACCCCTTCCGCGGGGCCGTCATGAGCTGCCGGATCTTTGACGGGGTCATCCGGCCCGGCGATACAATACGATTGATGTCCTTCGGCACGACGCACCGCGCCGAGGAGGTCGGCATCTTCCGGATCATCGGCGAGCCGCGCGCCGAGCTGTCGGCCGGCGAGGTCGGATACGTCATCGCGGGGATCAAGACGGTCCGCGACACGCGGATCGGCGATACGATCACCCTCGAGGATAATCCCGTCGCCACGCCCCTCCCGGGATTCCGCGAGGTCAAGCCGGTCGTATTCTCGTCGATCTTTCCCATCCAGAGCGACGAGTACGACTCCCTCGTCGACGCCCTCGAGCGGTACAAGCTCAATGACGCCGCCCTCATTTACCAGAAGGATTCATCAACGGCGCTGGGACAGGGTTTTCGCTGCGGATTTCTCGGGCTCCTGCACCTCACGATCTTCGAGGAGCGGCTCGAGAGGGAGTTCGACCAGGCGGTCATCATGACCGCCCCGAGCGTCAAGTACCAGTTCATCCTGAATAACGGCGAGACGCTCGTCGTCGACAATCCGCAGCTCTACCCCGATGTCACGGAGATCGACCATGCCCTCGAGCCCTACATCAGGGCGACGATACTGATGCCCGAGAAGTACATGGGTGTCGTCATGACGCTCTGCCTCGACAAGCGCGGCGAGAATCCGCATTACTCCTATCCCGTGCCGGGGCGTATCGAGCTGACCATCGAGATGCCGCTCGCCGAGGTGATCTACGATTTCTACGACAAGCTGAAGAGCGTGACGCAGGGGTA
>DATKWS010000254.1:0-6344 GCA_035529435.1 Patescibacteria group bacterium
ACGAAACCGCCGTCTTGATCGATATGGCCGATTGAAGGCCTCTCAGCGCGGCTTTACTCTTCACCATGCGGGGTGGGGTGGGTTGTTATCCTTTTATTCCGGGAGCAGCCGTGCGATCTCCGACAGCAGGACATCGGGCTGTACCGGCTTTTCCAGAAATCCGTCCACCGGGTTCCACGTCTCATCACCCGCCGTCGATTTGAAATCTATGCCCGTCTTCTCCTTGACCCCGGTGAGCATCAGTATCGGGATGTCCTTGTACTCGGGATCCTGCTTCAATTCCCTGGCCATCTCGAAGCCGTCCTGCCATGTGGTCATCATGACATCCAGTATCATCAAATCCGGCTTCTCGGCCTTGATCTTCTCCATCCCCTCGATCTTGTCGGCGGCGGTGACGACCGTGTAGTTCTGTGCTTCGAGGATGGCCTGCAGCGAGTCCCTGATATCCTGGTCATCATCCGTTATCAAAATCTTTGCGTTTTCCATAACTTATTTGCCTCCAAACGCTTAATTTGAATTCTTCACTCATGCTGGTCGAGAATGCTTCGCCGCATACGAGTGCCGCCATGGTACCAAATCTGTTTCGAAATCACAACTGTTTTGGTCGGAGAATCGTGCGCCGCCTCGAACGGTTCGGGGGCCGGATACGGCAAACACCCGGCGTGAAACGAACGGCATCAATCGCTCTTCGGCAGCACCACGGTGAACGTGCTTCCCCGGCCTTCCTCGCTCTCGACGGAGATCGTGCCGCCGTGCCGCTCCACGATCTGCTTCACGAGCGAAAGGCCGAGGCCGGTGCCGTCCTTTTC
Organism: Patescibacteria group bacterium; assembly: GCA_035529435.1. Taxonomy (GTDB): domain Bacteria; phylum Krumholzibacteriota; class Krumholzibacteriia; order Krumholzibacteriales; family Krumholzibacteriaceae; genus DATKWS01. The sequence goes on from DATKWS010000254.1 coordinate 810, forward strand.
ACTCTTCTTCGCATTTGTCGCCCTGAAGAACTCGTCGAACACGTTGCCGACCTCATCCGCCGGTATGCCGATGCCCGTATCCGTGATGTCTATTTGAACATGCCCGTCATCGCGGCACGCGGCCTCGAGATGAACCGTTTTTCCCCCGGGAGTGTATTTCACCGCATTGAAGAGGAGATTAGTGATCATCTCGTTGACGGAAAACTCGTCGCCGGTGATGTCGCCGATCGACGGATCGATCCGCGAGGTCACCGTGATCGATTTATCCTCGGCCTTGCGGGCGACGGCTTCGAGCGACTTTGATATCGTATCGTGCAGTGAAAATGTCTCCATCTTCACGTGGCCGCTGAGCCTCATCTGGGTCAAATTCAGCAGTTCCTTGACGAAATCGGTGAGCTGTGTCGTCCGCCGGCTCGCGCGGCCGAGAAAATCGGATTGCTTGTCGTTGAGCGGACCGCTCGATTCGGCTCCCGCCACGTAGAGACAGCTCGTTATGGCGGCCAGATGCCCCTTGATGTCGTGCGTGACGCGGGCCACATACTCGTCCTTTATGCGATCCTTCTCCTTGAGCTGGGCGTTCGCTTCCCGGAGGGCCTTTTCCTTTTTCTCCAGCTCTACGAACAGCAGATTCTTTTGAATGAAATTGATCTGCCGGGCGACGGCCTCGATAAAGTCGAACAGCTCGAAGGGCGACCTGCTTTCGAGTATATCGAGGTAGAGTGCGTCGACGGTGTCGCCCAACGTGTTCACGCGCGCGGCGAATACGAGGTGCGGCCTGTGCTCGTCGATGATCGTCAACGTCATGTTCTTGTCCGAAGATGCTCCGCTGCTCGCCATGACCGGCGCATCCTCGGTACGGATGGCATCGAGCACGCGCTTGGAGAGATTCAGGTTTGTCGTCTCGAGCATTTCGCCGGTCATCTCGGTGCCCCCGAAATGGCAGGCGAGGATTTCCGGGGAGGCCGGCAGGGGCCGCGGCGGGCGGGGAAGCCGCACGACGGCGACGAGCGTATTGAGCATCCCGGCGAGACGCAGGCAGGCTCGGGAGTAGAGCTCCGACGGACTCGACAGCTCCATGAGCCGGGCGGTGAATTCGTTGAGATGCTGCATCCGCGCGGGGGACAGCGTGACCGTCTTTCCCGCCTTGTGCGATACGATGCTCTCGTCCACGCCCTTGTCGACGACCGAGACCTTGCCCTGAACGGCAGTGCCCGGCGCCGTTTCACGGTCGGGCTTCTCCGACAGCGACAGCGCAAAGAACGATATGAATATCTTCTGGCCGGGCGAGATCGCCTGCGCCTTGACCTGCTGCCCATCGACGATGACGCCGTTGCGGCTGTCGAGATCCTCTACGATCCAGCGTCCGAACGGGTCCTGGTAGATCCTGGCATGCTGCCGCGACACGCTCGAATGCTCGAGTACGATGTCGCAATTCGCCTCCCGGCCGATGGTCGTCCCCCGCGGCCTCAGGGGCACCTCCCTCGTCGTTCCCGGTCCCGATATGACGAGTGTCGTCCGTGCCATGACACCTCCTGCTCCCGGAGCGCTTCCGTTCTGACCGATACCGTGGGATCTTTACGCCTGATACGGTGAAATCTATTTATTAGGGAATCTATCATAAATCAAGCGCCGGGCGGGGTGCAACCATAATCAGGGATCGCACGCGCCCGCTACCACCTGACGGTGAGGCCCCCTATCGGGAAGGGCGCCGTGCCGCCGTAGGGAAGGGAGATGAATTCACCGGGATTGATCTCGAGCGCGTACATCATGACGATATTCTCCCGGTTGAGGACATTCACCACGTCCACGAAGAACTCCGCCTCGAACGATCTGTGGTGATACCCGTACACGAACTTGATGTCGAGACGGCGGTAGTGCGGCAGCCGGACCGAGTTGACCTCGCCGGCCGCGGGCGCCTCGCTCCGGTACTGGTACGGCGTGTACGGCCGCCCATCAACATCGGCGAGGCGGATGGAGAGCCGGGCATTGTCCGTCAATGCGGCGCCGAGCCCGATCTGCCACGAGTTGGGCCTGTCGAAATCGCCCACCCGTTCCTCCCCGAGCGTGCCTTCCCGTTTCCAGACCCGCGCGCGGGCAGCCGCCGCCATCACGGAAACGAAACCGGGATCGTTCCTCTCGAAAACTATTTCGTACCCGTGGCCGTGTCCTTCGCCAGTGCTCCCCACATCGACGGGATCGGGAAAATCCCGCCACTCCCATGTGAGAAGGTTGCGGTACCATCGCCGAAACGCGTTGCATGCCACGGAACAGCGGAATGGCAGCCTGCATGTCAACCCCGCGGCGACCTGATCCATGCATACGGCCCGTGCCTCCTCCCAGGAAGGCGCATACCCGGCCAGCAGGTCTCCCGCATCGATGGGAAGGGATGCGAAGTATCGCTGCTCGGAGAAACGGAACGGCGATTGGTGCGACCGGCGATACCCGGCCGAAACCTCGACCCGCGCGCCGAGATGCATCTGGAGGGCCCCGTACGCCTCGGGCTCGAATCGCGAGGTCCACGGCTCCTTCGATCCCCCGATCGCAAGCTCGAGGGAGGCGAGATTGGCGTGCTTCAGCATGATTCCGGCGGACGCCGAGAATAGATTGTCGCTCCATTCACCGCCGCTCCCCGCATGGCGAACCTGGCCGATCTCTCCGGAAAACGCGAGATCGAGAACACCGCCCCGCACCGTCGCCTCTCCGTACAACCGTACGTCATGCAATCGATGATCGCGATCCTGCAGCCGCCAGCTCAGTGCATCGCGCGAATCGTAGTACGAATAGGATGGACGGAGGGCCATCTCCCATCGGGATGTCATATACGAAAGTTGGATCCCCGCCAGGACGGACCCGGCATCCCGCTCCGGCTGGACGCCGCCGAAGGCGCTCCCCGCTTCCGATTCCATGGCCGCGAGGAGAGTCGCGGTCAGCTCCAGCTTATCGCCGGGTATCAGAATGACGCGGCCCAGAACATCCCTGAACGATCGTTCCTTGACGCCGACCTGCTGGTACACGGGAAGGTTGAAAAAGCTCATCTTTGCCGAAGCCTGAACGGACAGGGAGGAACCGACGGCCCGGCTGACGCCGCCGGCCATCGAAGTGATGTCGTACCGGAACGACAGGAAACTCGTATCCGGATCGACCGGCTCGAGCAATACCGTTCCCGAGAGATTCCCCTTGTACCGGATGGGGGCGGCGCCCGGGATCAGGACCGTGCTCCCGAGCATGTCATCATATATCACGCCGGTGAATCCACCGACGTGGGCGTAATGCGCGAGCGGGTAGCCGTCGAAGTAAACGCGATGTTCCTCGGTATCGCCGCCGCGCACGGCCGTTTTCGAGAGCAAGTCGACGCCGTCCGTAGCGCAGCTCGGCTGGGATTGAACGGTCCTGAGGGGATCGCTGGCGACATTGCCGGCGGCCATCGACACATCCCGGCGGCTGATCGCGGTGGAGCCGAACGGTATCCGCTCCCCCTCCACGACGATCTCCTCGACCATGTACTGCGCCGGCTCGAGCTCGACTACCAGCGGCACCGCCCCGGACGGCCAATCGATTTTAATCACGCGGCGCTTGAACGAAATGTGGTCGAACGTGAGTACGTGGCTCCCCGCCGTGACGGCTCCGAAATCAAACGATCCATCATCCGCCGATATGCGAACGGCGGCCCGGTCCAAAATGACCGTGACGTATGCCACCGGTTTTTTCGTCTCGGCGTCGAGGACGGTGCCATGCAGCGTCTGCCGGGCTCTCGCCATGAGCGGCAGGAGCAGCATCGCGAGAACCGTCAGGGACCGGACCAGGATGCCGTATCGCGTGGATGATGTCCGTGAGGCGGCGCTTTTCATTTGGTTTTCACTCCCGGCGGTTTCGGAATCTGATGGGGATACTCCCGAAGCCGAATATAAATCAGGTGATACGGGATGAAAAGGAAAGTTGTAACGAACGCGCGCCGGTGCGCCCGTTCAGACACCCACTCCCGCGGGGCGCGGGGCACCTGCCGGACTCTTTATCGCGGCCGGTATGTTCGCCTTCGAGACGGCCTCTTCGGGGGTGATCTGCTTCGTGGCGACGAGCTCGTTGAGATGGTCCTCGAGTATCTGCATGCCGAACTGCTTGCCCGTCTGCATCGCCGAGGCGAGCTGGGCCATCTTGTTCTCGCGAATGATTGCACGCACTGCATCGGTCGCGACGAGCACTTCGAATGCGGCGACGCGCCCGCCGCCGGCCTTCGGAATTAAAATCTGGGAAATGATGCCCTGGAGGGTGCCTGCGAGCTGCATCCGTATCTGGGTCTGCTGCTCCGGCGGAAATACATTGACGACGCGGTCGATCGTTTTCGCGGCGCTGGTCGTGTGGAGCGTCCCCAGAACGAGGTGCCCCGTTTCGGCGGCGGTTACCGCGAGACCGATCGTCTCGAGATCGCGGAGCTCCCCTATCAGTATGACGTCTGGGTCCTGCCGGAGGGCGCGTCGCAGCGCTTCGTTGAAGCCCTCCGTGTCCGTCCCGATCTCCCGCTGGTTGATGTAGCATTTCTTGTCGCGGTGCAGGAACTCGATCGGATCCTCCATCGTGAGGATATGGCCCTGCTCGGTGGAATTGATCATATCGATCATCGCGGCGAGCGTCGTCGACTTTCCGCTTCCCGTCGGACCCGTGACGAATACGATGCCGCGCGGTTTCATCGCCAGCGTCTTGCAGATACCCGGAAGGCCCAACTCATCCATCGTCGGTATTTTCGTCGGAATGTAGCGCATGACGATGGAGATCGAGCCGCGCTGGCGTAAGACGTTCACGCGGAAGCGGGCGACCCCGGCGATTGCGTACGAGCAATCCAGGTCACCGCACTCTTCGAACTTTTTCCACTGCCCATCGTCCAGCAGCGTCCGGGCGATCGTGCGCGTGTGCTCCGGGAGGAGCGGAGTTTCCCCCTGGGGATGAATGACGCCCGAGATACGCACACCGGGAGGTTTACCGACCTTGAGATGCGCATCACTGCCTTTGAGCTCGACCATATTTTTGAGAAATTCATCGATCTGCATCCATCCACTCCCTTTCTACACATCAAGAGCACAGCGGGAGAGCGCAAGCTCCGTGCCAGCCTGCACGCGCAGAAACGAGTGTAATATATTTAATATAATAGACTTAGGTCCCTATCGGGGAACGGAGAGGGGAAGCGGCTTTTCGATTCCGGATCGGCGCCCGCGCGGGACTTTCTGCCTATTTCGCTCGTTCCGCGCACCGGACGGCATTGCATTGCATTTCAGCACGCGATCCAGAAGCGGCGGACCGGAAAGGGCCCGGTTCGCCGGTGAGAACGATCCGCATATCATGATCCCCGGTGGGACGTCGATCCTCGTCGCGGCTTCGGGTCATTGGCCCCGTCCGCGGCGGAGTCGGCCGAACAGCGACGTCAGCTTCGATCCGCCGCCGGACTCGTCGCCGGTCTTCTGCCTGATGAATCCCTCGAACGATTTCGAGCAGAGCATGGGGCCCTCATCGGTTTCGATCAGGTATCCCCGCCGCTCAAGATTC
>DATKWS010000255.1:0-2790 GCA_035529435.1 Patescibacteria group bacterium
CATCACGCGGAGCATCGCTTCCTCCGTCGTCCCGCCGGCCCCTCCCAGCGTCATCGCGAGCGCCATCGCGATGCTCGTCGGCGAGATGAATACGTTTTCGGACGGATACCCGCCCAGGACGTTCGCGTACAGGTCGAATCCGAATGCATTGTAAGCGTGGGCCAGATTCATGATTTCATCCTCGTGGACCCCGCCGGTCGTTTGAGCGCCCGATCCCCCCGTGCAAACGGCGGCGGCCAGCACTACGAGTACCAGGGCTGCAAGGATCGGCGGGATGTCACCCACCGTCCGTAATTCGGCGAATTTCATCGTGCGGACCTCCGGTACGATCCCCCCTGCGTCCGTGCGGCTCGATGTTCGTGGCCGCCGGTCGAATTTGACACGTTCAACGTTCATTCCATTGTACAACGTGGGATGCCTCAAATTCCATATCAATACGGTATCGATTCCGAGCCGCGTCTACAGTTCTTTACAATTGACGCTGATAATGAATTGTGTTATAATCGATTGTAATTCAAAACAGTTCCACGAGACTCGTGGAAAGGGAGAGGTATTACATAAATTAGCGTAACAGCCAGTGTTTTCAACGAGTTGATAAAAGGAGGTTGGTATGAAGAAGCTGTTAACGGTTGCGCTGTCGTTCGCGATCGTCGCGCTGTTCGCGGGTGCGACTTTCGGGGCGATCGGCTGGGCCGGTCAGATCTGGCCGACCAACGGCCTGACCCGTCCCGAGGGAACCGATATCGATGTCTACCTGCAGATCTGGAAGGACGGCGTAACGCCCGGCGAGGGACAGGGCGCTGATATCTCGGCGACGCTCTACTACGGTCCGAACGGTGGACCCTACTCATCCGTTGCGATGGCCTACCTGGGTGAACAGGGAAACAACGACGAGTACCGTGGATACATTCCCTCGGCGGCGTTAGAGGGTGAGAGTGAAATTTGGTTCTACTGCGAGGCGTACGATTCCACTGATGCCTCGACGTACGCCGGGTGTCAGGATCAATCGAATAACGATCCGCCGTTCCAGATTTTCATCACACCGGTCCTCAATCAGGATGTCCTGGTGTACTTCCGCATCTGTCTCCCGCCGGAAGGGCATCCGGAGTACGATCCGGATCCCGGTGATGTCTGCGTAACGGGGGATGCCGTACCGCTGAGCGAATGGGGCGTCGGCGTCCTGATGGCCCGTCCCTGCTCCGAATACAGCCCGCTGTACTACGAGGTCGGCGTCCTATTCCCCGCGGGGAGCAATCCGGCCATCCAGTACAAGTATCGCAAGAACGGCTGTTCGGTGTGGGAGTCGGTCGGTAACCGGATGGCGACAATCGACGATTCGAGCAGTTCGTATCTCATTCCATGGGTCGATCACTGGAACAATTACGAGGGTGACGATTGTCTGCTCTGCGGCGTGGCCACTAAGAGCGCCACATGGGGAGAGATCAAGAGAATCTACCAGTAGGCTTTCGATGCACGGGGGATGCCTCTTTCGCGGTCGGATTGAAAGAGGTATTCCCCATTTTTTCCGGAAATAGTTTTTTGGCTCGATCCACAATGAAACGCCGTCGCATGCCTCATCGGGATTGCGGCCGTAAGCCCGGCCGGGGGTGGCCGGCATTCCTGCCGCATTCCGTTGCGAACGTCAAAGAGAGGCGCACGGCGGGTGGCGGGTAAGAGGCGGAAATACGATAAGGGGATGACACACCTGAAAGGAGGACAGGGGGCAATGGGCGCATACAATCGAAGACTGGCCGCGGCGATCATCACCGTCGCCATCATCACCGTGGGGGGAACGCTTTCCCTCCTCGTGAGCGGTGTTCCACAGACGATCACCGTCGACGGTTCGAACGATTTTCTCGCGGCTAACATCGTCGACATCGACGGCGGCGACACGGAGCTCGCGCCGCTCGACATAGACACGGTCTATGTCACGAACGATGCGAACAAGCTCTACATCGGATTCTACTACAACAAGGACGGCTGGACGGGCAACCAGCTCGGGCTCGCGATCGCGGTCGGCGACAGCGCGGGCGGCACGACGGACGCCTGGGGGCACGCGATCGCGTGGAACACGGCGCCGGCGAAGCCGGATTTTCAGGCCTGGTGCGACATGGACAACTCGTGGCAGGAGCTCAGGGAGTGGAACGCCGGCACGACGTCATGGGATCTCGTGATCGGCGGAACAAACTCCCTCGGCTGGGTCAACAACACCGGTTTCGAGGAGCTCGCCTTGAACTTCAGCGATCTCGGGATATCGATGAGTGATACGATCTACATCGAGTGGATATCGACGCAGAACGGCGGAACGAAGGGACCCCTGGACGCGGTCGTGAACGACGGCGACCAGCTGAGCCGTCCGAGCGGTACGACGTGGGATGTCGGCGCACCCGTCGAGCTCGACTCGATGTACATGTACATCGTACAGACGACGGGGGACACCGATCCGCCGGTCGTCGTCGATATCGGCGCCTCCGGAAGTCTCGGGGAGGCGGGGATCGACGAATTCGAAATTCTATTCAGCGAACCGGTGGATGAGACGACGGCGGAGAACGCCTCCAACTACACGATGATCAACACGACCGCCGGAATAGACAGCGTCGTGCGTAATCCCGGCTTTCCCGGCCGGGTTCGTGTTTATCTGGACTCGAAGATATATCCCGGTGATTCGATCAGGGCGGTCGAGGTGGTCAATATCGAGGATCTCGCGAGCAATGTGATCGTCGATGATAATTCGACCAACATGGGCGATTTCTACGTCAAGGGAGTCCTGTTCAGGGGGCTGATGGCACT
>DATKWS010000256.1:0-4727 GCA_035529435.1 Patescibacteria group bacterium
AGTGATTCCCAGAAGGCGTTCGTAATACGGGCCGATTGCCGCATCGCCTCGACCGGCAGAAAGAAGCAGGCGAGAAACACCAGCACTATGAGGAGCAGGGTTTTCCATTCTTTTTTCAAGAATCCCATGTCTTTATCCTTACACTCCGGCCGTCACGATCGGACCTGATCGGACGGACTATCGGTTCCGCCCTGCGTGTCGATCGATCATTTCAGCAATTCCGATTGTTCCTTCACGTTCGTCGCGATGACCGACTCGACACAGGTGAAGAAATTGAGCACGCACGGGACGCTGAGCCTGTAGAAGACCTTCTGACCTTCCTTTTCGTCCCTCACAATGCCGGCGTTCCGGAGAATCGAAAGATGTTTCGAGACGGTCGAGATGTCCACCCCGATCATCTCGGCGAGCTCATGGACGCAGTGGTCCTGCTTGGAGAGGCGGTCGACGATGAACAGCCTGCTCGGATGGGCCATCGCCTTGATGATCCGCGCACGGGCCTCGAAAAGAGTCTGGGTTTTTGAATCCATACGGATACTTCTTTCCTCGATCAATTTGTTATTTGGCAAATATACCAAATAACCTAATAATTGTAAATGAAAAAGGGCCGATCCGTTTCCGGGTCGGCCCTTCACCGAAAGCACATCCGCGGTATTTCACACCGTTCAAGACTCTTTTATTTTCCTCGTTGCCGTCCTGACGAGGAGCGCGCAGAGCGCGGCGAAGATCAGAAGCCCGAACCAGCTCTGATCGGTCAGGCCGCCCAGAATGCGCGGTCCGACGGCGAGGATCGTATCGACCTCGAACCCGGCGAGGATCGCGTAGAGGAGCCCGCCGATCGCGCCACCGGCGATCAGGCCGCTCGAGAAGAGCATGCCGGGGCCCGATTCCTCCTCGGCCGCCGCGCCGCGCCGGGAGAACTTGTCGATGGTCCACTTCAGCACACCCCCGACGAAGATCGGCACCGTGGTCGACATCGGGAGGTACACCCCCACGGCGAAGGCGAGCGCGCGCACACCGCACAGCTCGACCCCCACGGTGAGGCATATTCCCATGAGGATCAGCACCCACGGCAATCGCCGGTTGAGCACGCCGTCGATGACCGTCGCCATGAGGCGCGCCTGCGGGGCGGGAAGCTTGGACGAGCCGATGCCGGCCTCCTGGCGGATCACCCTGCCGGGATCGGTTGTGTCGACGAGGAATTTCTCGCCGGAGCCGGGGATGCCGTAGACGTCGAACATCGTTCCCTCGCGGTCGATCGTTTTCTCCAGCACGGCCTCCCGCGGTACCTGCATCGTCCGGCTCGTCATGACCTGTTCGGTCGTGAAGGCGTTGTTGAGGAGTATGACGGTGAATCCGACGAGGAAGATCGATGTGAAGGCTCCGATGATATAGCCGTATTCCTGCTTTTTCGGCGTGCAGCCGAGGAGGTAGCCGGTCTTGAGGGCCTGGGCCACATTCCCCGCGTTCGAAGCGCAGATGCAGACCACCGCGCCGACCATGAGCGCCACCGCCGTGTACACGCCGCCCGTCCATCCCACACCGAGGAATATCAGCGAGGTCGCCATTAATGTCGCGATCGTCATCCCGGAAGTCGGGTTCGATGAGACGCCGATCTCGCCGACGAGGCGCGATGAAACGGTCGCGAAGAAGAATCCGAAGACGATGATGAGCACGGCGGCGATCAGGTTGCCGAAGATGTGACCCGGGTGAATGACGAAATTGAGGAGTAGGTAGATGACGACGAACGCGATCACGATGCCGGCGAAGACGAAGGTGATCGGGAGGTCCTTCGAGATCCTGCTCACCGCCTTCTTCATCTCCTCGCCGGTGCGCATTTCGGCGAGCGAATCGCGGAACGAGTGGATGATCGTCGGCATCGCACGGACCAGGTTGATCACGCCGCCCGCGACGACCGCCCCCGCGCCGATGTAGCGGACGTACTTGCTCCAGATCACCGAGTAGTCGGTCAGCTCGCCGAGGCTTCTCGTGACGAGGGCGCCGCCCTCCATGACGGAAACCGTCATCGAGGATCCGAAGAACTTGATCAGCGGGATCAACAGCATCCACGATATGAATCCTCCGGCGACCATGATGCTCGCCGTGCGCGGGCCGATAATGTATCCGACGCCGAGCAGCTCGGGCGAGACCTCGCCGATGACCGTCGAACCGCTGTAGAAATGCGGCCGCCAGAGCGGTGCCTCGCGCCAGAAGCGTCCGACCGTCATGAGGAACTTGTAGATGAATCCGACGCCGGCGCCCATGAAGACGGCACCGGCATGCGCGCCGCTCTTCTCTCCGCTCTTGATCACCTCGGCGCATGCGATCCCCTCGGGGTAGGGGAGCACCCCGTGTTCGCGCTCTATGAGGTAGCGGCGGAGCGGTATGAGAAAGCAGACACCGAGAGATCCGCCGGCGAGCGCCACGACGAATGCCTTCGTCACATCGAGCGTGAAGCCGAGAAAGATCAACGCGGGGAGGGTGAAGATGATCCCCGCGGCGATCGATTCGCCCGCCGCGCCGGTCGTCTGCACGGTATTGATCTCGAGCACCGTCGCCGGCTTGCCCAGCTTGGCGTGGGCGAGCCCCGCGAAGAAAGCCATCGCGATGATCGAGATCGGTATGTTCACCGCCACGGTGAGGCCGACCTTGAGCCCGAGGTAGACCGTGACCGCACTGAAGACGAGGCCGAGAACGGCCCCGAGGATCACGGCCCGCCACGTGAGCTCGGGGATCATGGATTCCGCGGGCACGTACGGTTTGAATTCCTTTTTCTCTTCGTTCATATGCATCCTTTCAGCAAACGTTTTGCTGGAATGATACTGTACCGGGAGGGGAATGCCCGTGCAAGAGAATTCCGGCCGCTCCCGCGCCGCATTCATTCGAATGCCGTTGCAACAATATGGTGTCTACATTAGTATAATCGGCAGGGCTGTCACGGATGGTCGGGCGGCGAATGGAGCCGCGCGGCGACACCTTTGATCCGCGAGGGTGGAGGATGTCGGTCAAGGATAACCTGGAGCGCGTGCGAGAACGAATCGAACGCGCCGCTGTGCGTGCGGGGCGTGCACCCGATGAGATCACCATCGTTGCAATAACAAAGACGCACGGCCCCCACGTGGTCGAGGAGGCGATCCGGGCCGGTATTGAAGATATCGGCGAGAACCGGATACAGGAATTTCTCCGGAAAGCCGAAGCGGTCGGCCTTCCCTGCCGGTGGCACCTCGTCGGGCATCTTCAAACCAACAAGGTCAACAAGGCGGTGGGACGCTTCGCCCTCGTGCATCCGGTCGATTCGATCCGTCTCGCCGAGAAGCTCGCGGCTGCGAGCGAGCAACGGGGGATTACGACCGAAGTGCTCTGCGAGGTCAATACGAGCGGCGAGGAGTCCAAGTACGGTTTCCGGCCCGGGGAGACCCCCGAAGCGTGCGCGGAAATCGCCGGGCTCGCCGGCCTCCGGCTGCGCGGGCTCATGACGGTCGGCCCATGGGTGAGCGATCGATCGGTCGTCACGGAAGCGTTCGTGACACTCCGCCGCCTCAGGGAGCGGATTGAGCGCGAGAGCGGCGGCGATATTCAGCTCCCGCATCTTTCGATGGGGATGACCGATGATTTCGAGATCGCCATTGCGGAGGGTTCCACGATCGTCCGGCTCGGGCGCGTGCTGTTCGGTGAGCGGGAGGGCTACTAGGACCGGCCGTCCGGTGTCCTTCCGGCTCCGGATCGAGCCACGAACCGGGCACGGGACGCGCATTGACAAATATATTTCCACCCTGTCGCGAGGGTGACCGGTTTGGAGGGAGGCTCGCGGGTGAAGCCGCCGGCCGCCGTATCGAATGAAAACGGTAAGCATTTGTATTTAAAGTAATTATGGGTTTTTTTGTTACGGATGCAGTTGGTCTGATAATTGCAAGTTTAAACGTGATCACGGTCGTACTGCTGATCTACGTGTTTCTCCAGGTGGCGGCCGAGGGACGGAGCACGCTGCTGAAGATCCTCGACCGGGTCTTCGGCCCCGTTTGTGTCCCCCTGCGCCGGGTGCTCCCGCTGTGGCGGGTCGATGGCGCCGCACTGATCGTGGCCGCACTGCTCCAGTTGGTCGCACTCGTGTTACGGCGGCGGTACCTGTGATTGTGAAACGTTTGACGAGTGGCCGGGGGCACCGGCCGAACCGAGTGCTTGGGACTTGACAATACGCGAAGAATATGTCAACAAGGCCGTGGGAATTCAGTTACAAGCGGTGACTTGGGAAGTGCCACCCGGGTCGGAATGAGGAGGCAAGACGATGAGAGTGACACCGCTCGACATTCGGAAACAGGAGTTCCGGAAGGTGATGAGGGGTCTGGACTCCGAAGAGGTGTACGCGTTTCTGCAAACAGTTGCTGACGAGTACGAGGTGGTTCTATCGGACAACAAGAACCTGCGTGAACGCATGGTCGAGCTCGAGGATCGCCTGAAGGAATACAAGAAGATAGAAATAAACCTGCGCAACACCCTGCTCACGGCGGAGAAGATAACCACCGAGGCCAAGGAGAACGCGCGGCGCGAAGCGAGTCTCATCGTCAGGGAAGCGGAGGTGGAGGCCGAGAAGGCGGCCGAGACGATACGTGCGCACACAATGCAGCTCAGGCGTGAGATCCTGGAGCTCAAGAAACAGAAGGACAACTACATTACGAGACTGAAAACCCTGCTGGAAAGCCATAGACAGGTCCTCGTGGGATTCGAGGAGG
>DATKWS010000257.1:0-3951 GCA_035529435.1 Patescibacteria group bacterium
TGCTGCCGGAAAGCTTCACGATGACGCCGTCGATGCGGTCGTCCACCGCCGCCTTCTCGAGGTTGCCGAGGATCCGCTGGAGGGTCTCCGGTTTACCACCCAGGATCTCCCCCATGATGCCGGCGGGCGGATTGTACTCCGGAATCTCGCCGTATAGATCGACGACAAGGTAGGAGTGGTCCTTGATCTTCGATTTCTCGCCCGACTTGGCGGCGATGACCATTACGATCACCGCGAATACGACGGTGATCGCGAGGAGCGAGGCAAAAAATGATCTAAAAAACACTTTCACCGATTCACCTCCGTACGGATAAGGGCCGAGTCGGATTCAATTTATAATCCGCATTCACAAAATCGAGCCGGTGCCCGGCCATATTTCACATGACGTGACAACGGCCCCGATACAGATTTCATACGATGCAGCCGCTCAAAATGTTACGCATCCATCGAACACGCCGGGGGCGCTACTTCCCCAGGGTCTTTTTCATGTTGAACAGGTAGAGCATGTGGGCCTGCTCCTCGCTGATCAGCTGTTCGATGATCTCCTTGCTCCGCTTGTCGACGAACTGGAGTAGGCCGCCGAAGAACAGGATGGCATCCTTCTCGAAGGTGATCCCCCTCTGGAGTGCTTCGGCCGGTGTCTTCACCACGTCGGCGAACTTCTCGGGCGTTATATCGCTGTAGAGGTCGCTCTGGATGAGGGCCTGCATGTACCCCTCCGTCTCGCCCGGGTACTGCTCGGTGTACTGTGCCTTGGCGATGGTGTCCCTGATCTCCTGGAAGCGCTTGATATGCGTCTCTTCCCAGTCCCGGAGCTTGCCGAAGAGCTCGGCCATCTCACCGAAGTCCTTGAAGTGCACCGCCGCGAGGGCGTAGAAGTCTCTCCGCTTCTTCTCCTTCTCGATTCCGATATCGACGATCTCGGCGGGTTGCAGAATGTTGGTCATCGGTATTCCTCCCTTTCTTTTTCGGCGCGAGGTCTTCCCTCATCAACTTCGAATCTTCAGGCACCCGGGCGGGGGCCGGAACGTCCACTATACCACGGCCCATCAGAATGCCGAAACAAATCCGCCGACGAGCCGCCAGCTCTCCTCCTCCTCATTGAATGTCGCCTCCGTGAGCAGGCGCAGGTTGCGCCGGACGAGATACGAGACGCTCAGCGTCTCCGTCCGGTAGTCGAGCATCTCCAGCTCCGAGTCGATGTAGTTGTAGAGGAACGTGACGAATGGACGCCCCATTTCTCCGTGCACCGCCCAGATCACCTCGACGAGACCGCCCGTCGTCTTTATATCGACGGGGCTCGTGTTGAAGAAGAACGGGTTGTCGTCGTTCCGCTCGAGGTACTGGGCGTTCACCCGGAGCCGGTCGCCGATATCCAGCGTACCGTCGACGCCCCAGTAGTAATGCTCGTTCTCGACCGTCCTGCCGGCGTTCTGGCGCACCGAATTGCACAGGTAGGTGAATCCGCCCACGCGCACGGGGCCGACGCTCTGCGAGAGCCGCAGAAACACATTCTTCCAATCGTCCTCGTCGAAGTTATCCATGATCGGCTCGCCCTTGCCGTTCCCGTTCACGATCTCGACCACGGCGTCGAGGCCGAATGGCGAGCCGTACAGTATCATGAACCCCCGGTCGTAGGTGAGGTTTGTCGGGGAGCTCCCGATCTTCAGGCCGTATGCCCGGTAATCCTCGAACGTGAGCCGCAGCTCCCGCTTGAAGAGGGGATCGGAGACCTGGAACTGCCCGACCAATAGATCCAGCTCGATACCGAAGAGGTTGTTGAAATGGAGGTAGGCGTCCTCGATCCCCGCCACCTCGCCCCGCTCGGACATGTAGAAGTAGAAATAGTAGCCGATATGATCCGAGATGTTTCCCCCCGACATCAGCTTCATGCCGTAGGGGGTCTTGAGATCGGTGATGTCCCTCTTGTCCTGGTACGTGTAATCGACGAAGGCATCGACTCTCACCGCCACCGGAAGTTCCCGCTGGAGCGTGAGGAGTTCATCCCCCGTGTCGTGGAAGTAGCGGGCCGGCTCTTTCCCCTCGAGCCGGAAGGCGTTGGCGGCGAAATCCTCACCGTACGGCTTCAGGCGGGGAGCGGGCGCGTGACACGTGGTGCAGGACATCTTGTATTTGCGCGCGAAGGCGGGGATCGCGCCGCACTCATCGGGCAGAAGAACGGCGATGGTGACCGTCGCGGCGAGTATGAGCACCACTGCACGCCGAATCCCACGATACGATTTCAACATATCACCCCTCCCGGTTTGTATTGGCGGACGCACACTCCCGCCCACGATAGCATTATCTTCTACCAGTACACAACGTCAAACCATGTCTCCGCCCCGTTGACCCTGATGATCTCGGTCTCGTCCGGCGGGACCTCGAGGTAATCGGCCACCGACTTCACGAGGCGCCGGTAGTTGAGCTCCGCCGTGACCGTCACGCGGCCCTCCGCGATCCCTTCGGGGAGCGTCCAGGTGAACGTCTCGATCTTGGTCTCGCGGGGGCCGATACGGTAATCGGTACCCTGGGACGCCGTGTTCCACTGGGCGATCGTGCGCCGCCCCTTGGGATCGAAGTACGGCAGGCAAAAGATCCGGTTCCCCTCGGGGAGCGAATCGCGGGGCAGCCCGGCGAAACCGGCCTCGCCGCGCATTTCACCGATATCCTGGTAGACGAGCTCGTTGCTCGTGATCGTCTGCTCCTCCCCCTCGAATCCCTTCCGGTCGACCGGCAGGTGATAGCGCCTGCCCGCCGCATCGACGGCGGTGACATGGAGCCAGAGCTGGCGTTCCTCGGCCGAGCCCGACGGCACCTTGTGACCGCATTTTCCATTGAAGAGCTGCACGCTGATCACGACGCGGTCGCCCGGTTCCGCCTCGCGCTCGTCGGGATGCATGCGGACCTCGATCGAGCCGCCGACCTTGCCGGGATCGTGCGCGCCGTGAAAGAGGTGCTGCGCGACGTCGGGATGCTCCTTCGGGGCCGTGTTGGCGTTCCGGCCGGGGGCGGGCGGCATGTGGCACACCTGGCAGGGGACGCCCTCGGCCGCGTACGGCCCCGCCTTCCACTCGAGCTGCGTCGATTTGACCCAGACGCCGAACGGCGACTTCTCGTTGTGGCACGTGCCGCAGTAGTCGGCGGACCGGACGAATTCGAGATACTGCGTCTTGTGGTGGGGACTCTCCACCCCCTCGCGGTTGCCGTACTTCACGCTGCCGGGACTGACGACATAATTATAATTGTGCGACGGATCGCCGGTACGCGCCGTGATCGCGTGACAGATATCGCACGAGACCGATTCGTTGGCCCGCGTATTCTCCTCGGGGCGCGGCGGTATCGCAATCCCCGCGAGAAAGGCGATCGGCGTGTGGCAGCCGTTGCACCCGGCCGCCACGCCGGCGAAGTCGGGATCATTCTCACCATGCGGCACGGTGAGCTCGAAGTACTCGATCTCGTCCCAGTGGTGCGTGTACGCCTGCGACATCATCGCCTGCCGCCACTGCTCGTAGATATCGACGTGGCACTGCCGGCAGGTGAGGGGGCGCTCGAAGTCGTCGTACTTCCGCGTCCCGAACGCCTCGTCGCCGCCCTTATTCCCCTGGGCGAGGAGCGGAATACATATGACGGCGATCAGTACCGCCGCCACACCGGTGACTGTTCGTGTATATTTCACAGGATCACCTCCACGTGCTTGAAGGGCGGTGTGACATCAAGAATACCACGCGCCACGATTCCAGCTCTATCTTTCGCCGCGCTACAGGGAATATATGCGGATGTTTTTAAAACTTCTCGTCGTACTTCGTCCAGAGATCGTCGCCGAGCTTCCAGTACGCCGCATCGATCTTCTCGCACCAATCGAATGTGTATTTCGAGAGGTAATTCACGGCCTTCCCGGGGTCCTCGCCGAGCATGCGCACCGCCTCGTCCTCGACGCGGCGCTGGTCGGCA
>DATKWS010000258.1:0-41169 GCA_035529435.1 Patescibacteria group bacterium
CCCCACAGGCGCGCATATTTTGGGGAAAATTCCCCACCCAATGCGTATAATTCCCTATTTTATATATGGTTACGTGCCGCTTATCCAGTAATTTGCTTACTGATCGGTTGTAACTTCGTTGCTTCGAGAGTATTTGTCACCTTTATCGTATACATATACCCTATAGTAATAGGTAAAACTGCCCATGTCAAGTCCCATATTGTCGTAATAGGTAACCTCACGCTCGGTGATGGTTGCCACGAGAGTCGACTGCACCGTGACTCCGGGAGCGGTAGACCGGTAGATGCGGTATTCGCGGAAATCGGTATTTCCGTTCGCGCTCCACGTCAGGGTGACGCGGTCATTTCCAAGTGACGACAACTCGTCGAGAGTCACCGGGGCCGGATAGGCATCGTGGGTCTGCGCCGCCAATTCGTCACTTCCGGCGGATTCATCGAGATCGTTCACCACATAGACCTTGTAGTAATACGTTTTCCCCTCGATGAGGCCGCCGTCGGGGTACGCGGTTTGGCCGAAACTGTACAGATTCTGAACGAGGAGGGCGGGATCTTCATCCACCCCCGATTCGGTATCACGGTAGATCGCATAGTACGCGAAGTGCTCGTCGGTGGAGGCCACCCACCGGATGGTGATGCTGGCAATCGTGGAATCCTGCACACCGATCAGTTGTACCGGAAGGGGCGGATCGGTGAACGTCACGGTGAAATCAGACTCGAAATCCGGTGCCTGGTTACCCGCGCGGTCCCTGAACATGCCCACGAGGGCGAGATCGCGACCGCGCACTTCGCCGGGGAAGGTGAAATCAGATTCGTACGCGCCATTTCCATCGTCTGCGAGGCGGATCGGCTCGGTGTATCCCTCGAGTATGACCCAAGCCTCACCGGAGGATTCATCGCCCTCTACATTCATGGCGAAGTGGACCGTTGCCCGCGGACTGTAGCGATGCGGCTGCGGCGACAGTGAAAGGCCCGTGATCTTCGCGTATGTATCGAGCCGGATCGCATCGTTCAGGACAGGTGATTCGGAACCGTTCTCGTCCCTGAACCGGACATAGACGTTCCTGATTCCATCCCCGCCACCGGTGAGGTTCCACGTCCTGTTGAAGCGGTAGGTCTCCCACACGCCGCCCGCGAATCCGGGATCGTTAGAAACCATCACCAGGACGGTTGTGACCGGAGCGCTCAACTGGAGGATCACCAGCCTCGATCCGGTGCACTCCTCCCCATCATTGATGATGACCGAATATGCGGTGGGAACCGCCACTATCTCCTCGGATCGATCGCCCTCGATGCCGTCCGCCGCCGCCGAGGAAACCGAGTAATAATACGCTCGACCATTTCGTACATCGCTGTCGACGTAGAAGGTATCGGTCGTCTCGGCGAGCCGGTCGGGGCGCTCCCCCTCGCTCAATCCGCGGTACAGATGGTAGGTGCTCGCACCCGCCGCCTCCCGCCACGTGAGAATGATCAACCCGTCATCGATCCGCGCGGTGAGGCCGTAAGGCGCCGGAACGCCCTCCGTCTCGAGATCGAGAGGGACCTCCTCTATATCGTCAAGGCAGCCGAGCCACAGGCCGAGTACCATCAATGCGACGGTCAGCGCCACCATTCTCTTCATCGAATGCACCTCCGTATATCAGAACCTCACCACGAGGGCGCAGCCGCTCCCGCCGATATCGATTGCGTAGCGGTCCGGCACGGCGGACGGGAGGTCTGCGGGAAACAGGGTATCGAGGAGACTGAGGCCCCAGAGACCCGCCAACGCGATGTATGCCGCATCCCGGCGGCGTTTCTCCTTCTCGACGCTGTCCCAGACCGTCGATGCCTCGTCCCTGAACCGTATTCTATCTTCGATTGTCGATGCCGCGAGGAATTTTTCCACCGCAACATCGTACCGTATCGCTTCCTGGTCGTACTGGTTATGAAAATCGAGGGCGAGCAGGCCCGCAACAACGCTCATCGAGGAGAGGAACACGCCGCGGGTCGTTTTTCCCTGGTAGAACTGCCCCCGTCCGGGATGAATGAGCGATTGGAGAAAGGCCTTCAATCTCGTCGACCGCGCGGTACCGACGACGATGACGCTTCCCCCCGCCTCCGTTCGCATGCGCGGCGGATTAACGGCGATCCATGGCTCGATCAGCTGATACCCGTAAAGGTAACCCGAGAGGTACGCGAGACGCTTGCGGTGGTTGTTCTGCACGATCACGTCGCGCGATGCGATATGCGCCGCCTCCTGGATATGCCGCCGCTCGTCGAGAGTCCCGGCCTCACGCAGGAGTCCTTTCAGGACATCGAGACGGTTCTTCAGGTGATCGTACTCCTGGTTCTCATCGTACAGTACATACAGGGAAGCGGCGAGCGAGAGGCCGTCGGTGAATCCGACCCCGGAACGACGGGCGTACACCGACCCCCATCCGGGCAGGAGCGCATTCCTGATGGTCGTCCGGATCCTGATGCCTCCGAAATGGGCCCGGCCGGAGCCGTCCATCGAGAATGTACCGCATCTCCGTTCGAAACCGTACCCCTCGACCGTTGTACGGTAGGTCCTTCCGGATTCCAGTTCGCACACGGTGAACGGCACCACGCCGTTGATGCTGTAATCGCGCTTCAGCTGCAGATGGATGTTTTTCGCCGTTCCCGCGAAGTGAATGCAGAGCGAATCGATCTCCTGCGCGGCCGCCGGTCCTCCCTGCGCGGCCTCTGCAACGAGAATCGCCAGTGCGACAATCAATGGTTTGACATGCACACGAAACCCTTCCGTCGATATCCCCTTCGGCTCAAAAATCTCTCGTAACTCTCTTCGAGTCTACACGCTCGAACCTTCCTCCTCCTCCCGGTATCCGTAATACCGGTAGTCGTAATAGTAGGGCAGCACCTCGGAGAGGTTGTTCACCACCGTGCCGATGAGGTTCGCATTGGCATCAAGAAGTATATTCTTTGCCCGAACCGCCACGTTACGCGGTGTCATGCCGGCGAGCAGCACCAGAATGACCCCGTCGACCTCGCTGGCGATCAGCATCGGGTCGCTCACCGGTATGATCGGCGCGCTGTCGACGATCACTATATCATAGTAGAACTTGATCTTCTCGAATATCTCGGAGAGGATGTCTCCCTCGAACAGGTGCGCGGGGGAGGAAACCTTCCTGCCGCTCGGTATCACCTTGAGGTTCTCGATCGGCGTTTCCTTGACGACATCCAGCGGATCGCATTTTCCCTCGAGGCATTCGAGCAGCCCCGGTTCCTGCGGAACCTGGAATATCTGGTGAAGGCGGGGACGGCGCAGATCGGCGTCCACCACGAGCGACTTCTTTCCACGAAACCGTGCGACGGTCAGGGCGAGGTGGGAGGCGACCGTACTTTTACCTTCACCGCGGTGCGCGCTGGTCACGAGAAAGCTGCGCATGTTGCCCTTGCCGTGAACGTGCCGTATGTTCGAATAGAGCCTCCGCATCTCGGTCGCGATCGGGCTCTCCTGATCAAATACCTCGTATATCGATTTACTCTCCATACCTCTCCATCGGCCTGTGACCGGTTATTTTTCGTGCAGCTCAACTCCGATGCTCGTCGCCTTCAGACTCCGTGCGTAGATGTACAGCGCACCACTCACGATCGATACGAACAGGAACAGACCCACGATCCAGAGCAGCACCATCTTGCCCTGCTTTTTTCTCTCCCAGGTGAAATGCGACACGGTCTTGGGTACCGTGCCCAGTACGGGTATCTTCAGTATGCGTTCGACTTCATCGACCGACCGGAACGAGTCGTCCATGTACTCGGTGATCAGGATCGCACCGAGACCGCTGGCGATGCCGAAAATCAGCGCCAGGAGGATGATCTTGATCTTGTCCGGTTTCACGGGTGTCAGGGACCGTTCTGCCTTCTCGACTATATTGATGCGAACCCCGAGATTGGTGCTCTGAACGGCCTCCGAGATCTGCGCCGATGTCTTCGATTCGATGAAGGCCTGATATATCGCCCGGTTCGTCTCGACCTCGTGCGTCAGACGGTTGAACTCCCGTTCCAGCATCGGCCTGCTCTCCATGTTCTGCCTGAATTGATCGATGTATACCGTGAGCCGGCGCTCGCGGAACCGGTGGTAATCGATGAAGTATCGCTGCGCGTAGTATTCCGTGATCAGGGGGCGGAGTTCGGAGGAGAATTCCTCGTACTCCTCGTCGACGATAACTCCGATCCGCCGCCTGAGCTCATCCCAGAGACGCATCAATTCCATATTCTCCCCGGGCGTTTCCTGTTCCGAGCCGATCTCCTCGAGCAGCCTCTCATCCCCGAACGCGAAGACCTGATCCTCGAGCGTTTTGATCGTCTCGTCATCGCCGATTCGTTCGGTCGCCGGGATCAGCCCGAAGACCGACTGCAGCCGCTCCCTGACACGTTTGAGGGACATCTCGCTGTTTCCGATCTGTGCGCTGATCGACCGCTTGCGTGCCTCCGCGATATGAATATTGGCAGAATTGACGGGGTTGCTTTCCACGTCGGTATCCATCATGTCGCGCCGGACGCGGGCCATCTCCTTCTCGGAGGTTTCGAGTTTTTCCTTGTATATCGCGAGCTGTTCGTCACTGAACGCACCCGCCTGCCGCAGCCCCATCACCTGCTCCTGCTTCACCGTCTCAACATATTTCTCGCTGATCCTGCTCGCGAGGATGTAGGCGGTTGACGG
Organism: Patescibacteria group bacterium; assembly: GCA_035529435.1. Classification (GTDB taxonomy): domain Bacteria; phylum Krumholzibacteriota; class Krumholzibacteriia; order Krumholzibacteriales; family Krumholzibacteriaceae; genus DATKWS01. The sequence continues at coordinate 4,681 of DATKWS010000258.1, forward strand.
ATCGGTATCGAACACGCTCACGCGGAAAAATCCGGGCATTGCATTCTGTATGCCGATCTTCTCGCGCATCAGCCCGACGAGGCGCCGTATGACGAGCTCCTCGGCCGGTATGCCCGTCGCCGTACCGGTTCCCTCATCGCTCCCCTGGCGCATCTCGAACGAATTGTGCAGGTTGAGATCCCTCACGACCTGCTCGAGAAATGAACGGCTCATGAGCTTCGTTTCGATCATGGCGCGGTACTGCTGAATTCGCAGCCTGTCGCGCTCCTCGACCGCCGTGACGTATCTACCCATTGTCCGGGAGAGTATATTCTGATCTTCCACGGACATCAGCGTGAACGATTCATAGATCGGTGTAATCTGCTTTACGCCGAGAACCGCTATCACGATCGATAGAGCGATCGGCACCAGGAAAAAGTGCTTTTTCCGCCAGAAGATCTTCCAATAGGTATGGAGATCGAGTTTCCTCTCCTCTTCCTCGGGCACCAGCTTGCGGACCTTCTCCAACGTCTCTTCCTTTCTACCGGACGACAACGGCCGTTATTGTGGCCGCGGCGGTCACCAATCCCAGCAGAAAGCGTGGATCGGTGAACATGGTTCTCAGATAGCTGCTGTAGCGCGGAACGCTCACCGTATCGTTCGGTCTGATTTCCGGGTTGTGCCGCATGTCGCCCTCGTCGAGATACTTGTTGAAATCGACCTGCAGGGCCAGTGTGCCGCCCTCCGGTATCCTTCGGATGATCTTCACCTTGCCGAGGTTCGCGTTGGGTGCCGGTCCCCCCGCGGCAAGGATCGCATCGACGAGACTCCTGTTTTCCCTCAACAGGTAGGGGGCCGGATTGACGACCGCCCCGATCACCTTCACGGAACCGCTTCCCTGGTACGGCACCGAGCGCTCGGGAACGATAATGGTGTCACCGGGCTTCAGCTCGGGGAGAGAGGCGAAGTCGCCCGAATCGATCGCACTCTGCAGATTCACGATCTCCGTTTTTAGGCCGTCGTCATCCGCCCGTATGATGCGGACCGCCTCGAGCGAGGCGCCCGCCGTCGCTCCCCCCGCCTCCCGGACAGCCTCCCACACGGAGGGTGTAGCCCCGAACTCGTACCGCCCCGGATTCAATACCTCTCCGTGGACATAGATGGTCCGGCGAGCCTCCTCGCCGAGAAGGGACAGTGCGATTTCCCCGATGCCGGGATAGATATCCTGAATGCGCCTGAGGAGTGTGACCTCGGCTTCGTTCACCGTCATACCCTCTATGACGATTCTCCCGATCGTCGGTATGTTCACCGCCCCGCCCTCGCTGATGACGAGCTGCCGCTCCATCTCCTTGCGCTGCGGCACAGCGAGCATGAGCCGGTCCCCCACCCGTAGGCGGATCTCCTGCGCTCGGCAGACGGTGGTAAGCGCCAGGGCGGCGAACAGAACGATACCTGCCGCCGCTCGGAACCGTGTTACATTTGACACTTTCATCACGACCTCTCAACCATGCTAAAGTATCTTTCTCGAACATCCCATTGTAAAGGTAAACCTCATCCCGCGACCTGCCGTCCAGTGCTCCGGTACCAGGCAACGGTTCTCTCAAGTCCCTCCTCAAAGGATACCGAAACCTCGAAGCCGAGGAGCTCGCGTGCCATCGATACGTCGGCCAGTGAATGCTTGACATCCCCCGGCCTCGGCTCGTCGTAGATCGGATCGATGGAGGCACCGGTCAATGCCTTAAGGCGATTGAAGAGATCGTTGACCGTGTAGCTGGTGCCGCAGGCGATGTTCACGACCTGCCCGTTCGCCCGCGCGCATTCGGCGGCCTGGAGATTGGCATTCACCACGTTCTCGACATAGGTGAAATCGCGGCTCTGCTCGCCGTCACCGTGTATCGTCGGCGGCTCGCCGCGCTGGAGGTGCGACACGAAGATCGGTATGACGGCCGCATACTGCGACCGTGGATCCTGGCGTGGTCCGAATACGTTGAAGTAGCGGAGGCTCAACGTCGGGAGCCCGTACGTGCGCGCATAGACGGAGCAGTAGTACTCCCCCGTGAGCTTGCTCACCGCGTAGGGCGATAGCGGCTGTGGCAGTATCTCCTCGTGTTTCGGGAGTGTCTCCGTATCACCGTACGCTGACGACGATGCGGCGTACACGAAGATATCAACGCCCGCCCGGCGTGACTCGTCGAGCATGACGACGGTGCCGCCGATGTTGACATCGTTGACGAGGACGGGATTCTCGATACTGCGCGGTACCGAGGCGAGGGCGGCCTGATGAATGACGCGTGAAACTCCCCGCAGCGCGCGGCGTACGATCGAAGGATCCCTGATATCACCCTCCACGAACTCGATATCGCCGAGGAGATGACCTATGTTCTCCCGCTTTCCGGTCGAGAGGTCGTCGAGTATCACGACCCGTTCGCCGCGCTTGACAAGTTTCTCCGTGATGTTCGAACCGATGAAACCGGCTCCACCCGTTACGAGATATTTCGACATGCCGACTCCGCTGTTTGGTTACGTTGTCACAACAGTACGATATTGTCCGACTTGAAATCCTTGAGAACGTTGCGCGCATCAAAGATAAGGGGCGCGTTCTCGACGAGCAACCGGTAATCGACTTCCCTATGCCCCGTGACGATGATTGCACAGTCGAGATTGCGGATGTTCCCAGCCGTGTACGCGAACACCGGCACATCCCCCGCATTCTCGAGCGAGCCGACGTGTTCGTCGTAGTACATCACCTCCGCTTTCCGGTGCTGCAGCAGCTTGATGATGTCGTAGGCGGGCGATTCGCGTGTGTCGTCGATCCCCTCCTTGTACGACACGCCTAAGATCAGGATACGAGCGCCGTTGATGCACTTCCTGCGCTCGTTGAGCGCTTCGGCGACCCGGTTTATGACATGCATCGGCATGTCGCTGTTGATCATGCCCGAAAGCTCGATGAAACGCGCCTCGAAACCGCTCTGCTTGGCTTTCCACGACAGGTAGAACGGATCGATCGGGATGCAGTGTCCCCCCAGGCCGGGCCCCGGATAGAACGGCATGAATCCGAACGGCTTTGTCGCCGCGGCCTCTATGACCTCCCAGACGTCGATGCTCATCTTGTGGCACATCATTGCAATCTCGTTGACAAGACCGATATTGACGCTCCGGAACGTGTTCTCGAGAAGCTTCACCGTTTCCGCGACCCGCGATGAGCTCACCGGGACCGGATTCATATTCGCCGTCCGGTAGAGAAGGGTCGCGAGTTCGGTGCAGGCCGGTGTCACCCCCCCGACCACCTTGGGGATGTTCTTCGTCGTGTATTTCACGTTGCCCGGATCGACCCGTTCCGGTGAGAACGCGAGATAGAAATCTCGACCCACCGCGAGCCCGCCCTCCTCGAGGAGCGGTAGAATGACTTCCTCGGTCGTTCCGGGATATGTCGTACTCTCGAGTATAACGAGCTGTTCGCGGCGAAGGTTCTTCTGTATCTCCCGGACCGCGGAGACGATGTAGGAGATATCGGGGTCCTTGGTCTTGCGGAGCGGCGTCGGCACACAGATGTTTATCGTGTCGGCATCCTTCAGTTCCCCGAAATCATCGGATGCCCTGAGCGTCCCCTCGCTGACGACCCTGGCGAGCTCCTCCCCCGCGACATCGCCGATATAGCTCGTGCCCGCATTGACCATGTCGATCTTATCGCGCACGATATCGATACCGACGGTTGTGAGTCCCGCCTTGGCGAATTCCACCGCCAGCGGCAATCCGACGTACCCGAGGCCGATGATCGAGTGGATCGATTTTTTATCAGCCAGTTTCTGTCTGAGCTGCACCGTTGCCCCCTTTTTTCAACCGAAGAAGGGTACAACAAAGAATTGCTTCCGTCAAAGGTTTAAGGGCGTTCCAACACCGGTTCATCCTGGTAATTTCTTATTACATTTTTACCCATGGACTTAGCGCGGTACAGGGCCGTGTCCGCCTTGTCGATCAATTCCTCGACTCCTCGAGCGTCCTCAGGGAAGATGGCAATGCCGATACTGCAGGTGAGAAGGCCGGGCGTCGCTCCATCGAATTTGAATGCGCGGACCGCCCTGAGAATCCGCTCCCCCAGTCGAACGGCGCCCGTGAGGTCTGTCTGGGGCAGCATGAGGGCGAATTCATCGCCACCGTACTTCGAGACGAGATCGATCTCGCGGCAGTTGCTCGTGATGATCTTCGCGATGTCGTGCAGCGCCCTGCTTCCCGAGAGGTGGCCGTTGCGGTCGTTGTATTCCTTGAGATTGTCGACATCGAGCATGAGAAACGAGAACCGGCTCGTGAAGCGTTCGGCGCGCTTGATCTCGAGTCTCAGCGACCGGATGAGAAAACGGTAATTGAATACCCCCGTGAGACCGTCCGTGATCGATTCCACCTCGAGCTTCCTGTAGAGCATGTAGTTCTCGAGGGCTATAGCGGCCTGGTTCGCCATGATGGTGAGCAGGTGTATGTCATCGTCATTGAACGGACGTCTCGACTGGTCGTTGAGCGTGACAAGAATACCGAAGAGGGAGTTTTTCGCCATCAGGGGGGCGGAGATCACCATGCCGCATCCATCGTCCTCCCTGATGCACTCGGCGGCGAGAAGTGAAAGATCGAGCGAGAATACCTGGTCCGGCGCCCGGAGCTCTTCGACCTCCCGGTGCAGCCAGTTGAGAATCCCGGTCGATTCCGGCATATCCTCCACCGTCACCTTTCTCCCCCGATCCTGGATCTGCGCGGTATACTTGAAGATCCGATGATTCTCGAGAAAGATCAGGTAACTTCTCGTCGATGGGAGAAGATCGAGCGCCGTTTCAAGTATCTTCTGGAAAATAATACGGTTATCCTTTCCAGAGCTGATCAGGCTGGTGATCTCGGCAAAGGTCTGAAACAGTATATCCTTTTCGTCGTTTGTTCGTGTCATGGCCTCATCTCTCGCTTCAATCCATACGGATTTTCAGCAAAAGATATGCCACGGAAGGAGTTCCGTTCAATCTATTCTGGTTGAATTGAAACGGCTGCCCCTGTGGGGAGCGGATGGAGAGATCAGGATTTGCCCTTCTCCCTCTGTATATCCCTCATGTCCTTGATATTCTTATAAATAAAATATACCACAATGAGCGCGAAGACGGCGACAAGCGCGGGAACGGCATACCGGGCGGCCGGCGCGATCTGCGGGAACCGGTAATGGAACAGGCGGAGCGAAACAGAGAAGAGAATGACGAGGAAGACGAGGAGGATGATCTTTACCACCAGAACGGATACCGATGCGTAATAATACTCACGTTGCCGTTTCTGACGCTCGCGTATCGATGATTTGAATCTGCGCCTGTTCGGCTCTCTCATTCTCATTATCATGGCTTATCCTCCGCGTCGATTTCCTCGTAATCGGCGTCCTCTATCCGCTGATCGGTGAGGTCCCGGTAACGTTCCCTGCGGGCCTTCGCGCGCTTTGACCGGTCTGCGTGAAGCCGCCTCTCATCCGGGCGAAAAACCCATCCCGCGAGAAGCTTGAGACCGTAATAGAGCAGGACCGCGATGAGTAATATTCTCAGAAGGGCCATAGTATCCCCCGGCGTTGCCGCATCAGTTCAGAACGGCGAACTGTCCCGTGCGGTAATTCGTCCCTCCCCCGGCGGCGTTCACCTTCAACCGGTACAGATAGATACCGGAGGCGAGATCTGTGACCTCCGGAAAGAGTTCCCCGCACAGGATACAGGTCAGTCCAATATCCAGCGCCCTTCCGTATCCCGGTCCGATATATGCGGTTCCAATCCGTTCTCCCTCGATTGTGAAGATCTCGATCTGAATATTGGCTTCCCCGGCGAGATTGACGCAGAATTCGGCATCGGCAAAGGAGCCGGTCACCGGATTGGGGCGGAAATGATATCCGGCCAGAACGCCCCCCCCCGGTGTCTCGACGACGAATCGGGTCCGCGAATCGTTGTTGTCTTCCCGGTCATTGAAACCCGATACCGAGATGCGTGCCCGTATCCAGTTTTCACCCGCATCATGCGCCGATACGGCGAACCGGATTGCCGTCTCCGACGCACGCAGCGGACCGGACGCCTCCACCGGACCGTTGTAGAGGACCCGCTCACCGCCCGCGTTCTCGAGCGTCACATCGAGTGAGATCGAGGTCTGCACCGGAGGGGCGGCGCCGCCGATGTTCCGGCACCGGACGTATGCAGTGATCGTCGCACCGACCGGGAATATCTCGGCGCCGAGAAACGTTTCCTCCCCCCGCAGCAGGAGATCGGATTGCAGGAGCGCCATTTCGGGGGGAAGTGCGGCAAAACCGGCCAGGAATCCGACGAGCACCTTCGTGATCCGCTCCGTCTGGTCGAGATCGATCCAGCCGATGGTATCGCTCACCGTGTGGTAGTGCGGGTAGACGATGAATCCACCGGAGCGGAGCGGCTCCGCCAGCGTCACGGCACTGATGGGCTGTGGCTGCCCGTTCCACGTGTGCTCCCAGAACGAGGCGTGATCCCAGTTGGAAGGCCCCGGTTTGATGATCTCCAGGGGCAGCTCGGGATCGATGGCGGGTAGTGCTGCGATGAGCATGTCGGCCATCCACCCCGATGAAAAGTTGGAGAGAATGCTTCCCGCCGCGTTTCCATCCTCGTTGTAACCGACCATATCGAGATTGAACACGCCGAGGATTTTATCGGCGCAGGCGGAATCGCATCGATCCACGAAATCGATGCTTCCCAGCTTGCCGAGTTCCTCTGCCGAGAACAGTACAAACAGGAGATCGAAGGGGAGCGGATACGCGGGAAGTATCCGTGCGGCCTCCATCAGTGCGGCGACTCCCGTTCCGTTGTCGTTCGCTCCCGGGGCCGGCATCGTCTGCCAGTTCTCCCGCCATCCGTCCGTACGCACACCGATGGCATCGTAGTGGGCGCAGACGATGACGACGGATGAATCATCCCTCGTCCCGGGGACCCGTACGCGTACGTTTTCGGTGGTGAAGCTCCCCGGGGCGTAGTACGGGTCGGACACGCTGAATACCGTGCGCTCGACAGGACGTCCCGCATATCGAACGAGGCGCGCCGCCAGGGAATCGGCGATCTCCGTGAGTTCGGCTTCCCTGAACGTGAAGCGGCTCCTCGGCTGCCCCGTTTCCATATCGATGGTGAGGAACCGGATCATCGCCGAGAGCGAATCCGCTCGAACCAGCGATGCGGCCTGCATCGCCGCCGCGGTATGTACGTAACGGAGTGGTGGAGGAAAAGAACCGGCCGGGGCGGCGCACACGAGACATAACAACGGAACGGCGATTCGCAGAACAACGCGGCAGATATTCACGTTCGACCCCTTGCACGGAAACGCAATAGCGTTTGATCACAATGCGGAAATTCCCGACGCCGGCGGATCGGCACGCTCCGCCCGCCGGCGTCGCACCAAAAAAGATACGCCGTAAGCGGCGATCATTCAATAAAAATGAAGAGGGCGGGTCCGCGCCCCGCCCGTAATACGCGCCCGAGAGGATTCGAACCTCCGACACCCGGCTCCGGAGGCCGGTGCTCTATCCAGCTGAGCTACGGGCGCCTTTTCCCGTACGAAGGAGTTCAGCGGCCAGCTTTTCGCGCAGTGCGCCGGGGCCGCCGAGCATCCGGGCAATCTCGTTGATTCGATGTTCGCCGTCCACGGACGCCGCCGCCGTGACCGTCCTTCCCCCCTTCACCCGCTTGTCCACCAGAATGTGGCGCTCGGCCCGCGCGGCTATCTGCGGCAGGTGCGTGATGCATACGATCTGGTACCGTCCGGAGAGTTCATGCATCCGTTGGGCCACGACCTCACCGAGGTCCGCCCCGAGCCCCGAATCTATCTCATCGAATATCAGGGTCGATATCGATTTCCCGCCGGCCTGCAAGGCCTTCAACACGAGCGTGATTCGCGAAAGTTCGCCGCCCGAGGCGACATCGCTGAGAGGGTGCATATCCTCACCGATATTGGTTCTGATCATGAACTCGACCCGGTCCCACCCTCTCTGCGTCAAATGTAGCGCATCTTCTTCGAAGAGAGAAGCACTATTTGCCGGTTGCTCGATCGAAGTTCGAAAGAGGGCTCCTTTCATCCCGAGCCGCCTCAGCTCCGAGGTGACCTCCCGGTCCAGGCCGGACGCGGTCCGGCTGCGCAGTTCGCTGAGCCGCTCGCATAGAGGTACGAGCCTCCGCCGCGTCTCTTCGAGGCGCCGCTCCGCCTCGATGATCTCGTCCGAACCTTCGGTGAGAGAATGCAGGATGCGCCTCAGCTCGTCACGGCGCGCGATGAGGCCGCTGCAATCGAGACCGTGCTTGCGCGCGGTCCGCTGGATTGCGGCCAGCCTGCTCTGGAGCATCTCCACATCATCCGCTTCCTCCGCATCACCGCCGAGATACCGTTCCACCTGCCTCAGGATCTCCTGGGCGGCTATTCTGAAATCGCCCGTCTCCCGCCTGGCGCCTTCCCAGGCGGTATCGAGGGATTCCAGAAAGCGGAAGGCCTGTTCGAGACGATGCAGCCGTGCGAGGATCCCTTCATCCTCCGACGCGAGCAGCGCGTGGCACTCCTCGAGCGTTGCGGTGAAGCGATGCCTGTTCTCCGTGAGACGTATGCGTGCTGCAATCTCCTCGTCGATACCGGGTTTCAGCGACAGCTTCTCGATCTCGGCAAGTTGAAAACGATAGTACTCCTCCTGCTCCTTGTGTCGCCGCTCATCCTCACGGAGGCTGGTGACACGCTCCCGGAGCCGGCGGTACGACGCGACGAGCCCGGCGCATTCCACGATCAGCTCTTGATAATCCCCACCCGCGTCGAGGTATTCGATATGGGACGCCGGATCGAGGAGCTCCTGCTGCCGGCGCTGCCCGTGCAGCTCGAAGAGCGAACCGGTGATCTCCCGCGCCACCGTGTTTGACGAGAGCATGCCATTGATCCAGATCCTGCTCTTTCCATCGATGTGCAATTCGCGACGTATCGCGATCATGTCGTCTTCCGGCTCCATGCCGAGGATGCCGCGTATCGGCGCCAGTGCAGGCACGTGGAACGTGCCCTCCACGGTGAGCGTTTCGGCTCCGCGCCGGATCATCGTGCGCTTCGCCCTGCTCCCCGACAGCAGGTCAACGGCGGAGAGTATGATCGATTTCCCGGCTCCGGTCGATCCGGTGAGGACATTGAGACCACCGCTGAAGGGAATGACGGCATCCTCCACCACTGCCAGGTTCTTGATCCTCAATTCGCTCAACATGATATTCAACCAAACGCGTGGTCAATGCCTCCGCAGCACACCGCCCCATTTCAGTTTTTGCCGGACGATATCGTAGAAGTTGTACCCCTCCGTCACGACCAGCCTGGTAACGGTGGGGCTCTTGCAAAACACGATCCGCTCGCCATCCTTTATGCTGCTGGACTGCTGCCCGTCGATCGTGAGCATCGCCTCATGATCATGCTCCACCAGTTCGACGGTGAATGTCTCGTCGCAACTCACGACGATCGGGCGGACGGAGAGCGAGTGGGGACAGAGAGGCGTGATGACGAACACGCAGACCCGTGTCGGGTTCACGATCGGTCCACCTGCCGCGAGCGAGTATGCGGTCGAGCCTGTCGGCGTGGCAACGATGACACCGTCGGAGAGGTATTCGCCGAGCAGCGCGCCGTCGATAACGGTCCTCAGGTGGATCACGCGCGATACGCCGATACCGTGTATGACGGCATCGTTCAACGCCGTGTACTTCGCGGTGGCGGTTCCCTGCGACTCGAGGGTAACCTGGAGCCTGGTCCGTTCCTGGATCACGAACCTGCCGTCGAGGAGATCGCGTATCGTATGATCGACATCGTCCTCGGTGAGAAATCCGAGGCTCCGGATCTTGATGCCGAGGAGCGGTATTTCATCATGCTCGACAAACCGCGCGGCCATGAGGAGGGTGCCGTCCCCGCCGAGCGCGAGAACGATATCGCAGTCGTTGAACGATTCCACGGCGCGTACCGCGCCCCGAGCGGCCACCGACGCCGTATCCGCCGTACCCACCACATCGATCCCGCCCGGCAGGAGATCGAGAACGCGTGACACAATCGCGCCGATCTCGGTCTTTCGAATATTTGCTACGATTCCCACCCGGGATATCCTCATCTCATTCCTCCGCTTTCGATGGATGGTTTCTCTTGAAGAACCCGCATGACGGTCGCGGCGATCCTGTCCGCCGAAAGACCGACCTCATCGAGTAGTTCATCCCGCCTCCCGTGCGGCACGAAACGGTCGGGGATGCCGATCCTGGTGAGGCGATTTTTCATCCCCGCATCCTCCAGGAGCTCAGAGACCGCGTCCCCGAATCCACCGGCGACTATGTTCTCCTCGCAGGTGAAGACGGGCACTCCCGAACGGGCGCATCCGAGCAGGAGCTCGCCGTCGAGCGGCTTCACGAATCGCGCGTTCACAACGGTTACCGAGACACCGTTGTCTTTCAGGAGCACGGCCGTTTCCTCGGCCGTCCGGACCATCGTGCCGATGGCGAAGAGGGCGGCATCGCTCCCCTCCCGCAGCGTCGTTCCCCTTCCCACCTCGAGAGGCGCAGGCTCCTTGATCGGCTTGACGCCGACGACGCTGCCCCGCGGAAACCGCACCGCGATCGGGCCGTCCCCGTACTCGAGGAGCGTGAGAAGCATACACCTGAGTTCGTTCTCGTCGCACGGCGTCATGATAACGAAATTCGGCACGAGGCGCAGGTAACTGATATCGAATGCACCATGGTGCGTCGGGCCGTCCTCGCCGACGATTCCCGCCCTGTCGAGCACGAACCTGACCGGCAGGTTCTGAAGAGCCACATCGTGGATGATCTGGTCGAAACTGCGCTGGAGAAACGTCGAATAGATCGTTACGAATGGTTTCATCCCGGCGCGTGAGAGACCGGCGGCGAACGTCACGGCGTGCTGCTCGCTGATGCCGACATCAAAGAACCGGTCGGGGAACTCCGTGGAAAACAGCGTGAGCCCGGTACCCTCGCGCATCGCGGCGGTTATCGCCACGATACGTTCGTCACGGCGCGCGAGCTCGACGATCGTCTTGCCGAAAACGTCGCTGTACTTGTCCTTGCCGGAAGCGGTTCGCGAATTGCCGGTCGCCTTGTAAAAACTGCCGATGCCGTGGAACTTCTCAGCGTTGTTCTCCGCGAAGGCATACCCCTTTCCCTTCTTCGTGACGGCATGGATGAGCACCGGTCCGGGAACCTGATAGATATCCGAGAACGCATCGACGAGCTGCTCGATATCGTGCCCGTCGATCGGTCCGAGGTACCGGAAGCCGAGCTCCTCGAACAGAATGGTCGGAACGACGAGATTCTTGATGCTCTCCTTGATTCTGCTCGCCAGCTTGCGGGCCTTGCCCCCGAGCGTCGGAATCCTTCCGAGAAGCTCCCACACGTCCGCCTCGAGCTGGAGGTAGAGCTTCTTGGTCGTTATCGTGGTCAGGTACCGAGCGAGCGCGCCGACGTTCTTCGATATCGACATTTCGTTGTCGTTGAGCACGATGATGAATTTGTTCTTCTTCAGGTGACCAGCCTGATTGATCCCCTCGAAGGACATGCCGCCGGTCAGGGCGCCGTCGCCGACGACACTGATGACAAAATGGTCCTCACCGCGGAGGTCCCGCGCGACGGCGAATCCGAGCGCCGCCGATATCGCGGTACTCGCGTGCCCGACACCGAACATGTCGTGCTCGCTCTCCGTTATACTGGGGAATCCGCTGATGCCGCCGCGTGTCCGGAGATCGGCGAACGCCTCGCGTCTTCCCGTGATGATCTTGTGCGCGTAACTCTGGTGACCGACATCCCAGATGATCTTGTCCCGCGGCGAATCGAACATGTAATGCAGCGCCACGGTGATCTCCACGCACCCGAGACTCGACGCGAGGTGCCCGCCGCGCTTCGAGACGACCTCGAGGATGTACTGGCGGATCTCGCCGGCGAGTTTTTTCAACTCGTCGATCGATAGAGATTTGAGGTCGGAAGGTGACCGTATCGATTCCAGTAGTGAAGCCACGGAACGCCTTTCATGCGGGCCTACAGCAACAGAAACGCGATGAGTACGCCGAGAACGGCACCGCTCATCACGTCGAACGTCCTGAATTGCAATACGCGGATACCCTTGCCCGTTTCGATCTCGTCGTACCACTTGAAGCTCGACAGTATCCTGTTCAGAATGCTGGCCTGCTTCCCGCGCTCGCCCTTGAGTTTCATCGTGTCGTAGATGATAATGACGCTGTACGCGGTAACGAGCGAAAATAGTATCGAGGATACCCCGTACTTGATACCGATGCCGGTGGACAGAGAGCTGAAAACTGCCGAATGGAGGTTGGGCATGCCATCGGCCTGAACCATTCGAAAAACGTTATTATTTTTATTTACAACAGTATACAACACAACTTTGAGACATTGGATAAAGAATCCACAGATAATCGGAACGAGGAATATCTCACGATATAGTAGCTGACGGAACATTTCAGGACACGCGATCCAGAATCATGCGAAAGAGGTATTGAAGAGGCCCAGCGTCTCCAAGCTCTTGTATGCCGGTCACGGCGCCTGCGATCAACTCGCCGGCCCGCTGTCTCGAACGCTCGACGCCGAAACAGGCCGGATAGGTGATTTTCTCCTTTTTTATGTCCTTGCGCAACCCTTTTCCCACCGCTTCTTCACTTCCCACTCTATCGAGGATATCGTCGATGATCTGAAAGGCGAGCCCGGCATTCCTCCCGATCAACTCGAGTTCCCGCAGCACCCGGTCTTCCGCTCCGGCGAGGAGCGCCCCGATGGTGATCGACGCCGCGATGAGCTCGGCGGTTTTACGTTGATGTACGAACAGCAGCCGCTCCTCCGTCGGCTCCGCTCCCTCACCCTCCAGATCGGCGACCTGACCACCGACGAGAAAACGGGATCCGGCCGTCCGGGCGAGCAGCCGTACCGATCGGCATATCCGGTCATCCCGCGCGCGACAACCGGAGAGGACTTCGAACGCGAGCGCCTGAAGGGCGTCACCCGCCAGGATCGCCGTTGCCTCGCCGAATGCGATGTGACACGACGGTTTGCCCCGCCTCACATCATCATCGTCGAGGGCCGGCAGATCGTCGTGGATCAGGGTGTACGCATGGAGGCACTCTATCGCGCAGGCCGCATCGAGCGCCGCCTCGGGGCATGGCTCGCCGAGGAGCCGGTGTGCATTGATGCACAGCATCGCCCGCATCCGCTTGCCGCCGCCGAGTACGGCATGACGCATGGCGCGGTGCAGGGAATCGGGCGGTTCCCCGCCGTGCGGCAGGAGATCATCGAGGCGCCGTTCGACACGCCGGCGATCGGTGAGAAGCCGCGATTCCATTTCGCTATCGGACCATTCACCCGGCATCCGGTTCGCCCTCGATCTCGCTTGAGAGTTTCTGTATCCTCTGCTCGGCCTCGTCGAGGATGCGCCGGCACATCGTGCCGAGCTTCATCCCCTCCTCGTAGAGCTTGATGCTTTCCTCGAGCGGTACCTCTCCCTCCTCGAGGCGTCTCACTATTTCCTCGAGCCTGCCCGCCGCGTCCTCGAACGTCATTTTTTTTGCCATGACTTCCCTTTCCGTTTCCCGATCACGCTGCACCGGGCCGTTCCATCGTAGAAATGTACCGTCACATCATCGCGGACCGCGAGCCGCCCGATCCTGCCGATGATTGCATCACCGCCGGCGGTCGTGCAATAGGTATATCCACGTTTCAGCACGGTGCGCGGATGCAGGCCGTCGATCGCCCGGACGTTGTGCTGGACGGCACGCCGCGCAAGCTCCAGCGACTGGCCCGTTCGCAGCACGAGCTCTCCGAGGAGGTTCTCGATGCCCCCGCGCGAAGAGGCAATCCGCACGCGCGGATCACCCGCAGCGACACCCGCCAGTAACCGGCTCAACCGCAAACCGCGCGCTCCCCACGACTGTATGACAACCGTTCGGATCGCGTTCAACGATCTATCGAGCGCACCGGCGCGTGCGAGTTTGTCGGTCCGCCACCACGTTCCGAGCTTTCCGAACGCGTCGTCGAGCTTGAATTCCGCTTGTTCGCATCGATGCACGAGCGCGGCAAAAGAACTGCTCCTCATGAGGTATTCGAGAAGATGCAGGCGTCTCTCGTGCGATCCGCGGAACGCGCCTGCCAGGCGGCGTATCGATTCGACGACACCGTTTCGCACTTCGTGGATCGGCGGGGCGGCGAGCTCGGCCGCCGCCGTCGGCGTTGCGGCACGGATATCCGACACGTAATCGGCGACGGTCGTGTCTATTTCATGTCCGATGCCGGTGATGACGGGATGCACGGACCGTGCGACGGCCCGCGCGACCTCCTCGCTGTTGAAGGCCCAGAGGTCCTCGATGCTCCCCCCTCCCCTGGCGAGAATCACGGCATCGACATCTTCGAGCCGGTTCGACAGCTCGAAGGCCTTCACGATCGAGGGGACCGCGTCCGGTCCCTGCACGGCGACCGGTATATGAACGATCTCGGCGACCGGCCACCGCCGGTTCAACGTGTCGATGATGTCATTGATTACGGCGCCGGATTCCGACGTGACAACGACGAGTCTCGATGGGTAGCGTGGAATCGGACGCTTTCGCTCGGGGGACGTCAATCCCTCGCCCATCAGTTTTTGCAACAGCGCCCTGAATCCGAGCTCCATGACTCCCCGTCCGGCGGGAATCAGGCGATCGGCCACGAGCTGTGTCTGGCCGCTGCCTCCGTAATGCGAGATGCGTCCCGAGGCGATGATGAGCATGCCGTTGTCCGGCCCGAAGGTGATCTTCCCGGCGTGCCGTCTGAAGACGACGGTGCGAATGAGATTCGAATCGTCGCGCAGGCTGAAGTAGAGGTGGCCCGATGTGTGCGCCTTGAAGTTCGCGATCTCTCCGAGCACCTGCACCGCGGAAAATTCCGATTCGAGGCTTTGCCTGATCGCATCCGTGATCTCGGTGACGGTGTATACCTCTTCCCACTCCTCGATCGGCGGATCACCCCACCCACTCGTTTCCATCATCCTCTCCTCTCCGCCGGCGCGCAGCCTGTAGGGTGTTTTGCATCAGCATCGCGACGGTCATAGGTCCGACGCCGCCCGGTACGGGCGTAATTCTCGACACCCGCGGATAGACCGCTTCGAAGTCGACGTCGCCGGTCAGCCGGTATCCCCGCTTCGCGCCCGGATCATCAACACGGTTCGTACCGACATCGATCACGACGGCGCCTTCCTTCACCATTTCGGCGGTTATCATATTCGCGCACCCGACCGCGGCGACGAGGATATCGGCCGTCGTCGTGATCGCGGCGAGTTCGTGCGTCCGTGAATGGCAGATCGAGACGGTCGCGTCGCCCCCCGCGCCTTTGCGCGCCAGGAGTAGCGCAAGCGGTTTACCCACCAGGACGCTCCTTCCCACGATGACGACATGGGCACCGGCCGGATCTATGCCGTAGCGCGCAAGGAGCACCGATATACCGAGCGGCGTGCAGGGAACGAACAACGGCATCCCGATGGCGAGACGGCCGATGTTGAACGGATGTAGCCCATCGACATCCTTGTGGGGATCTATTCTCTCTATGACCTCCTGCTGGTCGATATGCGGCGGGAGCGGCAGCTGCACCAGCACACCGTCGATCGTGGGATCGGTGTTGCACCTGTCGAGCAGCCCGAGCAGAGTTTCCCGGGAAACATCCGGCGGCAGTTCTATGAGATCGGATTCGATGCCGCACTTCTCCGCGGCGCGCACCTTGCTCTTCACGTACACCTGCGATGCGGGGTCCTTTCCGGCTATGATGACGGTGAGGCGAGGGGGGGGGTGTTGCTCGTTGAAACGCGCGACCTCGGCGATGAGCCCGTCGAGCACCTCGCGTGCGACGCTCCTGCCGTCTATTATTTTCCCGCGCACGTCACGATTTTCCACGTTCGTATTCCTCTGTTTCCTCCATGATGCGTTCCACACGATTCGCCGTTCCCGTCTCGTCATCGATCTCGATAAACAGCGCCCCGATGCACGGCCGTTCGCGCGAGGCGCGAAACCGTACCGGAACACCGTCGAGGAAGCGCCGGATGACCTCTTCCTTTCGAACGCCGATGATAGACTCGCAGCCGCCCGTCATGCCGACATCGGTGATATAGGCGGTTCCGTTGGGAAGAATACGCTCATCGGCCGTCGGTACGTGCGTGTGGGTGCCGATGACTGCGCTCACCCGTCCATCGAGGTAATAACCGAGGCACACCTTCTCGCTCGTGGCCTCCGCATGAAAATCAACCAGCCTGATCTTCACCGTCCGGGATATTCCCGAGAGTATCTCGTCGGCCTTGCGGAACGGGCAGTCGGTTATCGGCATGTAGGTTCTTCCCTGGAGGTTGATGACGGCGACGGGGACACCGTTCACGTCCCGGACGAGCGATCCCCTCCCGGGGGCCGACGGCGGGTAGTTTGCCGGACGGAGCAGATCGTCTCTCGTATCGAGCAGTGAAACACCTTCACTCTTGTCCCAGATATGGTTTCCGCTCGTCATGATATCGACGCCGGTCGCGACCACTTCCTCCACCACCTGCTCCGTGACGCCGAAGATGCCGGCGGCGTTCTCGACATTCCCGATACAGAGATCGATTCCGAAGCGTTTCCTGATACCGGGGAGCGCCTCGGCGAGTGCCTTCCTGCCGGTCCGCGCTATGATATCACCGATAAAGAGTATATTCATATCTCCGAGATACCCGTACCACGCATGTCCGGTATGCGGCGGTGCCCCGATGTACGAGCCGCTTTGGATCGAATCCGTGAGAGGAACCGAAGGGCCGACCGCATGGGCGTGGGCGAAACGGCATCCGGCCGCATCACCGCGCGTAATCGATCGCCCGTGTTTCGCGTATCACCACGACCTTGATCTGGCCGGGATATTCCATCTCTTCCTCGATCTTCCGGGAAATTTCGGATGCCAGCTCGGATGCCTGCATGTCATCCAGCTTCTTGTGACTGACCAGTATCCTGATTTCGCGTCCGGCCTGGATCGCGTACGACTTCTCGACCCCGTCGAATGCATCCGCGATCTTCTCCAGCTTCTCGAGCCTTCTGATGTAATTCTCGAGCGTCTCGCGGCGCGCCCCCGGCCTGGCACCCGAGATCGCATCGGCTGCCGATACGACGTGCGTGATGAGTGATGTGGCCTCAACGTCCTCGTGGTGCGCGGCGACGACATTCAACACGATATCGTTCTCCCCGTACCGCCGCACCAGTTCGGCGCCGATCTCGGCATGCGGACCTTCCATTTCGTGATCGGCGGCTTTCCCGATATCGTGCAGGAGGCCGGCACGCTTTGCGATATGGTGATCGAGCCCGAGCTGACTGGCGATCAAACCCGAAAGGTATGCGACTTCCTTGGAATGCTGGAGTATGTTCTGACCGTAGGAAGTCCTGTACTTGAGCCGGCCGAGCAGTTTCACCAGCTCGGGATGCAGTGCGTGGATGTTCAGATCGAGGGTGGTTTGCTCGCCGACCTCGCGTATCTCTTCCATCAGCTCCTTGTGTGTTTTCTCGACAATCTCCTCGATGCGGCCTGGATGTATCCTGCCGTCCTTGACGAGCTTGTCGAGGGAGAGACGCGCCACCTCACGGCGAATCGGATCGAATCCGGACAGTATGACCGCCTCGGGCGTATCGTCGATGATCACATCGATTCCCGTGGCGTTCTCGAATGCCCGGATGTTCCGTCCTTCCCTGCCGATGATACGTCCCTTCATCTCATCGTTCGGCAGATCGACGACCGAGACGGTCGATTCTACCACATGATCGGTGGCGCACCGTTCGATCGCGAGGGTCAGTATCTCACGGCTCTGCTTGATGGCGTTACGTTCGGCCTCGTCCTTGATCTCCTTTATCCGTTTCGCCGCCTCGTGCCGTGCGGTGTTCTCGAGATTCGTTATGAGCAGTTTCTTCGCCTCTTCCCTGCTCATGGCGGCTATCTTCTCGAGCTTCTCGTTCTGCATTTCGAGCAGCCGGGCGAGATCATCGTTCTTTTCCGATATCGCCTTGAGCTTGCTGTCGAGGAACCTCTGCTTGTCGTTGATCTCTTGTTCGCGCTTCTCGAGGTAGTCGACCTTGCGGTTGATGTTTTGCTCTTTTTCCTCGAGTCGCCGTTCGGCCTTCTTGAGCTCCTGCCTCGTTTCCTGTGTTTCCTTCTCGAACCTGATCTTTGCCTTGTACCACTCGTCCTTCGCCTCGAGTATCGATGCCTTTTTCCGTGTCTCGGCTTCCCGTTGCGCCTCCGCAATGATGTTTTCGGCAAGTTTCTGCGTATGGCGCAGATGGCTCTCGGAGATCTTCTTATTGATCAGCCAGCCCAGGATGAAACCAAGGAAAAGAACGAGGATCCCCGCAGATACATAGAATACGATGCTGTCCATGGCATACTCCCGACATTATGTCAGGGCGGCTCACCTCCATCATGTACATAGCCACAATCGTAAACGCACAACGCTATATTGAAGATGATGAATAGTAATTCTTTCGGGAGATCGCTGGTGGGTGAATAAGAAAAATTCCCCACTCATTGCCGTGTGCGAAAAATCCTTTTAAGCCCTTCCAACAAGGTGGATGTCCGCATGACCGTTTCTGCTGTCCCTGTATGACAGGGCCTAACATTCACGATCAGATATAAGACTTCCGGGCTCAAGGTGTTGGCATAAAATGATTTTCTCCATCACGAGCACGGTAGGGAATTTCTTCCGAACTTTTCTTCTATCTCTGCTTCATCCCTGCTTTTCAATCCAACACCTCGTCAGCAGGGTTGCCGTTTCACAATTCTGCACTGATCTTGTTATCGAGGAGTTCGCTCAAGCGCTCCGCCTGCCGTCCGAGCTCCCCCTGCGCCTTCTCCCGTTCCTCACGTTCCTGGTACAGCTCGTCCGCAATATTGAGAGCCGCCAAAATGGCGATACGCGCCTGCGACAGTATACCACTCGAATGGGCTATCTCCCTCATCTTCTTGTCGACGTACCCTGCTATCTTATGAATATACTGCGGGTCGCCAACTCCCCGAATTCTATACTCTTGACCAAAAATTTCTACCTTTTCGGTACTTGTTTCGGCCATTGGCACCTGCTTGTCATCAATACAGAATCGACCTTACAACCCTTGCCGGAATCTAATCGATCGCCATCGGGGCTACAGATCCAACCCCTCCAGCTTCACCAGCATCTCCTCTATCTTGTTCTTTATCTCCTCTCTCTTTGTCTCAAAATCAGTTTGCTTTTCTTGCTGTGTTTTCAATGCTTCAAGTTGGCTTATCAACTCCTCATTACTAATATACAACGATTCTATTTTTCCTTTCAACTCTTTATTCGTCTGTTCAACCTCATTTTTTTCACGCCTCAGGGCAGCAATCATCTCGGCCGCCTTGTTGATCTTCTCCTCAAGAACGTTCAAGCTTGATAATTCAGTGCCTGCCATTTTTGTAACTCCCTTATTAGTCAAGATCTTAGAGTTACCTGCAGTTCTCGCTGCAGCGCGGCGAGGATTGCATTTATCTCCTTGTCGACGGCCTGGTCATCGAGCGTTGCGCGGGAAGATCTGAAGTTTAGGCGAAATGTATAGCTCCGCTTTCCCTCACCCAGATGACCCCCTCTATAGTAATCGAACATCTTTATTGATTCAAGGTTTTTAGCCTGTCCGGCGATGCATGTGTGTATATCGGCAAAGGTCGTCCGGTCCGGCGCCACGACACAGAGATCACGTTTGACCGCAGGATACTGGCTGATCGCCGAGAATCCAAGCTTTATACCTCCCTTCGCGGGCAGCACATCGAGCACGAGATCAAAATAGTAGATCGGATCCTCGATATCGTACCGAGAAGCGATACTGCGCGCCAGAAGACCGCCCTCGGCGAGAACGCCGTTCACCGATATCCAGTTGAAAATGTATCCCGGCGCCCCCTCTTTCCGCTCCTGGGAGAGGCCCGCGGCAACGCCGAACTGATCGATCAGGGCCTCGAGCTCCCCCTTCATATCGAAAAAATCGAACGGGCGCTTTTCCACGAGCCATTGCACCGGCTGGGCATCCCTCGCAAAGAGTGCGGTGAGATGGAGTTCCTCGCGCGGCAGGCCGCCGCCGCCGTTCTCCTTCAGAAAGACTTTCCCCATCTCGAAGATACGCAATCCCTCGTGCTCGTCGGGAGCGTTCCGCTTCACCACGCCGAGAAGCCCCGGCAGGAGTGATGTCCGGAGAACAGATTGCCCGGCCGTAAGGGGATTCGATACGGGGAGCGGGGCGCTCCGGGGGTCGGATGCGGGCCATTCCATGCGTGCCGGATCGTCCGGATCCATGAATGATGTCGTGATGACCTCGGCGAATCCCCTGGCGCAAAGATATTGACATATATTCTCGTTCCTCGAACTGATCGGGGAAGCCGATGAATATACGGTGCATCGAGGTTCCTCATCGAGGCCGATTTTCTCGTAGCCGTAGACGCGTGCCGCTTCCTCGATGAGATCGATCTCCTCCTTGATGTCACGCCGGAAGGCCGGTACCGAGACCTGTACGATGTCCTCCATGATCGATGTGCCGAGACCGAGGCGCTCGAGAAGCTGTGCAACCTCGTCGGCGGCGAGTCTCGTTCCCATGACGCGGTTCGCCTGATCGACGCGCAGTGGTATCGCCCTCCCGTGCGTCGGCGCGTTTTCCGCCATCCGGTCGACGACGAACGACGAGGGCTTTCCCGCGCCGATTTCCTCTATGAGAAAACAGGCGCGCTCGAGGGCCTCCTGCATCACTCCGATATCAGCCTCCCGCTCGAAGCGGTACGACGCCTCCGTCTCGAGCTTCAGGCCTATCCGGGCACTGCGGACGAGTCGCGGTTCGAACATCGCACTCTCGAGAAGTACACGCTTGGTTCCGCCGGTCACCTCGGTATCCCGTCCTCCCATCATGCCGGCGAGGGCCACGGAGCGCTCGGCGTCGGCGATGACGAGCATGTCGGGCGTCAGCTCCCGCACGACGTCATCGAGCGTCACGAGTGATTCCCCGGACCGCGCGCGCCGCACCACGATCGTGTCGCGGCGCAGCCGGTCACGGTCGAATGCATGCAGGGGCTGTCCCATCTCCATCAGAACAAAGTTCGTCACATCGACGATATTGTTGATCGGTTTGACCCCGACGGCGGCGAGAAGCTCCTGCATCCAATCGGGTGATGGTGCTATCGTGACATTATCTATGAATGCAGCCGCGTACCGCGGGCAGTCGGCGAAATTCTCGATTTCCAGGGTGCATCCGGAGCCCGGTTCGAGGGTGCGACGCGGCGGACTGCGGAGCTCGCGCCGGTACAGCGCGGCGATCTCCCGTGCAATTCCGGTGAGCGAAAGAAGATCCGGCCGGTTTGGTGTTATCTCGATATCGAACATGACGTCCCCGCCCCCCAGCCGATTATCGAGGGGCGTTCCGAGCGGCTCGGTGAAGTCGAGCTCGATGATGCCTCCGGCGTCATCGCCGATCCCGAGCTCGATCTCGGAGCATATCATACCCTCGGAAACCTCACCCCGAATCTTGGTACGCTTGATCTCGAGCCCGCCCGCGAGCACGGCGCCGTGCAGGGCAACGGCGACATTGAGCCCTGCACGCACGTTCGACGCGCCACAAACGATCCGGAGCGGCTCGGGCCCACCCACATCGACGACGCAGAGGCTGAGGCGGTCGGCCCTCGGGTGCTTTTGTACCTCGCGTACGACACCGAACACCACACCGTTGAAGGGTGCCGCGCGGGCGTGATACTCCTCGACGTTCAGGCCGAACATCGTGAGATCGTTTGCGAGCGTTTCGGCTGATTCCTCGATATCGACGTACCGTTTCAGCCAGTTGAGATTTGCCTTCACTCGTATACCTCCGCCCGGCTCTCCATCCAGAACTGCCTGAGAAACCGCAGATCATTGGCGAGAAAACGGCGTATGTCGTCGATGCCGTGCTTGAGCATGGCGATCCGGTCGACACCCATCCCGAAGGCGAAACCGGTGTAGGAATCGGGGTCGTATCCCGCATACCTGAATACATGCGGATGCACCATGCCGGCGCCCATGATCTCCAACCAGCCGGTCTTTCCACACACGGCGCACCCCTGCCCCTTGCAGGAGAAACAGGACATGTCGACCTCGGCGCTCGGCTCGGTGAACGGAAAGAAGTGCGGGCGGAACCGCACACGGGCGTCGGAACCGAAAAATTCGTGCACGAAGTGCGTCACGTCGTTCTTCAGATCGGCGAGGGATACGTCACTGTCGACGTACAGCCCCTCGATCTGGAGAAATTCGGCCGCATGCGAGGGATCGGGTGACTCGTTGCGGTACACGCGCCCCGGCGCCAGTATCTTGAGGGGTGGGGTATGTTTCTCCATGTACCGCACCTGCACGGGAGAGGTCTGCGTCCTGAGGAGGATATCCCGGTTGATGTAGAAGGTATCCTGAAGATCCCGCGAGGGATGATCGGGAGGGAAATTCAAAGCCTCGAAGTTGTAGTAGTCGAGCTCGACGTCCGGCCCCTCCGCCAGAGAGTACCCCATGCCGTAGAGTATCTGTTTGATATCGTCGACCACGCGGTGCAGCACGTGAAGCCCACCGGCCCATGATCCCCTTCCGGGTAACGTCGGGTCCCCCGGGTACGGCTCTTCATCGTACAGACCGGCCGAGAGGACCGCGCGTCTCTCCTCGAGTAATTTATTCAATTTATCTTTTATCTCATTGATTAAATTGCCGATAACAGGCCTGTCCACTGGATCGAGCTGCCCGATGGATCGCAACAGTTCGGTGATTTCTCCTTTTCTGCCGAGGAGCCGTACGCGGGCCTCCTCGAGGGCATCGAGATCCGGAGCGCTGGAGAGGAGCGCACCGGCCCGCTCCCCGAGTTCACGGATTCTCGCGGGCTCGAAACGATCGCTCTTCATGAAAGGGATCCCTTTGCTATCTCGGCCAGCTTCGAGAATCCCTCCGCGTCATTGACCGCGATCTCCGCGAGCATCTTTCGATTGATCTCGATATGGGACTTCTTGAGCCCATTGATAAACTGGTTGTAGTTCATACCGTTGAGCCGCGCTGCGGCGTTGATCCGGGCGATCCAGAGCTTTCTGAAATCCCGTTTCCGCACGCGCCTGTCCCGGTAGGCGTAGGCCAGGGCCCGGTTCACGGCCTCGGTGGCGGATCGCAGGAGCTTGCTCCTTCCGCCCGTATACCCCTTGGCCTGATCCAGAATCTTTTTTTTGCGCCTATGCGAGGCGACACTATGTTTTGTTCTCGGCATGACAACTGCCTCCCGTATTTGTGCACTGAGATGATTGAGCGCGCAGGCTACACCCTACATCCCGAGCATTCTCTTCACGCGCCTGGCATCGGCTCCGGAGACGATAGTCGATTTGCGGAGTTTCCGTTTCCTCTTGCTCGACTTCGAGGTCAGGATGTGACTCGCGTACGCTTTTTTTCGCTTTATCTTGCCGCTCCCCGTGACACGGAAGCGTTTGTGTGCTCCACGATTCGTTCTGATCTTCGGCATCCCTTCACTTCCCCCCTTTCTTCTCCGACTTCGGACCGAGTATCATCGTTATGATTCTCCCGATCATGACCGGTTCCCGTTCGATGGTCGCGACTTCCGAAAAGCGCTCGACGACCTGTTTGAGCAGACCCATGCCGAGCTCCTTGTGTTCCATCTCACGACCGCGGAATATAACGGTGAACTTGACCTTGTCCTTTTCCTGCAGGAATTTTTCCGCGTTGCGCATCTTGAAGTCGAGGTCGTGCGTCTCGATCTTCGGCCGGAGCTTGATCTCCTTGAGATGGGTGACATGCTGTTTCTTTTTCGAATCATGCGCCTTCTTATTCTGTTCGTACTTGTATTTGCCGTAATCCATGATCTTGCAAACCGGCGGCCGCACGTTGGGCGCGATTTCGACGAGATCGAGATTCTTCTCCTCGGCGAGTTTCTTGGCATCCGCGGTCGGCATGACTCCGAGCTGCGTACCATCGTCTCCGATCACCCGGATCTCGGGTATCCTGATCATGTCATTTACCCGGGTACGCTTCTCTCTTCTGTTACGTTCTTTGATATGTTCACCTCCTGAACATTTCCCAAAAAAAACGGCAGGTAGTTGTTTCACCCGCCTCGCGCTACTCTCGCTGAGATGAAACCCTACCAGTACATTGAAGACCGTAAGGTGAGGGGCGTGTGCCCCTTCTTGCCTCTTGAAGTCTATGTATAATTAATTTACCCTTTCCGTGCCACTTCGTCAACAAGTTCGGTGATGAATTCATCAATTTTTTTCTGCCCCAGACGCCCGCGTTTCTTGGAGCGGATATCGATGGTTTCCTCCACGACCTCCTTTGCCCCGGCGACGGCCATGTAGGGTATCTTCTTGAGCTCGCTCTCGCGTATCCTGTATCCGATCTTCTCCTCCCGCAGGTCGGCCTCGGCCCTGAGTCCCGCCGCCGTGAGCCGCTCGACGCACCGCCCGGCATAGGCATGCTGATCGGGACCGATCGGAAGGACAACGACCTGAACGGGGGCCAACCAGAGGGGAAATTCACCGGCATAGTGCTCGGTGAGGGTCCCCACGAAGCGCTCGATCGAGCCGAGCAGTGCCCGGTGGATCATGTAGACGTATTCCCTCTTCCCCTCGGGAGTGACGTAGACCACGTCGAACCGCCGGGGGAGATTGAAATCGAACTGAATGGTCGTCGCCTGCCAGCCCCTCCCGATCGCATCGATCAGCTTGAGATCGATCTTGGGGCCATAGAAGACCGCCTCGCCGACGATCTTGCGGAACGGTATATCGCGCTTTTCGATCGCCGTGAGGAGTGACGCCTCGGCCATTTTCCACTCCTCCTCCGAGCCGGCGTACTTGTCCATGTGTGCCGGATCGTGGGCGCTCAGCTCGACCTTGTAGTCGTGGAATCCGAATGTCGTCAGGAGCCGGTGCGCGAGATCGAAGCACCGCTCCACCTCATCGACGAGCTGGTCCGGAGTGCAGAATATGTGCGCGTCGTCCTGGGTGAATCCACGCACCCTGAGTAGGCCGTGGAGGGTCCCCGAGCGTTCGTTCCGGTAGACCGTGCCGAGCTCTGCGAGCCTGATCGGAAGGTCCCGGTAGCTGTGCAGCCTGCTCTTGTAGATCAAGATATGGCCGGGGCAGTTCATCGGCTTCAGGACGTACTCCTGCCCCTCGCCCTTGATGATGAACATGTTCTCCTTGTAGTAGTCGAGGTGCCCCGATTTCCGCCAGAGCTCACTCCTGGCGATGTGCGGTGTCAGGATGATCCGGTATCCCTCCTTGCGGTGCTCTGCCTTCCAGAAGTCCTCGATCGTCTCACGGAGGGTGTAACCGTTCGGATGCCAGAAGACGAGTCCGCCGCCGGCTTCCTCCTTGATTTCGAACAGCCCGAGCTGCGGCCCGAGGACACGGTGGTCGCGCCGTTTTGCTTCCTCGCGCTGCTTCAGGTCGACTTCGAGCGCTTCCTGTGTGAAAAAGGCCGTCCCGTAAATCCGCTGGAGCATCTCGTTCCGTTCGTCCCCCCGCCAGTATGCCCCGGCGATCGAGAGAAGCTTGAAGGCCCCGGCCATGGCGATATCGGGGAGATGCGGACCGGTGCAGAGGTCGATGAACGCCCCGAGCCGGTAAACCGACACGCGCTCCGACTCGAGATCGTTCAGGAGCGCTACCTTGAACGGCTGGTCGAGCCCGGTGAAGAGGCGTATCGCCTCATCGCGGGTCATCTCCTCGCGGGTGAAGGCCAGATCGCCTCTCCCCTGAAGTTCACGCATTCTCTGTTCGATCTGTTCGAGGTCGTCCGGAGTGAGGGTCCGTTCGAGGAGAAAATCGTAGTAGAATCCATCCTCGATCGACGGGCCGATGGCAAACTTCACCTTCCCGAACAGCTCCTGCACAGCGAGTGCCATGAGGTGCGAGATGCTGTGACGGAGGATATGGAGCGCCTCCTCCGATTCCTTGCGGACGATCCCGAGGACCCCCCCCTCACCGGTGAGCTGCCGCAGGTCGTACAGTGTATCGTTCACCGTGACGGCGACGGCATTCCGCCCGGCCTCAGCGGAAAGCTCCGCGAGGATCTCGCTGAACGGCACGCCTTCGCTCACTTCTCTTTTCACGTCATCCTGGAAGATAAGTTCTACCATATGGAACTCGATTCTCGTTGCGCGCAAAGAAAAAGACAGCCACTCCCCGTCATGTTATTCCGGCGGTTCCCGCTTGTACCGTAAAGTATCATGCTCCTCGGCGCCATAGGGCACGCCAAATCATTGTATTAGTATATACCAGCGTGTCTTCGCGGCAAGAGAAAAATGTAACGCCGCCGACAGATGAAACGTTCTCTCAATGGATATCCCTCTTTCGAATCTGCTCCTCCCAAAGTACCGTGTACAGCCCATCGAGTTGGAGGAGCTCCTCGTGCGTGCCGCGCTCGACGATCCGACCGTTGCTCAGTACGAGGATCGTGTCGGCGTGCACCACCGTCGAGAGCCGGTGCGCGATGGTGATCGTCGTGCGGTCGTGCATCAGGGGCTCGAGGGCACGCTGGATCAGCGTCTCGGACTGGGAATCGAGTGATGATGTCGCCTCGTCGAGGATCAGGATCTTCGGATCCTTCAGGACGGCGCGAGCTATCGCGATGCGCTGGCGCTCACCGCCGGAGAGACGTATCCCCCTATCCCCCACCAGCGTCTCGTACGCGTCCGGCAGGGATGCGATGAAATCGTGTATATGCGCCTTCCGCGCCGCTTCGATGATCTCTTCCTCCGTCGCCCGCCGGCTGCCGTAGCGCAGGTTGTTCACGATGCTCGTGTTGAAGAGAAATGTCTCCTGCGAGACGATGCCGATCTGCCGCCGGAGGTGTTTCACCTTGATATCGCGGATGTCACGGCCGTCCAGGGTGATGAAGCCGTCCGTCGGATCATAGAAGCGGCATACGAGATTGATGACGGTGGTCTTGCCGACGCCGCTCGGTCCGACGATCGCCACCGTCTGCCCCTTGCGGACATCGAACGAAACATCCTGGAGAATGGGCTCTCCGGGCAGGTACGAGAAGCTGACGTTTCTGAAGCTCATCTCTCCACGCACGTCCGACAGGGAGAAGGCCTCCGGTGCATCACGTATCCCCGGTTCGACATCGAGAAACTCGAAGATACGATCCACCGATGCGAGGGCGGTCTGGACGGTTATGTTCAGCTGAGCGAGACGGAATACCGGCGAGAAGAGGTCCCCGACGTACGTGTAGAAGGCGATGAGTCCCCCGATCGTCAGCGCGCCCTCCATCGTGCGGTAACCGCCGTACCACAGCACCAGGGCGGGACCGAGGGCGACGAAGAAACCGGCGGACGAGGTGGCGAATGAGCCGAGCACGCCGAGATCGATCCGCAGGTTTATCATTTCCTTCCCCTTGCGGAGAAAGCGCCTCGCCTCGTACTTTTCCCCCACGAACGACTGCACGAGTTTCATGCCCGATATCGTCTCCTGGAAGAATTGCAGGATATCGGCCACCTTCTCGCGTACCTGGCGGCTCTTGCCGCGTATCTTCCTGCTGAAGTAGGCGATGCTGATTGCAAAGAGGGGGAAGATCGAGAGCGAAACGAGGGTCAGGCGCCAGTCGAGATAGAAAACGACGGCGAGTATCGCTACCACCGTCAGGAGATCGGTGATCAGGTTCACAAAGGTGCTGGTGACGACCTGCTGCAGCGATTCCACGTCGTTGCTGATCCGCGAGACGATCTCCCCCACCTTCGTCTTGTGATAGAATCCCATGTGGAGTTTCTCGAGGTGCTGGAAAAGCTGGCTCCTGATGTCGAACAGGATCCGCTGCCCGACGAAGTTGAAGAGGTATGCCGTGATGATGTTGAACAGCCCCCGGATCACGTACACGCCGAGGAGCGCGATCATGATGACATGCAGGAGCCCGATGTTTCTTTCGACGAGCACATTGTCGATCAGGACCTTGAGCACGAGGGGATTGACGAGCGAAAGGCCGACACTGATCCCCATGCAAACGAAAACCGCCGCCTCCATCCACCAGTACGGCCGCAGGTAGTTCAGTATCCGCACCAGTTTTTCGCGTGACAGCTTATGCTTCTGACGTTTCATGGTCCGTGGAAATGAAAAAAGCGAAGCAACCGGCAAACGGCGCCCGTCACGGAAAGCTACCGGTTCAATTTGAACACGATCTCGATCAACCGCACATCATGCATGACGACGACCTTGGCCTTGCCCGACAGGCCGGGCTTCAGAGCGACCGTGGAGGAACCGACCTCGACCCACGGATCGTCGATCCGCACGGTCGCCTCGAAAACGACACCCACGGTGGTCATCTTCGGCTTCAGGGAGACGGCGACGACCTCGCCGTGAAAAACCTTGTACTGACGGTGTGGAAATGCATTGATGAATATTTTCGTCTCCTGCCCCGCATCGATGTGCGGGATGTCGGACTCGCGCACCTGTGCGATAAAATTCATCATGTCGAGATCGCCGATCTCCATGATCTGCGCTCCCGTCGCTATCCGGGTCCCGACCAGGTCCCCGACGCCCGGCGTCAGCACGACACCCGGTACCGGCGCGATGATGACCGTCTGCCCCAGCTTCTCCCGCGCGAGTTCGTACTCCCGCACCGACAGATCGATCTCGTTTTCCTGTTCCGCGATCTGGGCGCGGTACTGCCGTTTCATCAGTTCGATCCGCTCGGAGAGGGACGTGTAGTACGATTCGGCCAGTTCGTACTCCAAACGCCTGTCGTCCCGTTCCTCCGCGCTGATCAGGTTGTTCTCGAACAGCTCCTCGGCCCGCTCGTACTTCTCCCTGGCACTCTCGGCCCGTTTCTTCGCCTGGTAGACGTTGGCGAACGCCCACTGCGCCTCGAATGAAGCGCTGAGATCGAGATTCTTTAACGCCTCTCGGAGCTGCGCAAGGCTCGATCGTTTCTGGTCGAGGGTACGCCTCGCCCGATCGACGGCGAGTTCGATTTCCTCGGTGCGGAGCACGGCAAGCGTGTCACCGGCCCGCACCGTATCGCCCTCGTGCACCAGGATGGACCGAACGACGCCGTCGATCCGCGGTTTGACCCCTTCGAACCGCGCCGGCATGACGGTGCCGTACACCTCGATCGTCTTGTCCATTCTCCCGAAAACGAGGACGAAGAGCCCGACGATCAGTATCAGGATGATGAGAAACACGATGACGCTTATCAGTTTTAATCGGCGGCGCACACTCCCTGCCTCTCGTAGAGTTCCCTGACCATAGCGCTGCACATTCCGACGATCCGCGCGGCATCCTCCCCGCGCAGCGCGGCGATATCATGAACGTATTCGTAACCGGCCGCCGGATCACCCCCGGCACGGGACTGCAGCGCCGGGTAGAGATGCGATGGCTTGGAGAAGAGCGCACCCGTGCCGGTGACCACCATCAGCTTGAGCGCCGCCGTCGCGAGGGTACGGGCACGCAGCACGCACTCCCTCCAGAGCGCGGACGCGCGCAACCGCTCCACGGCGGCATACTCGATTTTCAGATTCCCTATCTGGGCGCCGACGAACATCCGCGCCGGCCGGAGCTCCCCGAGACGCCCGAGGATGCCGCTCAGCACGCCGTCGCGTTCGAAGAGAATCTCGACATCGCTCAGCTTGTGGCCGTCGTACACATCCCCCCACCCGGCAAGCCCCCGTTCGATCATGGTTTCGTAGTAATCGACCGGGAAGAACGCGATCTCGAGTCGCCGGTCCACCTCGCTGAATCGCTGCAGCTGGTGCCGGTAGAAGTGCCCGCCACCGGCCGCGGTCAATACGGACATGTGGAGATCGCTCCGCGGTGCTATCCGCGGAAACACGAATGGCCCGGACAACCAGACGGCAAGAACGGTCGCGTTCCGGGCGAGCCGTTCGGCGACACGTCTCCCATCGGTGATGTACCGTTCCCGGAGGGCTGCGTGATCGACGTCGGGATCGATCCGTTCGCTATGATCTTTCCAGAAGGAAATCGGCAAGTCTCCCTCCTATCCCGGCATCGACCTGGGCGTCGTACGGTCTGAAGTAGGGAGCGGAATTGCACTCGAGAAAATAGTACTCACCGCTCGATTCATCTTGCTGGAGATCGATGCCGGAGAAGATCATGCCGAAGGTTTTCGCCGCGCGGACGAGCTCCTTCTCCAATTCACGCGGGATATCGATCCGTTTCATGAACTCGAGGCTCTCGCTCGCGTCGACTCCCCATTTCTTTCGTGGAAGCTCGCACGCCACGATACATTCTTCCCCGAGCACGAACGCCCTGATGCTCGCCCCCGGAATGAATTCCTGGTAGACCGTGGGCCTCTGCCGCAGCGTCGTCCTGCTTGATTCGAGCGTGCCCGCATCCGCCATCCGGACCGGCCCCGTTACGACCGGTTTCTGTACCGCTTCCCGCTGCCCGAGGAATGTCTCGAGATCGAAGTAATTGTTCCCCGAAATGAACGGTGGAATTTTGAATCCGTTCTGCTTCAGAACACAAAACTGGTGGAGCTTGAGGTGGTGATATCCCCACGCCCGGTATGGATTGATGACGAACTTCCGCTCGCAGAGCACGCGTATCATCGAGAGTTTGAACGAGTGTATCGCCCTGACGGTATCCATGTAGTCGTTGAAGCGCTCGTAGTATGCGATCCATTCATCCTTAGTGAAACGTTTGAGCGGCAGATTCCAAACCGATGCGAGACGCCGCAGATAGAAACCATCGAAATCGAGCAGATTCATGCCGTCGAATACGACTTCCCCATCACTGATCGTCGCCCTGACGACCGAGGGAAAGAGGCTCAGGTCGATTATCCTCGCCTCTCCACCGCGGTCCTCTATCTCGGTCTTGAGCTCCTGCACGTCGGCATCGTTATGCTGTCCGACGATTCCTATTCTTTTCTTGGGCATAGCGAATCCCCCTCATGCGCGTTGCGAGCCCGCGGAGACGAGATACTCGGCCAGAGGTTCCGATATCGACAACCGGTACGTATCCTCCAGCATTGAAAATTCCGGAGACGGATCGACCTGCCGCACGATCACCGTTTCCCCATCCGATCCGCACTCCAGCTCGACCTCGGCGAACTTCGCTCCCAGTGCCCGTGCCGCCCGGCGCGCCGTCTCCTCGATGCCCGCAGGCAGCTCGGCACGTCTGACGACGTGCCCCTGCTCTTCCCCGGGCGGCAGGAAGACGGCGTTATCGAGCGCACGGTCCCCGACGATCATCACCCGGTACGCCGCGGCGTTCCGTCCACCCCGCTCGAGCCACACCTCCCGCTCTTCCCCCTTGGGAAACGTGAACACCTCCCACGTCCGGCATTCATCCAGCCGCAGGGGAACCTCGTCGACGGGCCCCATGAATTTCCCCGCGTTCTCCTGTTCGCCGTCAATTCCATCATCCCGTCGGGCTTCCGGGCCGCTGCCACCGGCGGATCCGATGAGCGTCCCGCTTCCCGCGGGACCGGCGACAAAGGGCGGAACGGCGAATCCCTCCCGGGCGAGTGCGGCGAGATGGAACGGCATCTGGTTGCGGTGATCGTAGACCCGCGGGTGGTTTATCACCGGTACTCGATCTGCAAGTATCCAGAGCAGGTTCCGGATGAAGACGAGATTGTCTATCTCCTCCTCGGCGAACGAGAGGTACCGTTCACGGAGCATGCCCCACAGTTCCTCGCTGTACCGAACATGGAAGAATGGATCGCGGACGTCCATCTCCTTCAGGAAAAAACAATCCATCCCGAGGAGGTCGTACCCGTCATAGACGATGCGCTCGAGGTCGATCGTCGCCCGCGTCACCCGCGGGAGATGCTGAAGATTGATGACACGGGCGTTGTGCCCGCGGTCCTCGATACGCACCTTGAGACGGTTCACGCAATCGTCGTAGTCATATCCCAGTAATCCGATAGTAACCATAACCTGGAAATACGGGCGAGAAGAATCAAAGATCGTTTTTCACTGTGCCTTCAATACCTTTTCGACGTGGTCCATGATCAGACGGCCCTGCTCCTCGAGCGGCAGCTCGCCCCTGATAACAATACCCTGTTCCTCTTTCATCAAAGCGAGCAGCTCCCGCCGCACGGTTCCCTGAAACCGTAGGAAGGACGATTCGCGATCCGTACCGTTCAACACGTCGAGTCCGGCCTCGTAGAACGATACCTCCCGGTACCCCGTTATTCGCCCGAGGGCGACTTCCGGCGGAACATCGAGCAGGATCGTGCAATCCGGCCTGGGAGCGAATTCGAACATCCTCGAGAGCCATTCCTTGTCGAGACCGCGTGCGATGCCCTGCGCGATAATCTTGTAGATGTACCGGTCGCCGATGACCACCTTTCCCTCCTCGAGCCACGGTTCGATCATGCTCGTGAGACGGTACGAGATATCGGTACCGAGCAGGAAGGTGCGCGCCTCCGGCGGAATCACCACGCTCCCGTCCTGGATCCGCTTCAGCAGATCGCCGATGTAGAGCTTTTCGATATAGGACGAATCCTGCCACTTCGAGATGGAAACCGGAATATCCCGCCGCGCGAGATTTTCCTGCAGTAGTTTCACCTGGGTCGACTTGCCGCACCCGTCTATGCCGTCTATGACGATGAACGTTCCCATGATCAAAATGCCGTCACGAACTCTTTCTTGCAGCCCCTGTCGAGAATCCAGTCGTAGTAGTAGAGGAGGTCCTCGCAATCACCGCACGTTCCGTATAGATCCCCGGCTCTCAGATATGCATCGGCGCGGCATCCCCCGCCGCAGAGATACTTTGCCGGGCAGTTCCGGCACACATCGATGTCGTCGGCCGTCGTACGCCTGAAAAAATTGAACACGGGGGCATTCTCCCATACATCCTGGAGCCGGTCCGTCCGCACGTTGCCGAGATAGAACTCCGTTTCGTTGCTGAGGAGCGAGCAGGGAACGATATCACCGTTGTGAGAGACCTGTATGAAGTTTCTGCCCGCCCCGCACGGCAGGCAGCCGACCCGCACCCCGAGGCCCGTAACGAGCCCCTGGTTGTGCTTGCACCGTATCGTGAGATCGGCTTCACGCATCTGGATCTCCTTGCGGTACAGTTTGTGGTACGCACCGGCGATCTCCTCGGTGGTCGGGTACGCTTCGCTCTCGTGTTTTTTCGCGCGTCCCGCGATCTTGACCTTTCCGAAGGCGACCTCCTTTGCCTCCAGCCGATCCGCGAATTCGACCATCCTGTCGACATCCCCGATGTTGTGCTTGTTGATGATGTACGCGAAGCGGAATGTGATGCCGTGCCGCCGGAGCAGCTCCACCCCGTGCATCGTCTTCTCGTAGGAGCCGTCACCCCTGTTCCAATCGTTGATCTCGGCCACGCTCCCGTCGAGACTGACCTGGACGAGAACCTCCAGCTCCTTCATCCGGCGGGCGGTCTCCTCCGTCAGGGTGAGGAGGCTCGTGGAAAGCCCGGCCGTGATGCCGCGGGTATCGTGTATATGTTCGACGATCTCGAGCATGTCCGGTCTCACGAGTGGATCGCCGCCCGATAGCGCAATGAATTGAACCCCCATATCGACCATCTGATCGATCACGTCGAACAGTTCTGTCTTGCCGAGCGTATCCTCCCGCGACTCGCCGGAGTCCACATAGCAGAGACGGCAGCGGGTCGCGCACGCACGGGTGACCTCGAGGAATCCGACCTTCGGTTGGGGAACACCCGAGACCTCCTCCGTTTCTCCCCCGAGCATTCCGCGCTTTTCGAGATGATCGAAAAATGCGATGAACCGGGCGGCCGCTTCGTACGGATTGATATTGAATTCCGCGGCGATACGGTCGGCGAGCTCCTCCTCGCCGGAGACTTCATCCATGAGATCGAGTACCCGGGCGCCCGTACCGTCGGTGACGAATTTACCGCCACGATACGGATTGACGAAGAGGTGAATTCCATTCTTTGCGTGATGAATACGCTTCCGTGGCAGCGTTCGTACCTGCTTCATGACGGCTATCCCTCTCTCTCCGTTCCGAAGATGTTATCCGGATTCACACCGATCTCGCGGAGCGCGTACCCGGCGAACTCCCGGGCGCGCCGCGCATGCGCGCGGGCCGTATCGGCATCGATATCCCGGAGCCCCATGACTTCCTGCAAACGCCGGTACTGTTCGCTCGGGAGCAGCCTCTCGGCTGCCTCGAGGAACGGCGCGTCACGGTTGTTTTCCGCCTCCGAGATGATCATGCCGACAGCCTTCGTCACCGCTTCGCGGGCGACGAGAACGGCATTACGGTGGTCGCCGTTTTTCAACAGCGAGACGGCATCATCGAGCGCCGATACGGCGCCGTGGAGGCTCTCACCGATAAAGACGCGGTGGGGAATGTGCCGCTTCGATCCCTCCACCATCTCCGTGCCGACGCCGTCCCGTTCCCAGAGCACCTCGCCGCAACGGAACGCCTCAAGGGACTTGTACGAAACCATATCGATGTAACCGTGCTCGACGAGGTACCGTGCCACCGAAACGGGGAACTTTCCCATCTCGATGGGGCGCCGCACCCCCGCCCATCCCCCGTCGAGGAAGTGATGCTCGATGACACCGTCCTCGGCGTCGGTGATGACGGCGAAGTAAAGCTTGGAATGCGCCGAGGCGATCCCCAGCGCGAGGGGCCCGGTCAGAATGACGGCCATCGTTGCGGCGTTCTTTTTCAGCTCGGCAGCGACGGTCTCCGCCTCGCCGCGCATCGTCGCCATCAGCATATCGTCTCTCTCAGTCATATCGCACCAGACCGGTCGATACGGATTTACCTTCGACGACCCACCGCAGGATCTCGATACTGCGATCGAGGACACGGCGGGCTTCCTCGCCTTCGATGTCCGCCGTTCCCATCAGCGCTTCGTACTCGCCGCGCTCCCGTGCGTCGAAGCACCGCCTCACCGCCCGGTATTCGTGCTTCTCCTTGGATACCGCCGTCCGGTCCCTGGCCAACAGGAGGGCGCGGGCGGCGATCCGGGTGATCCGCCTCGCCGCGAGAACCACCTCATGGCGTCGATTCCCGCCGAGCGCGACGGAGAGCTCATCGAGCGCGTCCTTGCAGTCCTTTATGAAGGCGCCGATCACGAATCTGCCGGGAACGGCACCGCGTGCACGGTCGACGAGCTCGTCTCCCTCTGCTTCTTTCTGGAAGAGCACCCGCCCGTTCCTCAGCTGCTCTATCATACTGCAGCTGATGCGCGTTCCGAAGGCTTTCTCGATGTTATCTTCAACGATCAGCCGCGGAATGAATCCATGCTCGGTACGGCGCCTGACGGGACTGAACCTCGGTATCAGGTACCGGTAACAAACACCATCTCCGCCACGCGTGATGAGAAGGATATCGATATCGCCGTCGGGATTCGGCTTTCCCCACGCAGCCGATCCCGTCAGTATGGCCGCGCGTATATCGTCCCGGCCTTCGAGACCCCTGACCGAGTCCTTGGCTTCCCCGAGCAAGGTTTCGCGTAATCGCTCCTGTGTCTCGTTGTATTCCATTTCGCCGTTTGAGACAAATCGACGGAGAAGGACGGAGGATAAGTCTCACCCCATCCTTCTCCGTCAGTGAAGGATAACTTTGAATCTTCTCATCGTGAAAATCAGTGGTCCAAGACACGCGGATCTTCACTAGATGAGATAATCATCATCCGGCGGCGGTGGCGGCCACTTCTTCCACCACCAGTCATCGAGGATCGTAGGGCCCTTGTTACAGTACATTGCCATCTCGGATCACCTCCTTTCCTCTCGCATAGCTTTATACAACGGCACGCACCGTGGCGCTGTCACATGCCTCCCCGCTCATGTTCCCTTCGATCGACGCGAGCAAGCACTTTCACTGAACCATGCATCCTGTTGTCACAGAATTTGATGTGATATCTTCGTTTTGCGATCGTCCCACGTTACAGTTTTTTCGAACGGAATCGACGGTATACGATTTTCCCCTTCTTGTCAACGAATAATTATGAACGTGACAAGGGGGTACCGGCGGTACCCCCTTGTCTTTCTGTAGGGATAACCCTTGGGATCTTTAACCGCAAGAATCGTAGGAACCGGGCCTACGTTTTCTCACGATTAGATGAGATAGTCATCGTCCGGCGGCGGTATCGGAATCGGTTTCCACCACCAGTCATCGAGGATCACCGGGCCTTTATGACAATACATTGCCATCGCGCATCACCTCCTTTCAGTCAAAAAGTTGTTCGTCGCTGGAGCTCACCCACGGCCGTGTCACACGCGCAGCGTAACGCACGGCGTACATTCGTAACGTCCATACGGCAGCTTCTCGTTGCAACACTTTACCCGTCGGGAACGTCGTTTTTTATTTCGATTGGTTGTTTAGTCCCACGCTACAGCTAACATGAATCGAGGTGCAGTTTACACGACACGGCCCGCTCTGTCAACGGTAAAAATAGTACGGAAAGCGGGTCCGGTACCCATGGTTTTCCCCCCTCCCGGCGCCGGTAACAATCACGGCATGTCGGAAAACCACAGGCCGATCATCACCGCGAGCGCTCCACCGATGGC
>DATKWS010000259.1:0-20068 GCA_035529435.1 Patescibacteria group bacterium
CCGTCCGTCGTATCGCTGTCTCTTTCTCGCTGGGCATGCTATGAGTATTTCCGTTTCAGGCGTGACTTCACCCGGTCGAAAATCTCCATCATCGTCCCCGATCTGTATATACCGCACAGTTCCGTAGCGAAAACACAGAGCGGCGCCTCGTGTACAGCTATCCGTTTCAGTTCCATCGGGTCGTCCCTGCGCCCGTTCAATCCGTAGCGCACGGTTGCCGCCGACCGGTAGCTGGCATCGCGGACCATCTCCTTGATCTCCGCCGAGTAGTAACCCATGGGATAACAGAACGAGGTTACCGCACGCCCCGTCCTCCGTTCAATCGTTTCCTTCGATGCGGCTATCTCGCGCCGCGCCTCCTCGGCCGGCAGTCGTGACAGGTTCGGATGGTTCACCGAGTGTGATGCGAAACGTACCGTATCGTCAGCGCCCGCGGCCGCGATTTCCTCCCAGCTCAGGAACGGATTGCGCTGCGTCACACGGGGATCGACTCCGAGCCTGCGGGCGATCTCTTCGATCAGGGCATCCCGCTCGCCGGGCGGTGTATCGTTCAGCAGTCGCATGAGCGCCACGCGGCATGACTTTTTCTCTCGCTCCGATCGGAGAGAGAAGGAACGCCGGCCGTCCGGGAACGGCGCGTCGAACGTTTCGGCGCCGGTTTTCTCGAGCAGGCAGTCGACCCTGAAGGCGTGCGGCAGCATCTGACCGTCGATGTATCCGGTCACGAGATAAATCGTCACCGGTATGCCGTGCCGCCGGAGCACCGGGACGGCGTGCTCCCAGACGCCGCGGTATCCGCCGTCGAAGGTGATGAGTGCCGGGTTATCGGGAAGGCGGTGCGTTCCCGCAAAGAATCCGTGCAGGTCATCGATCGAAATGCCCCGGTACCACCGCGCGACGAGTTTCATCTGCCGTTCGAACGCCTTCACGCTGATCGCCGCGCCGCCGAGCGCCGGCACATCCCCGATCTCGTGATAGTACAGTATGGTGATCCGCCGCCTGATCATGATGCGCGAGTAGAGGTAGAGGAGCCCGGTATGGTACAGCACGAAGCTCACCGCATATTCGACGCCGCTCACAAACGCTCTCGCGAAGAGGGACGGGGAGAATGATCCATTCACGGCTCCGTGTCACCCGCCTTCCCCTCACGCATCACGGAGCCCCGTATATCGGTGAACGAGAGCCGTTCGGCGAACAGGAACACGAGACCCACGGCGGTGACGGGTATGAAAACGCTGGCATGGTAGACGATGGAAAAGCTGAGGGCCTGCTCCCGGGGTACCCCGAAGAGGGCGAGGCTGAGCACGCAGACGTACTGGACGGTGCCGATGAAACCCGGAGCAGATGGGACCATCACACCGATTGCCAGCGAGACGAGGAGCAGCAGCGAGGCGAATACCGGCAGGTGGATATCGAATGATACGAGGAGGAGATGGTTTATCAGCACATGGGGCAGCCATACGAGCACGGAGAGTGACCCCGCAATCAGAACGTTGCGGGCGCTGTGCAGAACGGCGAGCCCCTCTATGAAGGCGTGCAGGATGCGAATGACCGGATCGTGCATCCGTCCGGGGAAGGCCCGGAGCGCGAACTCTGCGATCCCGACGGCGCGGCGCGTATTCACCTTGAGCAGTATGAGAAACAGGATCGCGGCGAGATAGAAGATCAGCGCGAAGTAGGAAGCGTTGCGCAGCCAGCCGGGGAACGAGACGGCGTAAAAAACGAGGACGATCACCAGAAAGAAGAGGATCGTGAAACCGTCGAGAATGCGCTCGAGCACGATGGTGGCGAACGAGGCGCTCTTGCTTATCCGTTCGCGTTCACCGATCACGTACGCACGCACGAATTCGCCCAGCCGTGCGGGAAGGACATTGTTGGCCATGAGACCGATGAACGTCGCCGAGAAGAGGCTCCGCGGCCCGATCTCCTTGACGGGCCGCAGGAGGTAACGCCACCGCACGGAGCGCATCGAAACGCTCGCGAGACTGAGCAGTGCCACGGGGATGATGTAGAGGTAGTTGGCGTTCTCGAGCGCCGCACCGAGCTCCGCGAAATCGACCTTGCGGAACGCGAGGAAGAGAAAGAGGGCGCTGATGATGATGCCGATCGCCGTTTTCCAGTTCATGGGCGGTCCCCCGCGTTACCGTTGCGCGCCGTGTGTACGGAGGTTCCGTCATTCGTATGATCCATCAGGAACGGTTCGATGGCACGCGCTAACAGCATGTGCCCTTCCTCGCTGAAGTGCCCTTCGCGCGGAATGTAGAGCGCCCGCCCGGTATGCTCTGAGAGGGCCGGCAGAAGATCCATGAACGGAATCCCGAGCTCTTCGCATATCGATCCGACGATCCGTTGCGGCCGACGGGGATCATCCATCCAGCGATCGACGAGCCCGCAATCGGGGAATGTCTCTTTGAGGAGTGCACCGTACGTATCGGGATAGACCTGTATCTGCGACGGTACGAGACCGACGAGGAACGGAGCACCCCGTTCCCGCGCTTCCTCTCGCATCGCAAGCAGTATCCGCTTCATCAGGGGAACACCCCGTGCGATGACGTCATCGCGGTACCAGGCGTTCATCAGCCCCGGCATACTGGGGAATTTGACGTGTATGCCGATCCGCGCGAGTGTACGGATGAGGTGCGGTTTTGTCTGTAGAAACGATTCTACTCGGAGCCGCAGCACCTTGTCTATCTTCATCCTGTCGAGGGACTCGGCGGCTTCCACGAAGTTTTCGGACTCGTCCCCGAACAGCTTCTCGGGCGGATGCGCCAGGACGAGCGAGCCGTCTTCACCGACGGCGAGTCCCGGCTGCAGGGGATTTTCGGCGAGGTTGGAGTAGAGAAGGCGCAAATTGTCGAGTATATCATTGGGAAACATGATGAGGAGGTAACAATCGCCGGTCACACCCTCGACGGCGAGTTGGCGCATCAGGAGAAGCTCCTGCGCGTTCCCGTAGCCCGGTACTCCCGCGTTGATGATCTCGTACCGCGGGCCGGCCGCCGCCCCGTTGAGCGAACGTTCGATACGCCGGGTGAAGAGATGTTCCTCGCGAACCGCCTTGCCGTAGGTGAAGGAATCGCCGAGGATAACGATCCGCCGCGTTTCCCCGCCCGGCGCGACGCCGATGTCACCGTTTCTGAGCCCGTGTTTATTGATGCGCAGGCGGTGCTTGCTGAAGCGGTTCGGGGCCTTGGCCCAGTACAAACCGGGGCGCAGGCGCCAGCCGACGACGGGATCGAATACGGTATCCGATACGAGATAGACGTTGGAGTAGTAGAATCGGGCGACGATGAATTCGAGCGCGAAAACGAAGACGGACAGCGTGAGGCAGACCATCGCGATGTAGAAGATGATCCTTTTGCGTGTTCCCATCTGCTCCGACATGTTCCGTCTCTCCCTCATCTCGTCAATCATTTCCGCAACAGGTACTTCCGAATATAATCAATGCTGAACAGATTGAGGAAGAGTTTCAGAACAATCATGACACCCGGCATTGGGTCGCGAACGCTCAGGATCTGATAGGCGGTATCGGGATACCGCCGGAAGAGATTTCGCGCCTTGTCCGACGTAGTCATTTCGGGATCGAGGAGAATGCTGAGGAGGTCCCCCGGCAGGAGCCACCGCATGTAGTAGTCCCGCGCCGGGTCGTAGCGTGTGCCGTTTTCGGGTCCCGCATACCCCTCGGGATCGGTGAAGACCCGTACGGCTTCACGGGGAAAGTCGACTCCGGCCGAGATCGGCAGTGTGATCGATCCCCACGGCCGCGGGTTGACCTCCATCAGGTACAGCTCCTTCGTTTCGGGATGCTGCTTGAATTCGACCATGGCGAAGCCCGAGTAATCGAGCCCCCGGAGCAGCTCCCTGCCGTACCCGAGTGCATCGTCGCCGCGGTAGTTCTTGCAGTACGTGCTGGGACCACGCCTCACGGGGAATTCCCGGATCCGCTCGTGGCAGAACGACAGGATCTCCCGGCCCCGGTAGTACAGGAACTCGGCGCCCACCGCCGCTCCGCCGAGCGGTATGTATTGCTGCACGATTGGCAGGTGAAACCGCTTCGAAAGTGCGCGGTAATGCTCGATCGCATCCGCGGGAGTGCGGACTATCTTCACCCCGATGGCGCTCGTGGCCCTGCGCGGCTTTATCACACGCGGGTACCCCGAGCAGTTCCGGAGATAATCTTCCGCCTCCTCACGGGAGGTGGGGATGAAGGTCTCGGGGACCGTGATCCCCCGTTCGCGTGCATACCGCATCGTGTTGGCCTTGTCGGCGAACAGCATGAATGATTTGAATTCGGGGACGATCAGCGTACAACGGCGGAACGATGCCCGGTTCGTGGCGAAAAATTCGATGGTCGGATCCTCTATCGGGAATATCACGTCGATACGGTACCGCTCGATGTGCCGGCGAATCCATTCGAGGTTATGCCCCTGAACGAAGATGTTCCGCTTCACGAACCTGCTGCAACCCGCGAACGAGATTCGTTCGAAGCTGAACGAGTAGATCGTGTGTCCCGCCCGGCCGAGGCTCCGCACGATCGGGACGGCCTTTCTCGCCTCCGTATTGAAGACCGCTATCTTCATCGTTCTGCCTCGCCCGGGCGGCGCTCTTCGTGCGGGTGCGGTGTGCCACGATGCATCGAGAGTCGCAGCCACGGTTGTACCGGGCCGGCTGCGTTACCGGAGCCTGAGCTTGAACAGCCCCGCCAGTGATACCTTCAGCATCAACAGCCCGTTTTCCAGCCGGTTCGACATCTTCGTTACGCCGTACGATCGCTCCATGTAGTGCACCGGAACGTCGACGATCTTCAGACCGAGCTTCGATGCGCCGAGCAGCTGCTCGAAATCGCCCCAGCGGTCACGCCAGACCCAGAAATCCTTGTACCGTTCGATATTTTCGTAATCCTTCTTCCAGAAAACCTTGGTGCCGCACAGGGTGTCCCCGATGCGCTGCTGGAGGAGAATGCTGAATATCCATGCGAATACCTTGTTCCCCATGATGTTGAGCCAGCGCATGGCCCCTCCCTGCCGCGGGTAGATGAAGCGGACCGTATTGACGAAGTCCGCATACCCATCGATGAGTGGATCGATGCTCCGGGGGAGCTCCTCCGGCGCGACGGCGATGTCGGCGTCGAGAATCACGAGGATATCTCCTGAGGCGGCGTGAAATCCGGTGCGCACCGCCTCGCCCTTCGAGATGCCGGGGCCTTCGACGCACCGGACCATCATCTCCGGGCGCATCGTCATGCAGCGTCGAATCTCGTCCCCCGTACCGTCGGTCGAGCGGTCGTCGACAAAGACGATCTCGGTTTCGTCCCCGATCTCGGGCATCCGCTCCATGATCGGCCCGATATGACCCTGCTCGTCCTTGCACGGGACGACGACCGATACCCTGACGGGGCGCTGCGGCTCGAGCCGCGTACGGGCGATCAGTATGTGAGTCATCGCGAAGTAGCGGAAGGGAAAGATACTGGAGAGGAATTTGTTGCAGAACCACGAAACGAACGGAATCAGAAACGGGATCAGCACGTGGGCGTCCCAGCGCACCAGCTCCATCCCGGCAAGCTGGATCATGTCCATGATCACGTGGGTCGGGATCCAGTTCTGCTTCTGGGTCGGTTGCGGCATGCGGAGGTTCACCTTCTCCGCGAGTGTGAACAGCGGTTCCCACCAGTAGTTGTTGTTCACGATGAGGATCTTGGTGCGGTGGTGGCAGAGCCGGTGAAGTCGATGTATCGTATCCTGGATATCGAAGAGGTATCCGGCGTTGGTCAGAACGATGTAATCGAACGTTTCGCCGGCCAGCTCTTCGTCCCAGTCCCCGCCGTGGAACGAGAAACCCGGCGCGCGCTCAGTGCAGAGCTCGACGAACCGGTCGCCGAGGCAGATACCGACGCCCGTCGAAGGGCGGAACGCCTGGAGGAGCCTGACCGTGTCGCACCCGAAGTGGCACACGCGCTGCCCGGGGGGGATGTGATCGGCGAGCAGCCGCTCCAGTTCGGCGTAGTAGTACCGGTTCCTCAGAATGAATGTTTCGCGTTCGTCCGCGACACCGTCGAGAAACCTTTTTATATCGTTCTTCTGTTGTTCGCTATACGCGAAGAAGTTGTCAGCCATTATTCTCAGTGGGATTGGCCAGGGTATACCTGACCGGTTCGAACACTTCCGCGTACTCCACGCCGATGCTGAAGCCGAAGCTCCGGTTGTGGTCGATGAACGAGTCGATCCACTCCCGGCTCCTGTTCCGTATCTCGACGGAGTAGCATTCGAGGCTCTTCACCTTCCTGTCAATCGTCTTCGAGATGTCGATGTAGAAAATTCCGTTGAAGGCGCGGTCCGGCTGGTACCAGTTGCTCCGGTACATCAGGATGCTGTGCACGTGGCGGGCCGCGACGGTCGTGATCTTCGCAGCCGCCTCGTGATCGGTGTTCATGTCGTACTGCCAGTGCGAGAAGACGAGCCGGACCTTGTTCTTTGTGATGAAATCCTCGAGGGCACGCATCAGGTTCACGTCGTACTGAAGCGTGCCGTTATCGGCCTGCGGGTAATCGAGATCGGTGAGCTCGAGACCGATGACACCGGCGGCCTTTCTGGCCTCGACGATCGCCTGCTCCTTGGAA
The DNA here is from genome assembly GCA_035529435.1 of Patescibacteria group bacterium. GTDB lineage: Bacteria > Krumholzibacteriota > Krumholzibacteriia > Krumholzibacteriales > Krumholzibacteriaceae > DATKWS01. The sequence goes on from DATKWS010000259.1 coordinate 6,617, forward strand.
CGGTGGATGTTTTTGAGGTCGTAATGTGTCTCCGAATTTGTCAGGACCACCCCGTAGGCCGCGTGGCCCTCGGCGGTCAGCCGGGCCACCGTGCCCCCGCAACCGAGTTCGATATCATCATGATGAGCGCCGACGACGAGTACATTCATGGAATGACACCTCCTATATATCGACCTGCGAGTGAGGGGACCGCGTGAGATCCGTATCGGTGTCCTCCCGCAGGTAGACCGATCTCATCCAGTCGACCGTCTTGGGAATTCCCGTCTCGAGGAAAACGGTCGTCTTGTGGTCGAGATCACGTTGCGCCTTGCCGAGGTCGACCTTCTTGTCTTTTGTCGTGAACGGCTCCCCCTCGGAGTAGGTGACGTTCGTGTCTGCTTTGCCGAGGTAGTCCAGGATGAGGTCCGAGAGATACTTGATGTCGTGGTACTGGTCGCCGCCGATGTTGTACACTTCGCCCGGCTTGAAACGCTCCGAGATGTTGGCCAGTGTGCGAACCGTGTCGGTGACGTACGTCGATGTCCGGTGATGGTTGAGGTACACGGTGTATGGGAGGTCGAACAGGGCGCAATAGATGAAGCGGCAGATGACGCTCCGATAGGGGCTGTAGTATTCGCCGGGGCCGTACGTATTGAAGAGACGTACCCGTACGGTTTCCGTCCCGTGCATCGTGGCGGAGTTCATGATCTGCATCTCGCTGACCCACTTGCTGATCGCGTAGTCGTTGAGCTGGCGGATCTCGTGCGTATCCATCACAGCCTCTTTCATGACGCCGTCGTAGTCCCCGTACACCTCCGAGCTGCTGAAGAAGACCATTCTGAATTTATGTTTCTCCTGCATCCGGATGATGTTCTTGGTGCCGACCGCGTTGGATCGCCAGAGGGTATCGTAGTAGTCCTCACCGTTCCAGCGGCCGAACTCGGCGGCGAGATGATACACGATATCGAACGGGTGATTATCGAATATTCGCTGGAGCTGCCAGAAACTCCCCACATCGCACCGTATATACCTGTCGTCGTGATGATGGGGCAAATCGCAGATCCACAAGTCGTTACCGCGATCGCGCAGTTCCTTGACAAGCACATGCCCGACCGTCCCCAAGCCCCCCGTGACCAGGATCTTCATTATCTCTTCCTCCCTCAAAATACAACTCCACCATCATAATCGAGCGGTTCACCGGCCTTCAGCGTAGTCCGCTCCCAAACTTCATTCAAGTAATGCTATATCAGATCAATCAAACATTGCAAGACAGAGGCCAAAAACAATGGTACGGCAGGTGACCGCCGAAACATCGGCGACCGGGTGTTGCCTCGACCGGTTCCACATTTTCCCGCGGCGCAGTAACATACGATCCCCCGCGCTGTTAAGGGAGTGGAGACTACCATACCGTCCAGACGTGTGTCCACTGTAAAAACACCTCTCACGCCGGACGGCGGCCCCCGCTCGGCTGTTATTCATCCGGCGCACCACGGGAGAGCGGGTGCGGCGATTGTTCCTTTACCAGTTACCATGGTATGCTGTATGCTTCAGGAGCGCAAATAATTCGTAACATGTGCGCGTTACGATCAAATCTGAATTGAAAGGCTGCATGGATGAGAATACTGTTCTGTTATCCGTGGCTCGATCTGGGTGGGGCGCCGAACACCTCGATCACCCTCGCCAGGGGTCTCAAGGAGCGTGGTCACGAACTGTTTTTCTTCACCAAGGGTGGCGGCATCTATGAATCGCGCCTCGAGGCGGCGGGCATTCCGGTCGTGACGGCGCCGCACGACCGCTTCTTCCCGCACCTTTACCACCTCAACGCGCGGGCGATACGGATCTTCCGCGAGACACTCGACCGGTACGCGATAGACGTCGTCCACGCCTTTCACATGAATTCCTATTTCTGCGCCCTGTTCAGCGCTCCGGCGAAAAGGATCCCGGTCATCTATACCGTCGTGTGGCTACTACCCCGCATACGGTATCCGTCGTACCCGGGGAGGGTGATCTTCGTCGCCGAGGAGTTCCGTGATCACGCCGCCGGTATTCTCGGCGGCCGGCCGCGCGACACGGTCGTGATACCGAACCGCGTGGACCTCGACATGTTTCATCCGGATGTCGATTGGCGTGATTTTGCCGCGCGCACCGATCTGCCCGGAGATGGCTTGAAAATATCGTTCATGAGCAGAATGGACCATATCAAGATCGGCTCGCTGCGGTACATCCTGCGGGCAATGGAGCTCCTCGCGGCGCGCCGGGAGGATGTGACACTCGCGATCGCAGGTGACGGGCCCCTCTTCGGGGAGATCGCCCGGCTCGCCGGTCAGCTCAACGAACGTGCGGGCCGGCGGGTTGTCCGGCTGCTCGGGACGATTCTCGAGACACCGCAGCTCATCGCATGGGCCGATATCGTCCTGGGAATCGGCAGGAGCGCCTTCGAGGGGATGGCGGGCGGGAGGGCGACGCTGGTCGTGGGTGAGAACGGCCTGGCGGGCGTCGTGGAGCCCGAAACAGCTTCCATACTCCAGTACTACAACTTCTCGGGCCGGAACCGAACCGAGCCCGCGGAGCCGGTGGTTCTTGCCGATGAAATCGAACGAATCGCCGGCGAGCCGGAACGGCACAATCGTCTCGCACGGTACGCGCGGGAGTATGTTCTGGAACACTACGATTATCACGCCGGGGCCCGTCAGCTTGAATCGGTGTATGAACGGGCGCTCGAGGATCCGCCCCTCGGATGGTCCGAACAGGTGCGGTTGCTGTTGGAAAATGCGGTTCTTGTCTACGGGAACCAGTGGTATATTGCATGTAAGCTGAAGCTGCGAAGCGCGCTGCGGTCCGGGACCGCCGTCTCGTAGTAGCTGGGGGACGCCGGGCGGAGCGTGCGTTGCTACCGCCCCGTGCAGCACACAGTCATGAAACTGGCCGATTCTTCATACTGCTTTGTCTCGTCGGGTGCTCCCGCGGTGATCGAGGCTGCACGGAGACTGGCGATCCCCGAGGTGGCGGGCAACGGCGGAAATGGACGCATCTGCCTGTTCGCCTCGTCCCGGTCCGGTGGGGAACAGCGACACCTTTACATGATCAACGACCAGGCGGATTACACGGACCGCGACGTTCTCGAGCATGCGATATCGGGGGGAGGAACATCGCCCCCGTACGATTCACTCGTCAGCGCCGCCTTCATCGACGGGCCCGTATTCCGCTGCATCAGCGATTACTGGGGGCTGCGGGAGCACTACTGGTACGAGGACCGAGACACGTTCGTCTGCAGCGATAATATATTCAACGTCGCCGCCCTGACGGACCGCGACATCTCGGAGGAGTCGCTGTTCGAGTACCTGTTCTTCCTCTCGCCGATCCGCGATCATACCTGGTTCGCCGGGATACGGTGCCTCCTGCCGGGTCAGGGCCTTGCGTACGATCGGCGGGCGCGCACGGTGCTCCTCTCGGAACCGCTCGATTGTGCCGGGGATCTCCTCGGGGAAAATGCCACCGCACCCGATATCGCCCCGGCGGTACGGTCGTTCTTCAGCAATGCCCGCAGGAGGACGGGCGCGGGAACGGCCGCAATAACGCTCTCGGCCGGCTCCGATTCGCGGACGGTGCTCGCCGGTCTGATCTCGAGCGGATTCCCGCTGAAGGCGTATTCATTCGGAACGCCCGCGCTGTACGAGACGCGGGAGATCGAGCGGCTCACGAGGCGGTTCGGGATCGATTGGCGTTTCATCGATATCGACGATACCGACGCACGGTGGTTCGAGCTTTTCAGAGAATCGACGGCGGACAGCAACGGTCTGCTCAATCCACTGCGCACGCATTACGAGATACTGTACGGGACCATCCCGGCGGACGAGGTGATCTTCGAGGGCATCCTCGGCAGTCAGTTTCTCAAGGGGGAGCATTGCGTCGGCGCGACCATTTCGGCGGCCCACCGGGACAGCATCACCGGCGGAGCATCCCCGGAGCGGGCGCTTGAAACCCATTTCGCGTTTCTCGGTGAGCTGCTCTATCCCCGCATGCGGGAGTATATCCTCGATCGGTACGGTGGTGAGCTCCTCGATGTCGACACGCCCCGCGGATTGCGGGCATTTCAATCGTTTGCCTTCTCCGTGTTCCCGCGCCGGATATTCGCCGGGATGGTGATGATAGCGGGAAGGGATCATGGCGTGTATCTCCCGTTCATCTCTCCATGCATCCTGAAGGCCGTGCTGGGGCGCGGATTCGGCATCGCGCGGAACGTTTCCCTCCGGAGTGACGCGCACGGGTATATTCGATCCGTCCTGCCGGAATCCATGATTGTCAGGGAGCTGGACAGGAGAATCTATACCAGTGTCCTCGACCGCAACTTCTCGTTCAGGGAAGTGCTCGAGTACCCGTTCTTCCTGGTCCGCCTTCTGAAAGCAATGCGGGTGGCGAGAAAGAAGGTGCGTTACAGAAACTGCGTAGTCGGTCAAATAGACAATTCGAGGATAGAGGGGCTCGTCGCCCGGTATGCGCATGATCAAGCCGGAACGTGCCGGTTTATCGACGCACTGGTGAAGGACGGAAGGCACTTCAAGGAGGCGGCGCAGATCGGCATGATCCGATCCATCAAAGCGGAATTCGCGCGGTGACGGCGCCGTCGATCGTACGAGGAATAAATTGACAAGCGCGCGAATTCTCGTGTACATCTTCTCCGGGTAAGCGACGTGTGGATATAAGAGATCCGCTCCAATGCAAGGAGGTGTCATGGAGGGGAAGACAGGACAGGACAAGCTTTCCGAAAACGCGTACCGCCCCCTGGAACCGGGCGAGCGGTACACGCCGTACGTGCCGGCGGGTACGGTCGTACCCGAAACAACGGTACGTTCGGTCGGCATCGGTCTCGTCATGGCGGCACTTTTCACCGCAGCCGCCGCGTACCTCGGGCTCAAGATCGGACAGGTCTTCGAGGCGGCCATTCCGATCGCCATTCTCGCGATCGGGCTGGGCGGCGCCTTCAAGAGGCGGAGCACGATATCGGAGAATGTGATCATCCAGTCAATCGGTTCCGCCTCCGGTGTGGTGGTCGCCGGTATGATATTCACGCTGCCCGCGATCTTCATACTCGATCTCGAGCTGCGCTTCTACCAGACGTTCCTCGCATCGCTCCTCGGCGGATTTCTCGGAATCCTCTTCATCATCCCGCTGCGGCGCTATTTCGTGCGGGACCAGCACGGCTTCCTGCCGTTCCCCGAGGGGACGGCGATCACGGAGGTCCTCGTCACCGGTGAGAGCGGCGGGGAGCAGGCGAGGGTTCTGCTCAAGGCGGCCCTGATCGGCGGCATTTACGACTTCTGTGTGGCCACCTTCGGCATCTGGCGAGAGGTGATTTCGACGCGGGTCGTTCCGGTACTCGCGACCGTCGCCGACAAGGCGAAACTCGTCGTCAAGATCAACGCGGGGGCCGCGGTGATGGGGCTCGGTTACATCATCGGGTTCAAGTACGCATCGATCATCGCCGCGGGAAGTTTTGTCTCGTGGCTCGTCCTGATACCGGCGATCTGGTATTTCGGCCAGCACATCGGGGTGCCGATCGGCGGCGCCGACCTGCCCATCTCACAGATGACGGCCGAACAGATCTTCACCAACTATGTCAGGCACATCGGCATCGGGGGGATCGCGGCGGCGGGCATCATCGGCATCATCAAGAATTCCAAGATCATCATCTCGGCATTCACCCTCGGATTCAAGGAGATCTTTTCCGGGTCCGCCACCACCTCCGTGGAGCGCACCGATCGCGATCTCAGGATGTCGACCGTGATCGGTGGACTCGTCCTGTCGCTGCTCGCCGTGTTTCTATTCTTCGGATTCGGCGTGGTCGATTCATGGCAGTACGCCGTGCTCGGCGTGGTGATCGTGGGAGTGATCAGTTTCCTCTTCACGACGGTCGCGGCACGGGCGATCGCCATCGTCGGCGTGAATCCCGTGTCCGGGATGACCCTCATGACGCTGATCCTCTCGAGCGTCATTCTGGTCAAGGCGGGGCTCTCGGGCCCGTCCGGTATGGTATCGGCGCTGATCATCGGCGGCGTCGTCTGCACGGCCCTCTCAACCGCCGGTGCGTTTATCAGCGATCTCAAGGTCGGATACTGGCTCGGATCCACTCCCTACAATCAGGAGCGGTTCAAGTTCCTCGGGATCATCGTATCGGCGGCCTGCATCACCGGCGTGATCCTGCTGCTCAACACGGTGTACGGTTTTTCGGGGCCGGGATCGCTCGCCGCCCCGCAAGCGAACGCCATGGCCGCCGTCATCAAGACGCTCATGACGCGTACCGACGCCCCATGGTTTCTGTACTTCGCGGGGATCTTCATGGCGCTCATTCTCGAACTCCTCAAGATATCACCCCTCGCCTTCGCGCTCGGCATGTACCTGCCGATCCAACTCAACATGCCGATCCTGGTCGGCGGCATCCTCGCCCATGTCGTCTCCACGAGGAGCGCGAACACCGAGGTGAACGAAAAGCGGAAGTCGCGCGGAATCCTCATCGCCTCCGGATTCGTCGCCGGGGGCGCCCTGATGGGTGTCGTGAGCGCCCTGATCGCTCTTGTCGGCTGGGACGAGGTGCTGAACGTGGGGCTCGCCGAACAACCGATCGGTGAGGTGCTGAGCGTAATCCTGTTCCTCGGGCTCTGTCTGTACCTCTACTTCGATGCGAAGCGGGGCGCGGCGGACAGCGCCGAGTGATTCGGCTGATGAAGAGGGGAAACGGGGGACGGATGCTCCCCGGGTGCCCCGGTGATGCAAACGGCAGGTAGCGAATGGGGTCTTTCGTCGTCATACACGGCGAGTCACCCGAGGGTATCGAGGCGCTGTGCGAGCGCTTTGCCGATGTCACCGTGTTCCCCGCCATCGGCGGGTATCCTCCGGGGGACCCCGCCGGCGCCGGATTCACCGTTCGTACGGTGCGGAACGGTCTTGTGGAAGGTGCATTCGAGGCGATCGGCCTGCCGGGCGGGGACGGATTCTCCGCGGCGCTCGTGTGGGAGCGGCTCCCCTGGGACACCGAGGTACTCGGATTGCCCTGCGCGAGAATCCACTTTCTCGGCGGGAAGGACTGTGTGTCGCTTCTCGCCCACTGGAGGGACCGGGCGGCAGGGCACGGTATCAGGTACGTCACGTTCCGCATCGCCGGTGCGACGGGCCCCGACGGGGGCGTTCCACCGTGCACGGTCGGGGCGCGCCGCGCCATCGAGAGCGTGCATGGGTGCATCGAGAATGCAGGGTTCACGAATATAGAACAGTTGGTGTTCGTCCGCGGCGGCACCGATCGATCCGATCCGCCCCGGGCGGTCGAGGATCCGGTGCGGGAGGACGTCGAGGATATCGTTGGAATCGCGCAATCCTCCTACACGCTCGACCGTTTCCATCGCGAGGAGCTATTCTCACCGGACGTGGTCAAACGGTTCCACCGGATGCGTTTTCTCGGCAGTTTCGGCGGGCGGGCGGACAAGATACTGGTGGTCCGTGATGAGAGCGGCCGGGTCGCAGGGTACATCACCTGCATGATGCCGGGGGCCGAGGGCGCGCGGATGGGTGTTCTCGACATGATCGCGGTGCGCTCCGATGCACGCCGCAAGGGGTATGCCCGTTCGCTTCTCTTCGGTGCGCTGCGGTACTTTCACGATAACGGATTTTCCGAGGCCGGCGGGGGCGTACACGATCAGAACCACGCGACGCGCGCCATGTACGCCGGGCTCGGATTCGTGGAATTCAGCGCCGTCGGTACGTACCGGCTGACGCTGTGACCCTCGTCGATCCCTCGGCATGTCCCCACGGTCATACTGCAGTGATGTATGCACGGCGGGACGAAGGGAGGATTAGCCTGCTGCGAGCGCTCGCACGCTGCATTGCCTGGCTCGATCGGCTGTTTCCCCGGGTGCGTGTCGGGGGGAGGGAGTCGGGCGAGGCATATTCGTGCTGGGAGTACGAGAGCGGCAGGGCGCTCCTCGCCGAATATGCCGACCATTTCGGCCCCCTGGGGGGTAGGGCCGTTCTTGACATCGGGTGCGGTCTGGGCGGCAAGACCCTCGCCTACGCCGAGGCGGGGGCGCGGGCGGTGGGTGTCGACATCGCACCGGAGCATGTCGCGCAATCGGCCAACTTCGCGCGGTCGCGCGGAGCGGCCATTCCATTCCTCGTCGGCGACGCGGGCGCACTGCCATTTCCCGATGAAATGTTCGATCTTGTCGTCGCCAACGATGCGATGGAGCATTTCCACGATCCGGCGGCCGCCCTGGCCGAAATCGCCCGGGTCGTGCGCCGCGGCGGCGTGATCTACCTCTTCTTCACGCCCTGGGGCTCACCTCTGGGATCGCATCTCTACGATTATATCCGGACTCCCTGGTGTCATCTCCTCTTTCCCGAACGGCTCCTCAGGGAGGTTCTCGCGGCGGTTCTGGAACGGAGAGGAGCGCGGGATCCCGGCGCCGAGGCGAGGATGCTCATCGATGCCTACCACGCCGAGCTGAACAGGATCACGGTGCGGGGATACCGGCGGATCGTCGCAAACTCGCCGGATGTCGAGGCGGCCGTCGAGGAGCGAATACCTCCCAAATTTTCCTTTCTCCACCCGCTCACCCGGATTCCGCTGCTCGGGGAACTTTTCACCGGAACGGTGGTCTCGCTTCTGCGTAAAAGGTAGGTACGGCGCTCTCCGGTGGAACCGGCACGCCGGGGGCACGGCGGGGTGGGGAGGGGGATTCCATGCGGACTGTGCGGGGGGAGTGTGCGGATTGTCCGTGACCGGCCGGGTACACGGGCCTATTCACCTTGACGGGGTGAGAGGATGTGTGGTAATTCTTCTGCGCTCCGCGTCTCGCCCTGGAACGAGGAATTGTCGCATGAATGGTAAAGTAGTACTTCTGCTCACGATATGCATTGCGGTGGTCTTCGCGTGCTGCAGTTCCGAGCCGGAGGGACCCGTGACACGGCAGTTTATCGACTCGCTCGCGTACGGCGTCAAGGTCGGCGATACGCGTGTCGACACCTTCGAGGTGAGCGCCTCGACGATCTCGGTGCCGTACGGTATCGGGAGCAGCAGCCTTCTGCGGATCGGCGAGATACAGGGGATCGTCTTCGAGGCGATCCTCCTCTCGATCGATATCTCCGCGGGTTCCGCGCATGCCGGCACGCAGGTTTCTCGCGCTATTCTCTCGTTCCCCGTGCGGGTCGCCGACACCACGCTCTCGGTGACCTGCCACGAGCTGTTGCAGGGATTCGAGGATGACGATACCATCTCGGCCGTGCCGCCCTACGATCCGCTCGCCATCCCCGATTCGACCGGTGGGACGGCGAGGATTCTCGGCCTGGAGGACCAGGATTTCAGTATCGACACCTCTCTCGTGCGCCGGTGGCTCCAGGGGGGCGGGGAGCGGCTGAACCTCGCCGTCATCTGGAACGAAGAACGCGACCCAAAAGGGTTTATCGAGATGCAGGCGCGCGAGTACGAATCCGAGCCGGTTGTATTTCGGGTCGATTTCGCGGACGGCACGGCGGACACATTTCCCGTCGCCGGGGATTATTCGATTGCATCATTCGAGAGCGAGGGGTTGGATTGCGTCGGCGGCGTGGCGACGAGGATTCATTTCACCTTCAGTCTCGATGATCTCGATGAACGCGCCATGATACACAACTCGTATCTCGTCCTCACCGTGAAGGGGGAGGTGGGCCTCGGCGTCACCCCCGGCGATGACCGCATCCTGTTGCTGCCGTCAGACTTCTATTACTATCTCTATACGCCCGGATCGAGCAATCCCGCGAATCCCCTGTTTCTCGGGGGCACCGAGGTCGATAATGGAAGCTTCGACGCGGCACTGACGCAGGTTCTGAAGCTGCCGCTGCGCGGATTCACGGCGGATGTGACGCAGGGAGGAAGGGTCAATACCGGGCTCGTGCTCCAGTCGGACCTCGAGACGGTGCGCATACAGCGGGCATCCTTTCACGAGGAAAACAACGATACCATCTCAAAGCCGTACATCGTGGTGATTTACTCGTTGCCCGCTGATTTCATCGGAGGACCATGAGAGGACAAACAATCCGCACGGTGGTCATTCATGTGATCATTCTCTGCCTTGCGGGTGGTGCGGCCGATGCCCAGTCCATCTTTGGCTTGAACTTCATCGGCGAGCACCGGTTCCGCGGCAGTGCGCGCCAGCAGGCCCTCGCTTTCTCCACCATTGCCCTCCCCGACTCGAACGGTGCCCTCACATCGAACACGGCCAGCCTGGCGGAGCTCAGCGAGGTTACCTTTTCCCTGTTCGAGGTGACGAACCTCAGCCGCATCAGAACGGAGGAGAAGTCGGCCAGCCAGAACCGGTTCCAGCTCCCGTCGATCATGATTGCCATTCCGCTCAGGGATGGGCTCGTGTTCGGCCTCGGGTACCGGACGAGGTTCCAGGGGTGGGGGGATTTTTCGTACGAGCGCGATGTGGCGGGCGTATCGAATCCGCTGGATATCTACAAACTGAGGAGCACTCTTTTCACCGCACCCCTTTCACTCTCGTGGCGTGTGACCGATCGCATCCGCGTGGCCGGCGAGTTGCAGATAGAGCGTGGCTCGATCAACGATGAGTTGGCGGTCTACTTTCCCGAGGAGGAGTATTTCGGATCTGTGCTGTCCCGGCGGGACCGGAGCTTCTCCGGTACATCGTGGAGCGCATCCGTTCTCATCGCCGTGCATCCACGCATTCGTATCGGTGCCGTATTCGACGATCGCGTCAGCTACACCGTGAATCAAGATATCACCTACAGCCGGGAGGAATTCGACTCGAGCGTATCGTACGATTTCGAGCTTCCACCCGCGTTCGGGGCCGGTGTCGCGTTGGGCATCACCGACCGATGGTGGATCACGTCGAACTACTGGGCTCGGGAGGCTCCGGAACCGGCCGGGTTCAGCCAGCTCGAGGGATCGCTCCAGGACGAACGGCTGATCGCGTTCGGACTCGAACGGCGCCGGAGCGCCGCCGGCGGTTTCTTCTCACGTATTCCGCTCCGGTTCGGATATTACGAGAACCGGTGGCACCTCGAGTTTCCAGCGGGCGAAGGGGTGACCGCGCGTTTCGTGACCCTCGGGACCGGCCTGCAGGTTCCCGGCGGGCCGGGAAGCGTCGATATCTCACTGGAGCTCGGACAGATCGGATCGATCGATAACAACGGCATCGATGAGCGGGTGATGCGCATCGGTGTCGGTCTCAACGTCTCGGAACCCTGGTCACGCAGGAAGCCGGGAAAACGGTAGCGAGGCGTGTCATGCGTACCAGTGCGCTTGCATGCGTGATCTGTGCGATCGCAATCCTTCCGGGCGCGGCATGGACCCAGATCCCCGATACGAGCGGGGCGGTTCCGTTGCGCGCACAACTCGAGGGCCTGGCGCCGGCACCCCGCATCGCCTACCTCAGGTATCTCCTCGAGCAGGGAGTGGAGGATCCCGAGGTCCTCTTCCAGCTCGGTGTCGCGTTTCACGAATCCAATTCCCCCGATTCGGCGATCCATTACTACCTTCGGGCCGCCGAAGCATCCGACGATTATGTGAAATCGTATGTGAACATCGGTGTGCTCTACGACGAGCAAGGAAAATCGGCGCAGGCCCTGGAGATGTTCGAGAAGGCGATCAAGGCCGATCCCGACGATCTCCTCGCCTACGCGCATGCTGCATTCATCCGGTTTCTCTTCAAGGATTACACGACGGCTTGGGAGTATCTTTCCCGCGCGCTGGAGATCGATCCGGACGATCCGCAATCCCATTTTTATCTGGCAATCTTCTTCTGGGAAAGCATGATGCACCGTGAAGCCCTCATAGAGTGGGAGCGAGTCGTCGCGCTCGAACCGGCTGGGTTTCTCGCCCGAAAAGCCCGGGAGAACATCGTTCGGCTCCAAAAGACGCTCAATACCCCCGCCGGAACGGGAGGGTGGAAACCGGAACGATAAGAATGTACTCTGCGCTTGACACGTATTCGGGTGTTGCATAATTTAAAGTGGATGAAATATAAAGGTTTTTCATGAATCGCTTATTGGTGCGGTAAGGAGAAAGGATGGTGACGTGAGACGGTTAACGGTGCTTTGTGTAGGGCTTGTCTTTCTGACTCACCTTGGCTGTGCGGCAAGTGGGGGCGGAAGTGTCGAAACGTACGGCGGCGATGAATCGAGGGAGATCACCGATGAGCAGGGATTCAAAAGGGAGATGGGCCCCGCCGAGATCGAGTATCAGTCGGCCCAGCAGTTTCTCGCTTCCGGTGATTACGCCGAGGCGGTCGACCATCTGAGGCGGGCGACCGATCTCAAGCCGGCATATCTCGAAGCATGGTCTGATATGGGCAGGGCGCTGACCTCGATGCAGGAGTACGAGGCGGCGATTCCGGCGCTCGAGAAGGCGCTGGAGCTTTCGCCGGGCAACGAGGGATTGATCGGGTATCTCGGGCGGAATAACCTCTTCCTCGAGAACTGGGATGAGGCGGAACGGTACTACCGGATGATCATCGCGAAAAACCCGCAGGATTACAACGGCAACATCAATCTCGGCTTCGTCTTCCAGAAGCGTAACAACACGGACAGCGCCATCGCCTTCTACGAGAGGGCGGTTCTCATCAAGCCCGATGATGCGACGACCCTGGGATCCCTCGCCTCCCTGTACGGGGACAAGGGGGACCGGGCCAAAAAGATAGAGTATCTCTCCAAGGCGATCTCGGCGACGCCGGACAATCCCCGATTCAAGACACAGCTGGGGAGCGAGTACTTCAACAACAAGGAGTACACCGAGGCGATCCCGATATACGAGGATCTTGTCAAGCAGTACCCCGATATGGCCGCCTATTACCAGCGTCTCGGATTCGCGCTCTCGCAGTCGGATCGGAAGGCGGAGGCACCTGCGGTGCTCGAGAAGGCGATCGAGCTCAAGGGCGACGATCCCTTCATCTTCGCCATTCTCGCGAAGATCTACAACGAGGACGGTCAGTACCAAAAGGCGAGCGGGATAGCGCAGAAGGGACTCGCGCTGAATGCGGGCCAGGAGGCCTTTCTCTACTATCAGTGGGGCGAGGCGCTCTCCAAGCTCAGGCAGTTCGACGAGGCGATCGCGAAATTCCAGAAGGTGGTCACGTATAACGATCCCACCTGGACGACCCCGGCCAGCCAGCAGATCGAGCGGCAGGAAAAACTCAAGAAGCGCGACGAAGCGCTCAAGGAAAAGGAACGCTGGGAGTAGCATATATACTTCCGCGATGGATTTCGACTCGGCATGGCAGAGCCTCCCCTCATGCGGGAGGCTCTGTCATGTTCACCGGCCGTGAGCGGGTGATGTCAACGCGCGGTGACGGGCGTGGCGGGGAATGCAAACGCCGCCCCGGCCGTAGCGCGTCTCGGGTGAGAGGAGGTTCAACCGATGCCGCACGCCCACCACTGGAAGGCGCCGGGGCCGCGGATGATCTTGATGATCGCCACGCTCCTCATGCT
>DATKWS010000260.1:0-6446 GCA_035529435.1 Patescibacteria group bacterium
TGAATAGTCGCATCGGCTATTCAACGCACGGTGCCGGCCTGCGCGGCCTGATTGACGCCGCCAATCTATTGCCGGGCCGTGGACGGCATATCCGGTCCCCGCGGCGGTTCGAATTCACATCACGGCATAAAGGAATAACTCTACTCGGGATTTAGCGTCACGATCGTCGCGCCCCACCCACCGCCGTCTTCACCCGCGAGACGGAAGCGCTCCACGTACGGCAGGCGCCGCAGGATCGCGTGCACCGTCTCACGCAGGGCGCCCGTCCCCTTGCCGTGGATTATGCGCACATCGAGAATTCCCCGCTCGCGGCAGGCGGTGAGGTACTCGGGAACGAGATCCTTCACCTCGTTCGCACGAAAGGTGTGCAGGTCGAGGGTGCCGTCGATCGGAAGCTCGACCGGCTCTGCGGCTTCATCGCCGGGACCGCCGTCCCGCAGCTCCGCGTACATCCCGGCCAGGCGCTCGATGTGGCGGGTGTCCGTTCCGCAGCATCCCCCGAGAATCGACATCCCGAAATCGGTGTGGAGACGCAGCATCGCCCGCGCCCAGCGTTCCGGCGGATCGGCGTCGAGCCCGGCCCGGCCATCGAGCTCCTCGGGGCTCCTACGCGATGCATTCCCCTGGAGGCCGATCAACCGGCCCCCGAGCGGCGCGGCGGTGTGCGATCCCGCGGCGAGCGCGTCCCGTACATTGTCGGGGTGCACGCAGTTCAGCATGTAGCATGACGGCGCCGGCCGGGCGGCCGCATCGATCGTCGCGATCGCCTCGCGCAGGGGCGTTCCGTCCATCAGGTTCCCGTTCGCGCGGATGATGAAGCTGAGAATGTACGGAAGCCCGCCACCGACCATCGCAGCGGCCATCCCCGCCGCCTCACGGATGGAAGGGAGGGTGGAGGCGACGAGAAGGTCGACACCCGCCCCGGCCAATTCTTCCACCTGGAATGAATGGTAGGCCCGCGCCGATTCCGCATCCGGCGCCCCTTCGGGATCGTACGCGTCCCCCCGGCCCCCCATCAGCCCGCCGATCAGGATCTTCTCTCCGTACTCCCCATAATCATCCCGTATCCGCGAGAGAAACGCGGAACAGTCACGATTCACGCCGGTGCCGGCAAGGCCGGCGCGCTCGAGGCGGTCACGGCTCGCGCGCCAGGTCGGAGTGAGGATCAGTATCGGTAGGCCGTGCCGCTTCGCCGCATCTATGTACTCCCGGTAGATCGAGGAGAGCAGCGCGCTCCCCTCCGCATCGTATATCATCCCCGCGTTCGCGATGTCGCCGTCCAGGTGGTACCGCGTCTCGCGCTTGATCCTCTCGATCACCGACCCCTCGGTGACGATCAGCGGATTTCGTTCGATCAGCGTCTGGAAGTCCATGCCCCTCCTCGTACCGGCCCGTCTGCCGCCACGATATTGAACCATACACCGGCCGGGCGGACAAGCACAACCGGCCGCCCGCTCCCGGCGTCATCGAGGCGGGCATCGCGGCGGGAACTGCTGGACAGACCGGCTCCGTGATGTTACCTTTATGGAGCTTTGGATCATGGATTACGGGTGCCGTTCCGGGGCGGTATTGCGGATCGAATCGACCGCGCTACAGGACCCCGGCGGATTATTATTATCATTTCCCTGGAGGGAGTACCAAGATGCTGAGATATATCCTGGCAACGATCATCGCGCTCGGTTGTGCGATGTGCGTCACGGGATGCTCGAAGGATCAGGAAAAGGCCGAAAGCGAACCGGTCCCGCAGACCGATTCCAATAGAGTCGTGATGACGGTGAACGACGAAACGATAGCGGACGAGGACGTGGCGATGGAGGTATCCCGCCTCATGCAGATGCGGTCCCGTGGACTGAGCCCGGACCAGTTGGAATCGACCCGGCGTGCGCTGAGAAGTGAAGCGGCGGGGAATGTGTTGAGCCGGATGCTTCTCAATCAGGAAGTGCAAAAGCAGGGTATCGAGATCCCGGACGAGAAGGTGGAGGAGCGGCTCCGCCAGATCAAGGAGGATTTCGGCTCGGAGGAGGTATTCAACGCCCGGATCGCGCGGATGAACATGACGGAGGATGACGTGCGCCGGGAGGTCGCCACCGGACTCGCCATCGAGCAGCTCATCGAGAAGCAGACCGCCTTTCTGCCGCCGCCGGGCGAACAGGAACTGATGGCGTACTACAACGAGCACATCGATTGGTACACCGAACCGGAAAAGGTTCGTGCGAGCCACATCCTGCTCAAGTTCAATCCGGGCGACGACGATAAGGTGCGCGCGGAGAAGAAGGCCGGCGCGCAGGAGCTCCTCGAGAAGGTCAGGGGCGGGGCCAATTTCGCGCAGCTCGCCGTCGAGCATTCCGATTGTCCGAGCAAATCGCGCGGCGGCGATCTCGACTTCTTCTCGCGCGGAATGATGGTCAAGGAGTTCGAGGATGTCGCCTTCGCGCTCGATGTCGGCGAGGTAAGCGATCTCGTGGAAACACAGTTCGGGTATCACATCATCAAGGCGACCGACCGTAAGCAGGGGCGCGTCGTTCCCTTTGCGGAGGTGGCCGAGCGCGTCAAGACCGACTTCGGGAACGAGACGAAGCAGCAGGCGGTCAATGACTATCTCGAACGCCTCAAGACCGCCGCAAAGATAGAGTATGCGGATTCCTCGCTCATCGATTGAGACGGAAACATTCGATCGATGATCGATTCCCGCCGTATGCCGCTGCGTTCCTGTTGCGGCGATCCGAGCGCGGCGCGCTCAGGCGGTTTTGCTGTCCAGTGAATCTTCGCGGTCCGGAGTGGGCACGAACGTGCGGAGTGCGGGATCGTATGCATGTTCCGGGTTGAAATCCTGGAGTGTGTGCGGCGATCCGGACGGGACCATTTCTGCGATCGCGAGGATATCGCTCTCGGAGAGCAACGGTTTCACCACGGTGGTCCGGAATTCATGTGAAATGCCGCTCCGGGCGATCAACCTGATGCTTCCCCTGATGGCCCGAACGGGCGCGGCCACGCCGGTCAATCGATCGTAGCACGCCATCGGGGCCTTGATATCCATGGCAATGTAATCGACGAGATTCTCCGCGAGCAGGCGGCGCAACACCCCCGGCCGGCTCCCGTTCGTGTCGAGCTTCACCGCGTATCCCATCTCCCGTATCCGGCGGAGGAACCGCGGGAGGTCCGGCTGCAACGTAGGCTCGCCGCCCGTGACGACGACCCCGTCGAGCAGTCCGCGGCGCTCGTGCAGATGCCGGAGGACCGTCATTTCGGGGATGGATGCGCTCCCCTCGCCGCACGCCGGGATCAGCGCGCCGTTGTGGCAGAAGGGGCACCTGAAGTTGCACCCCTGCGTGAAGACGATCGCCGCCGTCATGCCCGGATAATCGCTGAGGCTGAATGACTGGAATCCCCCGATTCGCAAACCCTATCCTCCTATGTCATACACCGAGCGTATAGCGAATTCGGCCTGCTTTCCCTCGTTCCACTGGTTGACGGGGCGCAGGTACCCCACGATCCGCGAGTATATCTCGGTCTCGCTGCCGCATTCGGGGCAGGCGCGCTTTTCCCCCGTCAGGTATCCGTGCGTCGGGCAGATCGAGAAGGTGGGCGAGATCGTGAAGTACGGCAGCTTGTATTTGGTGCAGACCTTTCTGACGAATCTCTTGAGTGCACCCGGATCGGGAGCCGCCTCACCGAGAAAAACGTGGAGGACCGTGCCGCCCGTATATTTCGTCTGCAGCGTGTCCTGGAGCTCGAGCACGGTGAAGATATCGTCGGTGTAATTCACCGGGAGCTGCGTCGAGTTGGTGTAGATCGGCTCCGCGCCGGCCGCGGTGTCGCAGATGCAGCGAATGTCCGGGTAGTGTTTCTTGTCGAGCCTGGCGAGCCGGTAGGCGGTCCCCTCGGCGGGGGTCGCCTCGAGGTTGTAGAGGTTCCCCGTTTCCTCCTGGAACCGGAGCAGCCGCTCGCGCATGTGATCGAGGACCGATGACGCGAAGGCGATCCCCTCGCTCGTGCCGATATCCTTTCCGAGGAAGTTGAGACACGCCTCGTTCATGCCGACGAGCCCGATCGTCGAGAAATGGTTGTGCCAGTAACAGTCGTGCCGCATCTTGACGTTTCTGAGGTAGTACTTCGTGTACGGATAGAGGTCGTTCTCGGTGAACTGCTCGAGCACCTTCCGTTTTGTCTCGAGGCTCGTCCGCGCGACCTCCATGAGATGGTCGAGGTGCGTGAAGAAATCCTCCTCGCCCTGCGCGATATACCCGAGGCGCGGCATGTTGAGCGTGACGACGCCGATCGAGCCGGTGAGCGGATTGGCGCCGAACAGCCCGCCGCCCCGTTTCTCCAGCGAGCGGAGGTCGAGGCGCAGACGGCAGCACATCGATCGCGCATCGTCCGGGGAGAGATCCGAATTGACGAAGTTCGCGAAGTAGGGGATACCGTATTTCGCCGTCACCTCCCAGAGCCTCTCGAGGGACGGATTGTCCCAGTTGAAGTCGCTCGAGATATTGTACGTGGGTATGGGGAAGGTGAACACGCGGCCCTTCGCGTCCCCCTCGGAGAGGACCTCGAGAAACGCCTGGTTGAATACGTCCATCTCCTCCTGGAATTCTGCGTACGTCTCGTTGCGGGGCTCGCCGCCCACGACGGCCGGCTCGTTGGCGAGCGTGGACGGCGGCTGCAGGTCGAGCGTCAGGTTGGTGAAGGGCGTCTGGAATCCCACGCGCGTCGGGACATTCACGTTGAAAACGAACTCCTGGAGGCTCTGCTTGACCTCGCGGTACCCGAGCCCGTCGCACCTGATGAACGGCGCGAGCAGCGTGTCGAAGTTGCTGAAGGCCTGCGCCCCCGCGGCCTCGCCCTGGAGCGTGTAGAAGAAGTTGACGATCTGACCGAGAGCCGTGCGGAAGTGTTTCGCCGGCTTGCTCTCCGCCTTGCCGACCGCCCCCCTGAATCCGGAGCGGAGGAGATCGTGCAGATCCCATCCGACGCAGTAGACCGACAGGAGGCCGAGGTCGTGCAGGTGCAGGGCGCCGGAGAGATGGGCCTCGCGCACCTCGGGGGTATAGATCTTGTTGAGCCAGTAAGTCTTGCTGATTTCGCTGGAGATGTAGTTGTTGAGCCCCTGGAGGGAGTAGGCCATATTGCTGTTCTCCTTGACCTTCCAGTCGAGGCGCTCGAGATAGCGGTCGATGAGATCGAGATCGGCCTTCTTGATCATATCCCTGATCCGCGCATGCTGATCGCGGTAGAGTATGTACGCCTTCGCCGTCTTCTTGAATGGGGAGGTGAGGAGCACCTCCTCGACCATGTCCTGGATCTCCTCGACCGCGGGCAGCTCACCGGTGAGAATCGTCTGTGCGAGCCCCACCACGCGCATGGTGAGGCGTTTGGCCGTGTCCTCGGAGAATTCCCCCGTCGCCCTGCCCGCCTTGAGGATGGCGTGCGTTATCTTGGCCGCATCGAACGGAACGGTGCGCCCGTCCCGCTTGCGAATCCGGGAGAACATTGTGGGATTGCCGTGATCAATCATCTCTCTCGAATCGACCGAAGATACCTCCATCCCCCATCTCCTTTAGCAAAAAACAGTGGCCCGAATGTTCAGGCCACACGATACAGATCATGAATCGTTTATTGTCCCGGCGCCGGCCGTAGGGCGATCGGAGAAACACTCGATTTTCATCGTAGCGGCCTCCACAACCATCGCCCCCTTTATCGGGACTGCAGCCCTCGCCCGGAGAACCCGCTCAGTTCTGATCGTAGATAAACCCTGTGGGAGACTACGTTCAGATGCTGCGTTCGTGATCCGCCCGTCACGCCCCCTCCCGCAAAGGCTGCAGCCCTCAATATTCTCGAGATGTATATCCGGCAGCAAGGCCCAATATATTGTGGCCTCCATAATCTGTCAACACTAAATGTAGTAAATTTATAAAATCGGCACAATTTGTCTGCGAAGGAAGCAACCAATTGTCAAAAAAAGCGTTATGTGTTATCAGGGGCCGATTGGCAAAGGTATATGTGCATTGTGTGACATATGAAAGAAAAATATATAGACATCAGTGTATCTTTTTGATATACAGGAACGTTAGGGCGTCAATATTCTCGGGCATTACAAGTTTCAACAACACCGGTTCAGTTTCATGCGAGGATGATTGAACCTGCAGGGAGTGCACCCGCGGTGCAAGGGGACATGGTGTCTCCTGATCGGCGCATTGGATAGGTGTGTTTTACGGCATGAATGATGGTGAAGGGGATATGGCGGGCAGGGGTCGCACCGGTTCCGGTTCGGTCTCCCCGCGCGCGAGAGTACTGTTCATGGACGACAAGGAGATCGTCCGGACGGCCGTATCCGATGTGCTCCACGAGCTGGGGTACGCTGTGGAATGCGCCGTCGAGGGTGCGGCGGCCCTGGAACTGTACCGCCGTGCCCGAGACGCCGGAATGCCGTTCGACGTCGTCGTCCT
>DATKWS010000261.1:0-11857 GCA_035529435.1 Patescibacteria group bacterium
GATCCGAACGCGAATTGAGCCTCGGACACGCTGGCTGCCGCCTCTCTCTCTCGACACTCCCGGCTGGCACGGTCCAGCCCCGGCCTCCCTAGTCGTCTTTTCCGATATCTTCCATCACCTCGGCCCGGACGGCATCCTCGGCCAAGGAGAAATGCTGCTGCATCATCACCCACCTACCGCCGGTCTTTTGCAAAACTCCCGTCCAGCGGGTATCTTTCCAGTTCCAGGGTGTGCCCGCCCATTCACCCCAGTCATCAAGCAGGCAGGAAAACCAGGCAACGTCGCCCGACCTGGACAGGATGACCCTGAGCTCCTTGATGGTAGACCCTTTGGGCTGACATTCATCGACCATGAACACGCGTTCGGCGTACTGTCTGAAGGCTTCGAAACCGTCGATAGTAGTTCTCGAGTCGGGTTGAAACATGAAAAATGTCGAATCGTTCACGACCGAACCATACAGCCGTTCCCGGCTCTTATCCGGAAAACACCATTTGATGCTGGTTTCTATCACCTTGATGACTTCGGCCTTTTCTTTATCCGCGCCGCCGGCCGCGGCGGCACCGGTAACCATGAGGGCTGTAAGCAGCACTCCTATGATAGTGCGGTTACGCATGACTTCTCCTTTCGTTCAGTGTAACGAAGCCGTCCCGCAACAGATCCGGCTGTACCGGCCCAATTGTAATATAAACGATTATAAGTTAATCCAGCGGGAGTTCCGCGGCAAGATAATATTCAGTGCATTATATATACGTGCTATCACATTTTTGGGGCATGCACTTATCAACTCGAGCATATGCAAATTGTCTATGGATTCAAATCGAGAAATGTGGAAGGCATACGAGGGACAATGTGGAATGTTAATGTCGTTATTGATGGACCGGCCGGGCGCGTAGGGACGGCGGCCGACGGCGAGTTCCGCAGCGCACCGGCATGCCACGGCGTGTGATCTCTCGGGATACAACGCTTCCAATCCGGTGCGCGAGGACTGTTTGAGCCGGAGCGCCCCCGTCCCGGCGCCCGGCCAAACATTCACATACACAAGAATGACGGATTAAGGTTAACCATTTCCCGCAAAATCGTATGTGCCGGTTGGATTGGCCGCACCCCTGTCAGGGCGAGCGGTCAGAATCGCACGCCTGTCATGACGCCAATGACTCGATTGTGTCCCTTCACGTTGTATTTAGTGTTTTCGGGATCGATGATATCGATCAATCCGTGGCAGTAGGTCACCTCGACGAAGGGGCTCACGCGGGCGAGTGGTAATTCCACGCCGGCTCCCGCGATCAGCCCGATATCGAAGGGTGTGGTATCGTCCTTTATATCTTCCTCGGCGGTGATTTTTCCGTATGGACTCGTGCTCTCTGTGTTCAATTCGGCCGAAAGCAGGATGTCGATTGCCGCTCCCGCTTTCAGGTACGGTTTCAGGCGTCCCGCGGGGATCGAAACGCGGGCGAGGATCGGGACCGAGAGGTAGAGAAACTTCCACGTGATGTTCCATTTCAATTCGTACGGTTCCTGCTGAACCCAGTCATATTCTTGGTCCGTCATGCGCGTTTTGCCCCCCTTCATGTGGAGGAGGAGGCCGGATTCCAGGGAGAGGGAGCCGGGCGCGGTGAAGGTGAACGAGATCGTGGCGCCGCCGCCGAAGACGGTTCGAAAATCGTTGTCGAGTGTTGTCGGTTGAAATAATTCCGCCGGTGGATCGTACGCGGTCCTGGCAAGATCGAGACCCGCCTGGAATCCGAATTCCACGCCGGCACCCCCGGCGAGGGATACGGAAGGGAGCGCGCAGAGGGCGCAGAGTGTGAAAGCAATCGTGACAACGGGGTGAGATCGCATCACAACCTCCTCTCTGGATAGGTGGGGACGGTTACGTTCGTTTTCGTTTCGTGCCGCCGCTATGAACCTAGAACCGCACGCCCGCCATGATACCGATGACGCGGTTGTGCAGCTTTACGACAAACTCGGCATCCGCAGGGTCCAGGACGTTTCTCAGGCCGTGGCAGTAGGTGGCCTCGATGAACATGCGCACGCGGCCGGTCGGAAATTCCACGCCGGCGCCGCCGACGAGCGCGACATCGAGTGCCGAGCCGTTATCGATGTCCCGTTCCGATCCCGGGTAGTCGGTCGCACCGATGATGAAGTCGGCATATTTTGCGGTGATTAAAATGTCGAAATCCAGTCCCGTCTTCACGTATGGAATATATCCCGTATTTTTAAATGATACCCTGGCGCGGAGCGGCACGGTGAGGTAGAGCAACTTCCAGTTGATTACCCACGTGCTCTCCTGTGGGTACTGATCGATCGACGGTGCATAGTGGACCGGTACGTTGGTTTTTCCGCCCTTCATCTGAAGGAGCAATCCCGATTCGAGCGAGAGAGGTTCGAAGCCGGTGAATGTCAGAGAGACGATCCCCCCACAGCCGAATACCGAACGGAATTTGTCCTCGATCCCCCCTTCGTCGATCATGGGAGGCGGATCGTATGTCGCTTTGGCCAGATTTAAACCCGCCTGGAGGCCGAATTTCACCTCGACTCCGCCGGCGCGGAGTGCGGGGCACAGCGCACAGATGAGTCCGAGTACGAGGATGGGCATGACGGCGCGATGAGCGAGCATGGGCAATTCCTTTCGGTCTTGCGTGAGCCGGATGGGGTCAATGGATTCGTTCTCAATATACCAAAAGGAGGTACCGGGCATACAGTATAAATTTTGACTGTTTTGACATCACGAGGCGTGAAGTGCGCCGTACTCGTAGCGGGCGATTACTCCGGCAGCGGGGGAATACCACCTTGACTGCTCCGGGCGTATGTATTTTTATACCATAAATCGCAGCAATCGGGTGTGCATGAACAGGATATTGATAACCATCTCAGCGCTCTGCATCGCAGTGCTTGTCACTGTTGGCGGTGGTCCATACTCGGGATCCGTCGCCGTCCATGCTTCCTTCCAATCCATCACGGGACGAATCGAAACGATGAACCGGGGGCGCGGTCTCCTCGATAGCGGGGAGAACGAAAAGGCGGCCGCTTTCTTCGAACGGGAGCTGAAAAAGAATCCAAGGTATCTCGAAGCGGCCGATGGGGTCGTCGAGGCGATGTCGCGTGGTTGCAATCGCGACGGCGCGTTGCAATCGATACGGTCCATCGCGGCGGGCGCGGACAGTGCCGGGATGGGGGTGCTCGCGCTGTTCGCCGGTGCCGCCCGGGAGCAGGGCGGGCGGAGATTCGGCGAAGCGGCGGCCATGTATCACGAGGTGGCCGTCGTGACACGTGCCGCGGGGGATTCCCTCTCCTCGTTCGTCTGCCTCGGGCAGGCCGCCGAGTGCCTGATCGGGGGACGGGACGGTCGAGCGGCACTCGAGACGGCCGCGGAGGCCCTGCGTGCCGCATCGCACTGGCCCGCGACGGGCCGGCTGCAGGCGAAGTGTATCGCGCTGAAGGGGGAGGCCTGCAACCTTCTCGACCGGCTCGGCGCGGCCGATTCCCTGTATCGTGACGCGTTGCAAAGGGCCCGCGCGGGCGGGTACCGGCATGTCACCGGGTACTGTCTCAACGGTCTCGGACGGCTCGCCGAGAAACGCCAGGACATCGAGGGCGCCGCGGCGTTCTACCGGGACGCCCTCGTGGAGATGCGAGCGCTCGGCGCGCGCGAACGGACAGCGGCACTGCTCAATAATCTCGGCCAGGCGGAAACGCGCCTCAGGCATTTCGATACGGCGCGTGGGCATTTGGAGGAGGCGCGGGCAATCGCATCCTCGTGCGGGGCCGATTGGCTGCTCGGGTACGTGCTGTACGGCCTGGGCGCGATAGCGGAACTGCGCGGGGAGCACGGGGAGGCCCTCGGTCTGTTCGAGCGGTCTCTCACCATTCATGCAGATCAGGGGAATGAGTGGGGCGCGCTCGGCGCCCGGCAGCGGCTCGGATACAACCTGATTGTCATCGGGGAATATCCGCGTGCCATCGAACACTACTCGCGCTGCCTCGACGGGTACGAGGGGATGAAGAGTCTCTACGGCCTCAGCTGGTCCCTCGGCGGTCTCGCGCTCGCCTATCACCGGCTCGGCGATTTCGCCAGGGCGGAGGAATTCTACCGGCGGACCATTGACGTGCGCAACACGCTCGGTGACAGGAGTGGTGTCGCGTGGTGCCTCAATTCGCTCGGTATGGTCTACGACCTCCAGGGACGGTACCGAGAGGCGCTCGTGAACGAGCACGAGGCGCTCGCCGTCTACGAGGCACTCGGTGATCGGAGCGGTATCGGCACGGCCCGCTTCAGTATCGGATCCGCATACTACTACCTCGGAAATTACGACGAGTCGCTCTCCCATTACGGGGAAGCCCTCGCCATCGCAACCGAGCTGTCGGACGAGGCGCTCATACGCAGGGTGGTGAGCGGGATGGGCTCGGTCTACTCCGATGCGGGCAGGTTGGACCTCGCCGAGGAATTTTACCGGCGGCATCTCGACTCGGCGCGGGAATCCGGCGCGCGGCAGGAGATCGCCTGGGCTCTCAAGAATCTCGCCTCCTTCTACATCGAACTCGGCAGGCGCGGCGAGGCGCGCCGGTGTCTCGACGAGGCGCGCGTGTCGCTTTCCCCTCATGGTGAGAATCACATCAGGGCCTGGGTGCTCTATTCTTATGGATTGATTGAGGAATCGAACGATGGGGCGATCGAATACCTCGAGCACGCGCATCGGCTCGCGAGGGACAACGGTCTCGAGGAGCTCGAATGGCGGTGCCTGTCGGAACTCGGCGAGCGGTTTCTCGCCGTCGGGGAAATGCAGGCGGGGAGGGAATTCCAGGAACGGGCCATCCTCGGCGTGGAACGGATACGGCGGCGGATCGGCGTGAACGAGCTTCGGATGCACACGCTCCGCCAGTCGATCCTTCCGTACGAACGGATGGTATCACTGCTCACCGGGCCGGCGGCGGGCGGCGGCGATCCGGAAGGGGCATTCTACTGTGTCGAGCGGTCGCGGGCGCAGATATTCGCGGCGCTCCTGCGCGAGGCCTTCAAACGGCCCGGTATCGGCGATGACCGATGGTTCGATGGTGAGCGCGGGCCCGTATCGCGTCTCACCTACCTCCAGTCGCGGCTCCAGGACGGCACGCTCGAGGACGGGGAGCGCCGGCGGATGCTCGATGAAATGGCACGGCTCGAGGATGAACTGCTTCGCATCGACATGGAGACGCTCGGGGAGCGGGATGTCTTCAGGATGGTATATCCCGAATTCACGCAACCGTTCGATCTGCCCGGCACGCTCAGGGACACGGAGTGTGCCCTCGTCTATTTTCTCGGGCGCGATCGCTCCTTCCTGTTTGCCGTCGACAATGAATCCATCACGGTGCACGAGCTACCGCCACGGGCGGTGATCGAGGAGAGGGTCGATCTCTTTCTCCGGCTTCTGCGGCAGTCTCTCGCGGTGTCCGATGGGGCGGCATCACCGGGCGCCGCCGCCCCGCGGGCTTACGTGCGGGAAGCTCCGCTTCCGGACGAGGTACTGGAGATCGCGGGGGAGGAGCTGTTCGATATGTTGCTCGGCCCGGTCAGCGGCAGGCTCGACAGCGCTGGGACGATAGTCGTCGTGCCCGACGGCCTGCTCAACCGCCTTCCCTTCGCGATGCTGCGCCATCACGATCGATACGTGGTCGAGCGGCACGCGATTTTCTTCGCACCCTCGCTCCGTTCGCTCTGCATCGTGCGGGAGAGAGAGGGGAGCCGGCCGCACCGCTACTCCGGATGCCCCTATTCCGTGATCGCCGTGGGGAGTACGGGAAGCGGATCGACTGCTCGGGGAGTATCGAAACGGGTGTACCCGTTCACGAACATTCCGGTGGAACCGTTACTCTTCGCGGAAGAGGAGGCGCGGAACATCACCGTGTTGTTCGACAGCTCGCTTACCCTCACGGGTGCGGAGGCGAGCGAGCGCGCATTCAAGGCGGCCCCGCTCGACGCCGCCGTCATACTGCACATCGCCTCTCACTGTTATATCGATGACGCGGATGTGCGCCGCTCCTTCCTCGTGCTCGATCCCGGGAGGAGCTTGACCGATACCGTTTCCAGCGCCGCCGAGGACGGTCTCGTCCAGTGGTACGAGGTGGCGGGACTGCGGCTCCGCGCATCGCTCGTTACGCTTTCCGGCTGCCGATCGGCGGGCGGAGTCCTCGCGTACGGCGAGGGGATAACCGGCATGACGCAGGCGTTTCTGTACGCGGGGGCCGATTGCGTGCTCGCGTCGCAGATCGATATTCCCGACCGGCTGGCCCACCGTTTCATGATATCATTCTACCGGAACCTCCGGGGTGGCGCGACGGCCGCCGATGCGTTACGTGAGACCCAACTCGAGGCCGCCGGGTGGAATGATGCCGGTATCGCGCCGGCCCTCTGGGCATCCTTCGTGCTCGTCGGCGACGGCGGTGTCTCCATCCGGAAAATGAAAAATTAGTATATGTCGATATTGAATCGAAAGGCGTCTAAGGAGTGAGAGTGCAACTGGGGGCTGCAACGGACGAAGAGCTGTTGGCCCGGATCGCGCGGAAGCCGGCCGAAGATGCGTGCGCCGAGCTCTTCCGGAGGTATCACAAGCGGATATACTTCTGGTGCTTCAGGTACACGCATGACGAGGAAGAGGCGATCGATCTCGCGCAGGAGATATTCATAAAGATATTCAAAAATATCTCCGGTTTTTCCGGCCGCTCGCGCTTTTCGACGTGGGTCTATCAGGTGGCGAGAAACCACTGCCTCGGCGAACTGGCGAAAAAACGCACCCAGTGGCGGCGCAGGATGCTCGCCGTCGAAGGAGGCGTCGAGGCGACCCTGGCCGACCGGGATATATTCGAGTGGCTCGATCGCAGCGAAGATCTGAGGAGAATTCTGGAGGCGGCGCGGGATGCAATGAGCGGCGATGAACTCGAAGCCTTCATCCTGCACTACTGGGAGGGGCTCACGGTGAACGAGGTAACGGCGATGCTGGGCTGCGAAAATAGTACGGGTGCGCGGACATTGATACAGAACGCCAGAAGGAAATTCAAAACGCTCATCGAGCATGAGGGATTCGATCATGATGGGGCATGATACAGAGATCCATCCGGAATTATCGAGGATCGCCGATTGTGCATCAGGCTTACTCGATGATGAAGAATCGCGCGACGTCATCGCGCATCTTTCGGAATGTCCCGAGTGCCGGCTCGAGCACCGGCGGTTGATGCGCTTTCAGGGTATCGGCGCCGACGTGGAGCTCGAGCGGGAATCGGACTGGGACGGCGCCGCGCGCGAGCTCGAGCGGACATTCGGGGAGCGGGTGCTTCCCGCCGTCGTCCCCGCCCGGCGAACCGCGCGGGCGGGATTGTCCGGTTTCACGTGGCTTGCCCCGATCGCGGCCGCCGCTGCGGTGGTTCTCCTCATTTTCGTACAGATTGAAATGAACGGCCCCGTGAAATCCCCCGAGCCGGACCCGTTGCGGGGAGGGGCGGCATTCGAATACGGTATCACGCTCGAGACGCCGGTCGGTGAGATCGCGCGCGTGCCCGGCCGGTTCGCGTGGCGATCGAAGAGCGAGAAGGATTATTACACGCTGGAGATATTCACCTCCAGCCTCCACACGGTGCACCGGGAGGATCGCATAACGGATTCTTCCTGGGCCATACCCGATTCGCTGCGATCGCGCTTCGAGCCGGGGACGATCTACCTGTGGAATGTGCGGGGTTACCGGGGGCTCGAACGGGAGATCGTCTCGCCGAACGGCTGGTTCAGGATCGCCCCCGGGAAGTAGCCGCCTCGCACCGGCGCGATCCATGCACGCCGCGAGGGTGAACGAGCCCGCGCATGCTTACGGTTCCGCGAGAATTCCCCACTCCTCGAATACGACCCCGACGATCTTGTCGACCTGGGACGGGTCGAAGAACCACAGCGGAAATCCGAAGTGCACGCTGCGCGCGGCCACCGCGATCCCGGACTGGACATCCGGGATGACGGAATCGTATTTGCGCACCCAGATCGCAATCGTCGCGTCTCTGAGCGGTGACAGCGTGCTGCGCGTCCGCATGCGGTACATCGGCGCGAAGCAGCCCTGCGATGTGTGAAACGTGAATTCCATGTAATATTCGGGATCGTACGCTTCGACGTAGATGAATCCCCTCACCTGCGGATCGAAGAACCGGCCGGGTTTCATGACCTCATCCCAGAGATCGAGACGGAGGGGAAGGTCGGGGTACTGATCGTTGATTGGATCCGTGCCGTCCCGGACGGCGTAGATCAGCGCGTCCCTGTCCATATTTCTGATTATGCCGCCGGGCAGATCCACCACCGGTTTGAACGTTCCCCACACCTTGTCCAGCACCGTGACGCAGTAGTCCCGGTACGGCATGCACAGCTTGCCGCTCGCATCGGCCGGATCGTACACGATCTCCTCGGCGATCGAGGCCGGCATCAGGGGCAGCATGGGGGGTTTGAACACCGCCGCGAGCCCCGATCCCTTCTCGGAACGGCCCAGCGTCCAGAGGTGGCCGCCGAGCATAACGAAAATCGAGAGAGAATTGACATTACGATACGTGGAAGCAATCATGCTCTCCGATGTGTACTCTATTACACCCTTCCACGCGTCGTTTGAAGACGAATACGTCCATATGATGTTCTTGTATTTTCCGATCTCCTCGAATGCCGGCGGCTGCTTGCCGTTGTCGTAGAACACATCGTACACGTCGCGGTCGGGTACGAATCCCTCGGCGCGCGAGCAGCTGGCGATCCAGAATTCGTCGTGTCTCGATTCGCTCGGCATCTCGTACAGCGGCGGCTGGAACGTGGAGGCGTAGAAGTCATCCACCCAGAGGAGATTTCGATGCATCGAGAAGGGAACCACCTCGATCATGATCTGGGCAAGTGTCGCCTTTCCGAGGTTGTCGACCGCCTCAACGTAGAATGTGTGCACACCCGAGGAGAGCGTGCGCTCGGGAGCCGACGTGTAGTCCGGACCCCGCGGGACGGCCCAGTCGCCCGGATTGCCGAGATCCCGGATGTCCCACCCGTAGCGGTAAGAGACGATCGTGCCGCCGTAGCCCGAAGCATCCCCCCGCCACCGGAAGTTGAATGGTACCCCGGGCGGGAACTCGCACGTCTGCGGATTGAGCTTGGTTCCCAGGAAGCGAAATGCGCCGATGTACTGCTCCCCCACGAGGAGTATCGGTCCCTGCACCATGACCGGCATGAAAATTCGAGCATTCCTGCCGCTCTCGAACGTTTCGGTGACGGGCGTGCCCATTCCCCTCGCCTGAACGGCGAAGATGTAGTGATATCCGAAATCGAGCACCTCGTCGTCTCCGATAGTGACCGAGCGCCCGTCATTATTGGATGCCTTGTACGGTATCCATTCGGACCACCGTTCCTCGTAGCGCCATGGATTCTCGTTGAGGTCCGCCACGATGTCGAAGCCGGGACTGTACACGCCGTTCGTGTCGACCACCTGCGCGAAAAGATACCTCACGTAGCGGGGATCGATATCGGTGCCGCTCCGCCAGCCGAATTCGATGATTTCGCCGAATATCTCGGGTGCGCGGTGCTGGGGCGGTGGCTCATCGATCACGACGCTCGGTTCCTCGAATGCCGGAAGTATGGGAAGCCGGCATCCGGCGAAATATACGAAAGGTACGGCAGCGAGGAAGGCGAGTACGAGAGATCGTTTCATGATCATCCCCTCCTGCATTGGTTCCCCCGTCGCATCGTGAACGGTGAGACGTACTGCCCGCGGCCGTTTCCGGTTCGGACCGAACTCTTTCTTACGGCGCCGCCCGTATCTGCCACTCGTCGAATACAACCTCCACGATCTGGTCTACTGCCGTGCGATCGAAGAACCAGAGAGGGAACCCGAAGTGCAAGCTCCGCGCGGCCACGCCGACACCAGATTCGACCTGCGGTACGACATCCTCGTACCGCGTCACCCAGACGGCAATCGTCCCATTATTGATGAATGAGAGGGTCGAGCGGGATCTCATCCGGAAGATCGGATGGAAGCACTGCTGCGATTGCGTGATATTGAAATCCATGTAGTACTGCGGATCGTATATCTCGCAGTACATGAATCCACGGACCTGGGGATCGAAGAAGCGGCCCGGCTTGGTGATCTCCCCCCACAGGTCGAGCTGTCCGGGGAGGCCTGGGTACTGCCCCGTGATGAAGTCGGCGTCGTCCCTGTATGCATACCGCATCGCGTCCCGGTCGAGGCTGCGAATGTAGTTCGGCGGCACCTCGCCGGGATTGTTTTTAAAGGAGCCCCATATCTTGTCGATCATGCTGACGCAGTAGTCGCGGTACCCCATGCAGTTGACGCCGCTTGTATCTTCGGGATCGTAGGCCATGTCGAACTTGAATGACGCCGGGAAGAGCGGCATGGTGCTTTGCTTCCAGGTGGCGGCCAGCCCGCCGGTCTTCTCGGACCGCCCGAGCGTCCAGAGATGCCCGCCCGAGGCGAGAAAGAACGGCAGGTAGTTCAGAGAAGTACTGGGAACTCCACCGACCTGGCTCTCCGGCGTGAACTGGATGACCTTGCGCCACGCATCCTGGGTCGAGGAGTACGTCCAGATGATATTTTTATACTTACCGATCTCCTGCATCGTCGGCGGCTGGATGGCGTGTCCATAGTAGCAGTCGTACACGTCGCGCCCCGGATCGAATCCCCCGGCGCGCGAGCAGATATCGAGCCAGAAGGCGTCGTGGTTGCTCTCGCTGGGCGTCTCCCACAGCGGCGATTGCGGATCTATTGCATAGAAGTCATCGACCCAGAGGAGGGTGCGATCCATCGCGAACGGTATGATACTGATCTGTATCGCCGCCCGCGTCGTTTTGTTACCGTTATCGACGGCTTCCACGTATAACGTGTGAGTGCCGGAATACAAGATTTTCGTGGGGGTCGCCATGTGGTACGGGCTGCAAAACACTTCCCAGTCGTCCGGATCGTAGATATCCGCAACATCCCACCCGTACCGGTAGCAGACAATCTCGCCGCCGTAATCGTCCGCGGTGGCCTTCCACTTGAAATTGAGCGGTACGCCCGGGGGGATATCGTAACTGGCGGGCGACATGGTAGTTCCGATGAAACGGGAGCATCCGAGGTATGGTTCGCAAACGGTCAGCAACGGTCCCGCCTTCACGCTTGCGATGAAGCGGCGGACGTTCCTGTTCAAAATGAACTCCGTGGTGACATGGTCACAGTAACTTCTCGCCTGGACGGCGAAGAATTGCACCTTTCCAACCTCCAGCCCCTCGATCGTGACCTCGCGGCCGGCATTGTCCGGCGCGTCGTACCGTGTCCATTCGGACCACCGGTCCTCGTAGCGCGAAGGATTCCTGTTGAGATCGCGGACGACGTTGAATGTATCGGAGTACACGCCGTTCGTGTCCGTTACGAGGTCGCACAGGTAGCGGACCGACAGCGGCTTGCACTCCGTCTCGAAGGTCCATCCGAACGTCACGGTGGTCGCGTACGACTGCGTCCCGTGGCCCTGGAGCCGCGGACGGTCGATGACGGCGACCGGTTCCTCATCGAGGGGGCAGAACACCTCCCAACATCCGGTTGCGAACACGATGAGCGCGAGTGCGGCGAATACGAGAGCGGTCAGGGCGGACCGTTTCATCGGTACCCTCCTAGCGTTAATGA
The DNA here is from genome assembly GCA_035529435.1 of Patescibacteria group bacterium. Lineage (GTDB taxonomy): Bacteria > Krumholzibacteriota > Krumholzibacteriia > Krumholzibacteriales > Krumholzibacteriaceae > DATKWS01. The sequence goes on from DATKWS010000261.1 coordinate 11,649, forward strand.
ATGTTGTGACGCATAACACCACCGTTATCGGGGATAACATCGCACGCGGGGTCTCAATAAGATCATGAACTGGAGTCTGTTTATAGTATACTATTTTATGCCGTTATGACGCAAGAGCAAAACACCTGATGGTTCTCGTATGAAATGGCGCCGATAATTAATATATGTTATAATTTAACTCAGTGCGGACACTCGTGGATTGCATTGAA
>DATKWS010000262.1:0-4497 GCA_035529435.1 Patescibacteria group bacterium
AGTCCCGCATCGGTGATGGCGCCGCCGATCGGCTTGCCGAACTGCGTGATGATAGCCTGTTCGGACTCGCTGACGGTGAATAACATGTTGCTCAGCACGATCAGCGCTATGATGATCAAAACGATTGCGGCCAATACTGGCTTGCCACTCATTGTCCACCACCTTCCTTCCCGCGTCCTCCCAGATCGAGGAACGGTAGGATTGCCTTCTGGTTTTCGTCCACGATGTAGATCTCATTTATCAGCGGAAGGATCTCCCCCATCGTTTCGAGGTACAGGCGGCGCCGCGTGACATCCGGCGCATCGCGGTATTCCGCGTACACCTTGTTGAACAGTGCGATATCCCCCATCGCGCGGTTCACGCGGCGCAGCGCGTACCCCTCCGCCTCGGCGATCATCTGTTCGGCCTCGCCCTGCGCCCGCGGGATCCGTTTGTTGTAATCCTCCCAGGCCTCGTTGATCATCTTCTCCTTGTCCTGCTTTGCGCGGTTGACCTCGTTGAAGGCCTGCCGGACATCCTCGGGGGGATTGACGTCCTGGAGTTTGACCGTAACCACCTGGAGCCCCGATTCGAACTTATCGAGCAATCCCTGGAGCCCGGCCTCGACCTCCTCGGCGATCTCGATACGGCCGACGGTCAGCACGTCGGTAACGTTCCGGTCGCCGACGACGCGCCGCACGACCGCCTCGGACATCGGCCTGAGCGTTTCGACCGGGTCCTGGATCTTGAACAGGTACTTGTAGGGATCCTTGATGCGGTACTGGACGATCCATTCGACTTCGGCCACGTTCAGATCGCCACTCAGTATCAGCGATTCGTCGAGGTACTTTTTGGAGCTGTACGTGGTTCGAACATCGGCCCTGACCGTCCTGAAGCCGAACTCCTCCTTGAAGACCTTCTTGACCTTCACCTTCTTCACCGTCTCGACACCGAACGGCACCTTCATGTGGAGTCCGGGCGACGTCTGCCGCACGTACTTTCCGAAGCGCTGCACGACGCCGATTTCATCGGCTCCGACGGAGTACAGTCCGGAAGCCAGGACGATGATCACGACGATCACGATCACGAGCCTCTGGATTGTACGGCCGGAGATACTAAGCGGCTGTTTACCGATCACTATCTTCATGCGATTTGCCCTTTCCTCTCTTTCCAAAGAATGAGGTATCCCGATCCGCCCGCAGGCACATCCGCGGGCGGATTGTTACGCCGCCGGAGCGGGCTCTCATACTGATATACCGCCTTCCCGCAGTGCATATTCAAAACTCGAACCGGGAATTACCGTACCGGATGCGAGCGAGGACCGTCAATACTATTTTCCCTCTGGGAGCTTGATCGTCCTGTACTGGTAGCGGGCACGGCACGTTCCCTCGTTCGAAACCATGCAGGGGCCCTGCGGGTTACGGGGCATGCACCGCGTACCGAAGAGAGGGCACTGTTCGGGCTCCGCATCACCGAGGATGACTTCGTGGCAGATGCATCCGGGCGGAACATCGATTGCTCCGGGATTGCCTTCGAGGCCGAGTTTGATACGCGCATCGAGGTGCCGGCAGGATTCCCTGAGGGCCAAACCGGACGACGGGATAACGCCGATACCGCGCCAGGTGGCATCGCACACCTCGAACACACGGTCTATCACACGCCGGGCTTTTTCATTTCCCCCCTCACTCACGATTCGCCGGTACTGGTTCACGACCCGGTACGGCGGGCCGGCGGTCGCTTGCGAGAGGAGTTCGAGAATGGCGCGGATGATATCGATCGGTTCGAATCCCGCGATGACGCCGGGTACGTTGTACCTCCTTTCGAGAAACAGGTACCCATCCCGTCCGAGAACGGTACTCACGTGCCCGGGCAGGAGGAATCCATCCAAAGAGCCCGAGTCCCGTTCCAGGAGAAATGTGAGCGCCGGCGGTATCAACCGGAGAGACGGCATGATCGAGAAATTGGGGGGCGGATTCCCGCTGAGGGCGGCCGCGATCGGACCGGCGGTCGTCTCGAATCCAACCGCCATGAAAACGACCTCGCGTTCGGGATGCTCATGTGCGATGCGTACGGCATCCATTGGTGAATAGACGATACGTATATCGCACCCTGCCGCTTTCATCTCCTCGAGGGATCTCTCCGAGGACGGGACGCGGAACATGTCGCCGAAGGTCGCGACGATGACATCCTCGCGCCGTGCCGCCTCGATGGCCAGGTCGATGTCGGCGGCGGGACATACGCATACGGGACAGCCGGGGCCTGCCACGAGGCGCAATCCCGCGGGAAGCGCACCCCGGATCCCCGCCCGTGCTATCGCGTGCTCGTGCGTGCCGCACACGTGCATGAACCGCACGGGACGCGGCACAGCGTACGTCCTGAGCGCGGCCGCCAGCGGCCCGGCGATCGCCGGATCATGAAACGAATCGAGAACGTTGTTCTGTGACATGCCATCCAGACGGATCTCTCGACCGCGCCGATCCGCGGCCGATCCCCGCGATGCCGCCGCACCGCCATTTGTCGCTCCCGGGGCGCCTATTCCCCGTTATCGTCGACCTCATGTGTCATACCGGCCCGGTAGACCTTTTTTATCAGCTCGAGTGTTTCGAGCGCTTCCCCCTCATCGATCGTTTCTATCGCATATCCCGTATGGATCAGCACATAGTCGCCGATGCGCACGTCATCGAGCAGATCGAGCCTGACATTCTTCCTGATGCCGCCCGCCTCGGCCACCGCATCGTTTCCGTCACGTTCGACGATCTTCATCGGTATGCCGAGGCACATTACCGACCCCCACTCTGCCGGTAGAACTTCTCGATCCAGTCGATCCACGCATCGATACCCTCCCCTGTCTTGCAGGAGATCTCGATTATGTCGATGGCCGGATTCATCTCGCGCGCTTCCCGGCGTGCGCGACCGATGTCGAAATCGACGTGCGGAAGCAGATCCACCTTGTTCAGGATCAGGAGCCGGGATTCGATGAACATCAAGGGGTACTTCTTCGGTTTGTCGTCTCCCTCGGTGATGCTGAGCAGCATGACCCTCCCGTCGACGCCGAGTTCGAATTCAGCGGGGCAGACGAGATTGCCGACATTCTCGATACAGAGTATGTCTATGGCGTCGAGATCGATCTGGTGAAGTGCCGAATGTATCATGGCTGCATCGAGATGACACACGTCACCCGTCTCGATCTGCAATACAAGCGCACCATGCGCCCGCACACGCTCTGCATCCCTGCTCGTCTGCAGGTCACCCTCTATGACCGCGACGCGGTACCGCTGCATGAGCCGCGGAAGGGTCTTCTCGAGCAGGGACGTTTTACCCGCCCCGGGGGCGCTCATCAGGTTGAGGGAAAAGACGTCGTGCTTTTTCAGTAGATTCCTGTTCTCGTCGGCGATCTCGCGATTCTTGCCGCGGATATCCTCGCCTATACGTATTTCATGCATCAGGACACCGCTTCCTTCCAATTCCCGATTCCGATTACTGCCCGGCGACCCGCTCGGTCCCATCATCTATGCATATATAATCCACTTCCATCTCCCGACCCGTCATCACCTCGATATCCGCGTCGCCGCATGACTGACAGAGAAATACGAGATCCCGGGGGTGGAACTCGGCGCCGCACTCCCTGCATCGCGCCGCGAGGGGAATGATCTCGCATTCCAGCGTCCCTCCCTCGGCTATGGTTCCCCGGGACAGCACGTCAAAGGCGAAGCGCAGTGCGTCCTCATTCACGCCGGACAGCTCCCCGATTCTCAGGTGAATGGTGCGGACCGGCCCACCGCCTTCGCGGCCGGCGGCTCCGGCGACCACACCGAGGAGGTTCTTCATCAATGAGACTTCATGCATTCCCGGATCCCCTCATGGGAAGCGCTCTCGAAATCGTCGCGTGCGGCTTCCCCGTGATCTCGCCGGCAATCTCGTCCGCCAGTTCCGGTATAATACCGGCAACGGCGGGCAGGCACCCCTCTTCGAGGGTCAACACATCCTCCGCCTGCACCGCAAATATAACAACCTCCGTCGGCATATGAAATCCCAAACGCTTCCCCAGTTCCAGGGCGGTGACGAGATCGATGTCATGAAACGAGGCGATACGCGGGGTGATGCGGATATCATCGGGACGGATGCGAAAAACGGTCCCCGGCTCCTCGCCGTCGAGCTGGATGGCATCCACGATGATCGCCCGGTCGTACCCCTTCAGCTTCTCCATCAGCTCGAGACCGGCCAGCTCCGCCTCGACGATGTCGACACCGGTACCGCCGAGCTTCTCGCGGACGGCGCGCACCGTGTATATCCCGACGCCGTCATCGCGGAGCACGGTATTTCCCAGTCCGACAAGTATCGTCTTCACGTGAATATCCCCAGTAGTGCGGGCGTTCACCGGGACAGTGTTCGAACCGTCTCGCCGTCGGCGTTCTTTATCTCGACCACGAGGGGCATCTGGCCGGGCAGGCTGTGCGTGGCGCAGCTGAAACACGGATCGAACAACCTGAAGGCCATCTCGACCATATTGAGCAGTCC
>DATKWS010000263.1:0-4955 GCA_035529435.1 Patescibacteria group bacterium
GTCGGCACGGATGGAAGGATCTGTCCCTCGATGAATTCTTCACCGCCCGCGAGCAGAACAAACCGCGCATCCTCCTCGCTCGATGGATGCGAATTCGTTCCGAGAATGAACCGATACTCCGTTTCAGCCCTGAGATCGATCATTCGATCCAGGACTCGATCGACGAGATAGATCGAAAACTCATCGGGAACCGTTTCCATTCCCTCGAAGATCAGCACCGTCTCGTCGCCCGCCGCTTCGGCGGCGAAGCTCTTCGCGACATCGAACGTCCATAGATATCCATTGGGCTCATGCTCCGATGTTTGCGAGTCAGTTCGATCGATGCGACGCCCGGTGCATTCGCCCCGCATGTCGATGGAATAGCGCCCGGCCGCTCCGCCCCCGTCACGGAGCACGAAATAGAGCGAAACCGCCCGCCCGGGAGCCATCGGCGGCTCCGAACGGTCGTAACGATCCCTGCCGGCGGAAGCGCCGCGCACGATGCCGGCCATATTCGAGCGATCGCATGCGCCGCACGATGACGCCGCGATCGAGAGGGCCCAATAGATATCGGCCTCGACGCCGAGCTCGGGACGGGACGGACAGGGAGATGATCCGCCGGTTTCTTCATCGGCGGCCTCGTTCTGTCGCAATCCCGGCGTCCCGTACACGGCCCCGCGCGGCGGCACCTCGAGTATGATCTCGCCGTCCGTCAAATTTCTTACCCAGTACCCGTCGAACGGTTCGAGGACGGCGGCTCCATAGGAGTATCCGCCGGATGCGTCCCATCGCACGGGCGGCTCGATCACGACGCCGGCCGCCTGAATCATGGTAAGCTCCTGCCCGCCGATAGTATCGACGAGGCACGAATCCCACGCCACCGGGAAGGCGAACGGATCGCCGACCATATTCCATCCCGGGGCGAGGCGCACGGGAAAGTTCCCGTCCGTGGGCGCCGACACGCCGCGGGCGGGACCGGTGTCGATCGTATGCCCATCCTTCGTTATCAGCCAGTACGCCTCCGTTCGGCGGAAGGCGAAGATATCGTCGTTCGGTATCTCGACGTAGTCCGACCGATCGGCGTCGTAGGCAAACATCCGCCACCTGGTGTTGTCCGCGCCGCCGATATCGTCGCTCACGGCGCCCATGATCGTCCCCTCCATGCCGAGCGGCACGGATAGCATCCGATACTGTTCGCCCGGGTGAGACTGCGGCTCGGCGAGATTGACCGAGATCACCGGGATGCTTCGTGGATACGTTTCCGGCCGGGACGGGGGATCGGTCAAGCGGCTCGTCATCGTGTGCACCTCGACCCAGTACTCGAGCCCGCGGGGACCGGCCGCCGTATCCGGTATCACCGCGTAGGGAAGCAGCTCCCCGGCGAGAATGCCGGCGTCGACGTACTCCTCTTCCCCCCCTCTCCGGTAATACAGGGTGCCGCTCTTGAATACGGCCCCGTCCGGCATCGTTATCTGGACCCGTATGTCACGCCCCTCCACGTAGGAGCCGCCCTCGTTCGGGACCGGCGCCGAGGAGAGGGCCGTCGGCGGCTCGACCGCCTGGAAAAAGAGCGAATCATTGGGGGCCCCGGGCGGATCGACAGCGAATATGCCGCTGTTCTCCACCCGCACGTAGTATTCCAGCCCGGCCTCCGTGACCGCGGCGCCCGGTATGACGGCGATGAACTCGTCCGCGGATCGCGCGAGGGCTATGCTGTCGGCGAAGGCCCCGCCGCCGGCCGGGCGATGGTACAGGTAACCCTGCTCCACACGCACGCCGGGCGCGGGGGTCACGATAACGGTCAGCGCCTCACCGAGCGGCACCTCGGGCACCGCCGTGAGGGGCCGGGACGAGACACGCAGGGCGCGAACATCCGTTACGATGGCGGCAACGTATACCGGGGTAATCGGATCGTTGGACGAGACGGCGCATTCACCGGCGATGGGCGTACCCGTTATCGGTTCGAGATAGATTCCCAGCATCGCGCTCTCCCCCGGGGAGATGCTGATGGGAAGCGCGCGGTCCAATCGCATCTCCACCGATGGCAGGCCGACATGGTGGATCGTCAGTTCGGCATTCCCCGTATTCATGATATCGAAATCGACCGAAGCGGTATCGCCGACCGTCAGGACCGGGAATGACAGAACCCCGATCGACGTCGACAGCTCGGGCCTGATCGGCCGGATCACTCCAACATCTTTCAGGTACGCGGAGACGTGCTGCATCACGCCCACCCGTTTTGGAAAAGATACGACACGGAGGCGGAGCGTTAGCCGTCTCGCATCGAACGGGAGCAATGAGACATCCCAGTTGAATTCGTGCCGCGCTCCCGCGGGCGAGGATGAAAACGGCCCGACCTTGCCGGAGTATCCCGCGCCACGCATGGGCCGCCAGACCGGTTCTCCCGAGTATTGATACTCCGTTACGAGCCATACCGGATCGGCTTCGACGTCGAACGCGGTGAATCCGACCGTGTAGAGATTCTCTCCCGAGCCGGAAACCGTCACGGACCGGATGAACGCCCCGTTATTGGCGAGATGATTCGCTGGCGCCGCCGGGTCTCCCGGGTAGGCGGGATTCCGCATGCCTTCGTAGAGGGTGTTCGGCTCCTCCTCCGGATGCTGACCTATGGGACGCTGGACGCCGTTGCCGCAGACGAGGTCGTAATCGCCGTCATCGTCGATATCGCCCACCGCGATGCTCCGCGTCACGGTGAACGGCCCGGAGACCCACGACTCGTGCTCGTTGAATATGCCCCCCTCGTTGATGTAGAGCCGCTCCCCGTCGTACATGTTGCCGCAGTGAAGATCCAGATCGCCGTCCCCGTCCGCGTCGGCCAGCGCGACGGACACCGTGTAGTAGTTGCCGTAGGAGGCCCATACGGGGCTTCCGGTGAAAGTCCCGCCCTCGTTCAGGTACAGGGTGTTGGTGCGGCTGCTGCTGCCGCAGGCGAGATCGAGATCGCCGTCCCCGTCCACGTCTCCCAGATCGACGGCGTACGTCAGAACTGCCGTCGTGGAGTACCAGACGGGCGCCTCCTCGAATATGCCGCCCCGGTTGAGACGCAGGTTGCTCTGGAACTCATCGCGGTTGCCGCAGACGAGATCGGGGTACCCGTCGCCGTCGATATCCCCCACCGCGATGTCCATCGTGTACTCGCACTCCTCCAGCGACCAGGAGGGGGACGCCGTCAGCGTTCCAGAATCGTTGCGATAGAGCGCCGGGCCGTGCTCGTTGCAGTACGGATGCCCGCTGACGAGATCGAGGTCTCCATCCAGATCGACATCGACCAGGACCACGCTCGTCGTGAATTCGATCGAAGCGGAGATCCAGTCCGGCGTGGCGGACAGCACGCCGCCGGTATTCAGATAGAGGGTGTTCGGGGCATCGTTGTTGCCGCAGGCGAGGTCGAGATCGCCGTCCCCATCCACATCCGCCAGGGCGACCGCATTCGTACCCTCCAGCGTCACGCTCCACGCGGGCATCGGCTGCAGCATTCCGCTATCATTGAGACACAGCCCGCTTCCCCGATCATAGGAGCTTTCACCCAATCCGTACACGACATCGAGATCGCCGTCCCCGTCGACATCGCCCAGGTCGACACTCATCATCCCGCCGGTCGTTTCCATCGATGATGCCGGATTCGCCGCAAACACCGAATCTCCACCGACGTTGCTGAAGAGGGAAATCATATATCCCCGCGCGCACACGATATCGAGATCGCCGTCCCCGTCCATATCCCCGAAGACGACGCTCCTCGCGAAATAGCCCGACTCCGGAACCCAGGCCGGAGCATCCTCGAAAAGTCCGCCGTCGTTGCGGTACAGCTCGAGGTCACAGAGGAGATCGAGATCGTCATCCCCGTCCACATCCCCCAGCGCCACGCCGTAGGTGCTGGTGCTGGACGGGGAGACCCACGCTGGAGTCGTCGCGAACACCGAATCGCCGCCCTCGTTCAGGTACAGGCAGTTCTGCTGAGAACTATTGCCGCAGACGAGATCGAGATCGCCGTCGTCATCGACGTCACCGAGCGCTACGGCAAATGTCTGATCGCCAACGGAAGTGACCCACGCGGGAGATCCCGCAAAGACCGAATCCCCGCCCACATTGAGAAACAGCATGTTGCCGCCGCGATAATGCCCGCAGACGAGATCGAGATCGCCGTCCCCGTCGACATCGCCCAGGGCAAGGGATCTTGTATCGTACTCGGGGGGTCCGGTCCATGCCGGTTCCATCGAGAAGGTGCCGCCCTCGTTGATATAGAGAATGGTAAGCTCGTCAATGAGAGAAGCCGACCGATTGCCGCAGATGAGATCGAGATCGCCGTCACCGTCGACGTCGCCGAAAACGACGCACTGCGTCCTGTTCGCCAGCGACGACTGCCATGACGGCTCGTCGGCGAAGTACGTTCCGGTTTGGGAAGAGGCGGGCGCGTGAGCCAGCAGCACGATTCCCGAGAGGAGAAGCGGCGAGACGAGCTTCACGATGTTGGGACAGTTGCTGCGCTTCTTCGTGCCATGCATAGATTGCCGTTTCTTCTGATTCAATGATGCAATAGGCGCACGGTACGCTAATTTCACGTTTCCATCAAGGCCATATTCAATGTAACAACACTCTAATAAATGATTTCCGCCACGTCCTGCACCTTTTCGCACGCGGCTGCCCGCCCAACATGCCGGACGTCGAGATGCACGGCTCCTGATGACCGGTCGGTGGGAGATCGGACCGTTGACGGGTCGCTCCCTTTCCTGGTACACTGCGTTCAAAGAAGTGTATCTTCAAACTCGATTCAGGCCACGATAACCATGATCGGACAAACGGTATCGCATTTCAAGATCGTCGAAGCGATCGGCGAAGGCGGGATGGGGGTCGTCTACAAGGCGAAGGATCTCAATCTCGACCGCTTCGTCGCGCTCAAGTTCCTGCCGTCCCACCTCGTCTCCGACGCCGACGTAAAGAAACGCTTCATCCGCGAG
>DATKWS010000264.1:0-10973 GCA_035529435.1 Patescibacteria group bacterium
CCTACCTCGATCCTCTGTACGCGGACACGATGGTTCCCGATTACCATCTCCTCGTCCACTCGTGCGGGATCGACGGTGGTGACCAGTCCGTGGGGACCGATCCGGACGGCTCCCCCGCCGACCTGGGCGCCTTCGGGGGACCGGGCGCCGTCATGGCCGCCCCCGAGTACGTGAAGAACCTGACCGCCGCCGCGGCGGGCGATACCACGATCAGGATCGAGTGGAATCTGTTGCTCCCCGGCGGTCTGGATTACTACGCGGTCTACGGGGACACGAGCGACGGTTTCGTACCGGGCGCGTCAGTGTTCCTGGGAACCGCTTCCACCACACAGGACACGTTCCTCCATCATCCCGTCGTGGGATGCTGGTACTACCGGGTCTCGGTTGTCGGCACGACCGGTTATGGTGGTGGCTATTCCAACCAGGACGCCGCCTGCGTGGCGGGCGCCGACCTCATCGTACCGGCGGTAACGGTTGTCTACCCGAACGGCGGCGAGAGGATCGGCATCAGTGATACGATCAATATCGAATGGATCGCGACCGACAACCGCACGGTGGATTCGGTCAGCATATACTGCTCGTACGACAACGGCGGGGTGTACGACCTCATCGCCCATGGAGAGCCGAACGATTCGATCTATGAATGGATCGTCCCCTCGGTGGTCTCCGACTCGTGCCTCGTACGCATTGTTGCGTACGATCCGGGGCTGCTCACCGGCGATGATACCAGCGACAGCCTGTTCGCACTCAAAGATTACACGGCGGTTGGTGATACCGACGATGAAGAATCCGACGTGCCGCGTTACCTGTACGGCCTCGAACAGAACTATCCCAACCCGTTCAACGGAACGACAACCATTCGGTACTCAATCGCCGAACCGTGCCGCGTCGAGATACTCCTGTTCAACCCGGCCGGCCAGCTCGTCAGGACACTCGAGGCGCGGAACCGGAAAGCGGGAAGGTACGAGGTCCTGTGGAACGGCAAGGACAACACCGGGCGCGGCGTCACCTCCGGTGTCTACTTCGTGCGGCTGAAAGCCGGCAAGTTCCACGAGACGAGAAAGATCATCTACCTGCGTTGATGCGGCGCCGCGGTAATTTTACCCGGAACCGGATCGGCACATGCCCTTCGACCGGCGGTTGCACGGCGCCCGCCGGTCTTTCTGCATATTCATTTCTGCAATGCGGTCCGGGTACGCCACTTCTCGGTTGCCTCCGCACGCGGTAAACAGCTATGCTGGGTTCATGTGCGCGCACGAGCACCATACGCAGCACGAACTGAGGGCGGGCAGAACGGTGACCTGGTCCGGGATGGCCGTGAACGTCGTCCTGATCGCGATGAAGATATTCGGCGGGATCTTCGGAAGTAGCAAGGCGCTCCTCGCCGATGCCGCACACTCGGCGTCCGACTTCGTTTCCGACGTGCTCATCCTGATCGGGCTCCATTTCTTCCACAAGGAGGAGGATGCCGAGCATCCGTATGGGCACGGCAAGATCGAGACGCTCGCAACGCTGGGGGTGGGGGCCCTGCTGCTCGCCGCCGCAGCTCGAATCGGCATCGAGGCCGCCCTCGTCATCCACCGGGGCGATATCACGGCACCGCGCAGCTTCACGATCCTTATCGCCGCGATCTCCATCGTTTCGAAGGAGATCCTGTACCACGCGACGGTGCGTATCGGAAAACGGCTCCGGAGCGAGGCGGTGATCGCGAACGCGTGGCACCACCGCTCGGACGCCTGGTCGTCCGCGGTGGCGCTCGTCGGCATCTCGCTGGCCGTATACGTTCCGGCGCTCCAGGTGCTCGATTCGTACGCCGCGCTCCTCGTGTCTTTCTTCATCGTCAAGATCGGCATCGATATAATGGGGGGAGCGATCAGGAAGATCATCGACACCTCGCCGCCGCATGAATTGATCGAGGAGATACGCGCGGAGATACAGACCGTGTCCGGCGTCAAGGGCTGCCACGATATCACCGGACGGTATTATGCGGACATGATTCGAATGGAGGCGCACGTCGAGGTCGATCCGGCGCTGTCCGTTCTCGAATCCCACCGCATCGCCGATGAAGTAACGAGCAGGGTCAGGGAGCGATTCGAGGATGTCTCGCACATCCTCGTCCATATCGATCCGTACCCGGAGGCCGCGGCATCGGGATCGGCCACGGTTCGACGGGACGAGGTATGATGAAGGTCGAATTCTACAAGCACAACATCGGTGAGGACGAGATCGAGAAGGTCGGGGAGGTGCTCCGTTCGCTCTTCATCACCACGGGGGATGTGGTCAGTGAATTCGAGGAGCGGCTGGCCGGCTACCTCGGCCTTTCCTACTCGGTGGCCGTTACGAGCTGCACGGCGGCGATGCAGCTCGCGTTGCTCGCGGCGGGGATCGGAGACGGCGACGAGGTCATCACGACGCCGCTCACCTTTATCGGGACGCCGAACAGCATCCTGATGGCGGGGGCGCTGCCCGTCTTCGCCGATGTCGATCGCGCGACCGGCAATATCGATCCGGCCGCGGTGGAGGCCGCCGTCACCGCGCGCACCCGTGCAATACTTCCCGTTCATCTCTACGGGCAGATGTGCGATATGGACGCCCTCCGGCGGATCGCCGACCGCCACGGCCTCGCCGTCATCGAGGACGCGGCGCATTCACTCGAGGCGGAATATCGCGGCAGAAAGCCGGGCCACGCCGGCGATCACGCGTGCTTCAGCTTCTATGCCACCAAGAACATCACGTCGGGCGAGGGGGGTGCGATTTCGGTCAAGGACGCCGGAACGCGCGAAAGACTGATGAAGCTGCGCCTGCACGGCCTATCATCGAGCACGATCGACCGTTACACGAGCCGCTTCTCGCAGTACGACGTCGATCTGTTCGGATGGAAATACAACATGGACAACATTCACGCCGCGATCCTCGTCGGGCAGCTCGACAAGGTCGACCAGCTGCACGCGCGCCGCGGCGATATTTACCATCGCTACCGGGAGGCCCTCCGCGATGTGGAGGGGATCAAGCTCCACGCGATGATGCCGGATTCCTCCCACGCCTATCACCTGTTCACCATCCTCGTCGATCCGCGGCGGCGCGACGCGATCATGGAGGAGCTTCAGAAATGCGGTATCGGCGTGTCCCTGAACTTCCACCCCGTTCACCTTCTGACCTACTACCGTGAGCGATTCGGCCTCGGGACAGGTATGTTCCCCGTCGCGGAGGAGATCGGCTCCCGCACCATCAGCCTCCCCCTCTACCCCAAACTGACAGAGGCGGAAATCGGGTATGTGACGGAAACGGTCAAAGAGGTCGTCTCGAGAGCCGGTTGAGAATAATCACCGCGCCCCACCGCACCGCCGCGCGACCCCGGCGTTCCCGGGGACGTCGATCCCGATCCACACCGCCGCGCGCTCAGCGGACGACGACGAACTTCCCGTCCACCCCATCCCTGCCGCGCGCTCCAATCGCCGTCAACCGGTAAAAATAAACGCCGCTCGAGAGCGGATTTCCGTGGTTGTCCTTCCCGTCCCAGACGGACTCGTTGCAGTTCCTGCCGCCGGACGGGCACCGTATCGTCCGCAGCAGCGCGCCGGTCACCGCGTATATCCTGATCGTCACCTCCCGCGCCGGCTGCGAGAGAACATACCTGAAACAGGTCCCATCCCGGCACGGATTGGGATAGTTGGAGACGTCCCGCAGGATCAGCGTCGATTCGACGACGAACGTCACCGCGGCCTCCGCCGTATTCAGGTCACAACCGCAATCAGCCGCGCGGACGCGGAACGTATAGACGTCGTCGGCGAGGGAGACCGGATGGTACCGCACGGTGACGGAGGGAGAACCGATGCCGCCGTGCTCGATCTCGCAATCCTCGATCGCCGCCCCGTTCAACACAACGCGCAGCTCGTCGATGTCGATCCCGCTTTCCGTGTCACTCAAAACGGCCGTGATCTCGGGGCTCTGCGAGGTGAATCCCACGTTCGTGAACTCGGTGCCGACCTTTATTCCGTCGACGAACAGCACAACGACCGGCGGCACGGTATCCCCCGGTGTACAGGGCGGGCGGACCGTCAGCGTATCGAAGTCGGTATTGTTCCACTCGCACGATTCCATGATCAGCCCCCCGGGATCGACCCGCACGTAGACCGGGTACGAACCGATCCCGGGCACCGGGTCCCAGATGACGCTCGCCGTCGCATGCCCGCCCGCCTGCAACGCGGGCAGCGTCACATCGCCGAGCGCAATCGCGCCGATGCTGTCGGGATGGCCGTGTGTGAAGCCGACCATCGCGCCGGCGGCCTCCGCGCGGCCCGCGTTGAACACGATCGCCTCCAGTGTATCCGGCCGACCCGCCCCGGGGTACAGCGGACGAAACTTGATATCCCCGACGAGCAGATCCGGCCGGGTCTCGAATCCCATCTCGAGTGCGGGATCACCGAACAGGATCAGCATCGCCGCCTGGTCCCAGTAGACGTACGGCATCGCAAGGTACCGCACCTTCGCCTGGAAGGCGGCTGATCCGAAAATGTGATTTCCCTCGAACAGGAGACCGCCGTAGAGAAATTCCGAGAGCAGGGCGGCATGCGGGGCGTAGGAGAGCCCACTGAACGCCCAGCATGCGGCGGCGCCCCGAAGGGGGGCGCGGGCGAATTCCTCCGCCATCACGTATGCATATCTCTCCTCGGGATAATCGAACCAGCCGTTCTTGCAGGTGTTCATCACGACCACGGGATACCGGCCTTCGTTGTTCAACGCATAAACGTCCTGCGAGATGAAAAACTCCTCGTGCGCCCACCGGTCGTTCGATCCATGACCGACGTAGGCACAGAAGGAACACCCCTCATCGATAGCGTCTACGATCATCTGCCGGCATTTCTGGTAGTACCTTCCGTAATATATCTTGACCGTGTCGAATCCCGCGGGGGAGAAGTACCGGCTCGCGAGACTATCGCAGATCGCGGGGAAATCGCCGGCGTCATCGGGATTATCGGCGATCAGCACCGCGGTCTTTCGCCATGCCCCGGCGCCCGTCTCCGTTTCGTAGGCGATCACCTTCCCGACGTAATCGGCGACGTCGCTCTCGTTCCTCGCCGTGATCCGTCCGATCATGAGGTCCGGGAACATGTCCTCCCCCGCGACGCATCCGAACCAGTCATCGCTCGATGTTTCCCTGTCATCGGTCTGGGCGGTGAAGAGATGGGTGGGGACGAGATTCGCTACGCCGTCCGAGAGATATCCCCGGTAATCACAGCTCGCGTCACCGACAAGCAGGAGGTAGGCCGGAGAGGGCCTGCGCCAGTTGTGGTAGGCATACGACACGAAATCCCTGATTGCGCCGGGATCGAAATTGCCGTAATTGAATTCATCATACACGTCGTCGACCGTGACGACGGTCGCGGCGAGCCCCTCATTGCGGCGGTACGTCACGAGCTCCCGCACGGCATCGATGAGCAGGGGATGTGTTATTACGATATAATCGGCTTGATGCGCGGGAGAGAGCAGGTTCGACGATACTTCCCGGACGATCTCGACCGGTGTCCTGCACGCACCCGCGGCAACGGCGAGGTACTCGCCCCCGTCGAGCGTATCCTCGAACGCGAGTATCCATCCTTCCCCCCCATCGCGGACGGCATGACCGACCATTCGTTCCCCGTGCCGGGGATTGGTGATACGGAACAGCTCGATATCGCTTTGGGGAAAGCCGGTCACCTCGAACTGGTTGGGTCCGGAACCTGAATCCGTGAACCGAAGTTCGCCGTCCCGGGACTTGCAGGCACGGCGATACACGACTTCCACGCGGTTGAACAGTACCTGGTCGAACGGATCGGCGGAAGGGCAGTCGGCGTAGAGACGGTTTGCGTCGCGGCTGATGTACCGCGAGGGCACGGTGAAGCTCGTCACATACTTTGCAATGCCGTGCCACGTGCAATCGGCGCCGAGGTAGCGGTTGAACGTGAGCTCCACCCGGTGCGCCGCCTCCGTGTAGCCGTACATGCCCACCGTGACCTCGGCATCGTAGGTGCCCGATGCGGCATCCGGAATATCGAGCAGATACTCACCGGTGCCCGGCGCGATCAGTTTTTCCCAGTACCAGTGATCCTCGCCTTCTCCTCCGGGCAGGGCGGCGTAGTATTGCCTGTTCTCCTCGAAGTGCAGCGTATCGATGAACGAAGCGGGAACCGGAAACGAATCACCCGGGCAACAATCGACGCCCACCATCCGCAAACCGGCCTGCGAGCCCCACGAGAGCCAGTACATGTTGATCCGCGAGAACGGGCCCGTGTTCCCCCGCCCGAAAAAATAAACCGCATCCCCCGGATCGAACCGCCCGTCCCCCTCACCGGAAACATACACGGCCGTTTCCGCTCCCCCCTCGTACAACGTGATCGTGGTCGGATCAACGCCGTACAGATCGGCTCCCGCATCGATGAGATTCTGGTAATCTATCCTGTAGATGCCGTCCTCCTCGATCGATACCTTGTACGGATTGCCCGCGAGGTACGCGCGGTCACCGCCGTCGACCGCAAGATGATCGCCCGGGCGGCCGGATGCCGCGATCCCGGGATGGTAGTTGAGAATCACGTTTTGGTATATCGTCTCGAACGGCCGCTCGTTCGATGCCTGCCGACGTGCACTTCCTTCATCGTGTGCGAACGTCCCGCCGACGAGCTCGACCCTCACTCGAATCCTGCGGTGAACCCGTACCTCGTTGCGGCCCGGATTGAACTGGACGGGTAGAATCCGGAGCTGCACCACCCTGACATCCCTGAGATACCCATACGAACCGATTTCGACGGGACTTGCGGGATAGAACCGGTCGGAGGAGTAGAGCCGGGCATCGAGGCATGCCTCCCGCCCGATGTATGATCCGCTTTCCTTGACGGTGGGCCTCGGCGCGGGCTGAACGGTGACACCCGATCGGGTTTCGAAATCGCTTTCCAGACCAACCAGCCTGATCGAGCCGCCCTCCGGAACGGCAAGGTAGTATCCCTTGGCGGGCAACAGCGGTTCCCCGGGGCGACCGACGGCGCCGTACCCCGGTATATGAGCGGCATGAAACAACCGCCCATTCTCCCGCAATTCCCGCAACGTACATTCAGGTATCGAGATACGGAGCTCGATTGCCGTCCCATCGGCATCCTCAGGTGTTTCGATCAGTACATCATGAACGGGAGCGCGTACGGTTGCAGGCGTGGTCGGCGATGAATCCCGAGCCCACGCATCGACAACCGCCTGCGGTGCCATGCAGAGGAAAAGGGTAATGGCAACGGGGAGGGTGAAACGTATGGAGCGTGCATCTCGCATCTTCATGCCGGAGACATACCGCCGCGGATCACGGATGATGCCGCCATCCGGAACCCACGATCATCACAACTTCGAAACGTTGGAAATTTTATAACTCTCCGCTTATTCAAGAATTTACATTCAGTGTAATCTTATGATATAATAGTACAGTATCTTGATAATTTCAAGAAGGTTTCGGGCCTGCAATTCAATATACACGGATAGTATGCCATAAAGGAACACGTCTCTTGTCGGTGGCCGCACACCATTGGACCAACGGCATGAGGGGAGGCGACGTGTATCTGCAAATCATATTACTACGGAGGATTCCGCTCCGGCCGATTATCGGTCTCGTCGGCGCCGTTCTGCTCGCAACCGCCGTCACGGAATCGGGACACGCCGATTCTTCGGGCAACCCCGCCGTCATCGTGTACGATTTCCGCTCCGGTGTTCTCGAATGGAACGGGGAGTGGAACACAAACGGCGGCAAGGATGACTACCGGGACTACTACCGCGTCGACCGGCTGCGCGGTGGATATATAATCCGGAATCACCGGTCGTTCCATGCAACGGCCGCGCACGATTACTTCCTCGAGCAGATAAATCAGATCATCAAACCGTACAGCGAATGCGGGTTCTGGGACGACGAGAACAAAAACTGGATACGCAAGCTCCTCTGGTCCGAAACGGACGGCTGGTGTGGAATGACCCCGCACGACTGGAAGTACTCGCTGGAGCTCGAGGAGGGCGCGCTCATGGCATCGATGATATCCGGCGTCTATGCGATGGATGCACACTGTGCGGATGAGCTGGAATACATCCATGCGCATGTGAACGCCAACGGTTCGATCGACGATCTCACGCTCGAGACCGGTCCGTGCGAATACGGGCTCCTGCTCTCCTCGCTGGCGCTGGGGTCCCGGTACTTCTCGGGACGCACGATCATCGGTCATGATGCCCTCGATGAACGGGCGTACAACGATATGAAAAAGGCGCACCACTACATCGGGAAAAACCTCACCGGGAGCGCCGAGCCGATCGTGAGCACGAGCTATATCCTCAGGGGGTTCGTGAACGCATACCTCACCTACCGCACACATCCCGGAACGGACCGGGAGCAGGGCCAGCTCCTCCACGCCATCGAGCAGATCGTGTCCTCCTACGCGGCACATCAGGAACCGCGCGGCAGCTTCGATATCGGAAGCTCCGGAAAGGAACGGTATCCGATCCAGCAGCAGCTCAAGGCCGATATCGCCCTCATGCTGACCCACCGGATCACCGGTGATGCGTCGCTTCTCGCCGCCGTGAAGAAAAATCTCGACTGGGTGATCACGGACCGCTGGGACCGCTCCGAGAAATGCATGGGCGGCATTGTCTGGGCGATGGACGATTCGACGTCCTTTTTCGAATGTCACCAGATGTGGTTCCTCATTGCGGCGACCTACCTGCAGGAGGCCACCGGGTGTGATTACTCGATGTGCCGGGCGGAGGCATTCACATTCCTGACCGATGATAATTTCGCCGATATCGATCTATACGATCACAACGCGACGCGGTGCGGCGCCTTTTTCGCCTACCGGACGATCTCGGCCGACGGCACGATCTATAAGGATCCGGCGCAGCGTTTCAAGGGTGCGTACGAAATCGGCGCATCCCTCTGGGCAATGGCGCTCAACTACGATCTCTTCGTCGAGGGGCACACGCGCCTCATCACGCAGCCTCCTCCCGGTGAATCGAACGGTTGGGACAAGGCGATCTTCACGGAGTGCGATTTCGGATCGGGAAACATGGTGTTCCAGTGGGATGTTCAATTCATGGACGCCTCCACCGAGGGCGCATACACGGGGCTGTTCAACGATCAGCTCGGCGATTGGCGGGTGATGTTCTCGACAACGTCGGGACTCGGCTACCGGACCATCCTGGACCGGGAATGCACCCTTCTCGATCGTTCCCGGCTGCAATCAGACCGCACCTACACGATCCGGATCACGAAGAGCGGTGCGAACCGCGCCACATTCGTTGTTCTCGAGAACGACAGGGAAATCGTGCGCGAGCACCGGTACGACATGAAGCCGTTCGACGCCTGCCATTTCGGCGTTCTCCAGTCCAACGGGGAGGCCGTACCGTCGGGTACCATACTCGTGGACAACATCACGTACCGTCAATCGATCGATGCTCCCCGTGTAAACCGTCTCGCACAGAATTTTCCAAATCCGTTCAATGCGACGACGGTCATCTCGTTCGACATCGGCCGGGCCGGCCGCGTCACGCTGGATATACACGATCCGGCGGGAAGGCGTATCAGGAGGCTCCTCGACGCAACGCTCGCCCGCAACAACTACACCGCCTACTGGGACGGCACGAATGAGCGGGGCGAATCGGTGTCGAGCGGCGTCTATTTCTATATCCTCAGGACGGAGACGGCCGATGAAGCGAGGACAATGGTTCTGATCCGCTGACGGGTTTCCGTGCGCGGATGCAAGTCTACTCCCCACACAAACCCGATTGTATCGACAGCAGTTGCCCGCACCCCCTTCCGGCCCGCCGCTCATGAACGGAGCGAAAAAAAAGAACGGGGGAGCACCTGTTCTCCCCCGTTCCGTAAAAGAAGGTTTCGGGTCTTTGCGTTGCTCCCTTCTTTTATCTCAGAAGAATCATCTTCTTCATCTCTACGAACTCACCCGCATGGATCTTGTAGAAGTAGACGCCGCTGGTGACATCGATGCCGGTGGAGTTCTTACCGTTCCATCCGACAACCTTGCTGCCGGCCGCCTGATGCTCGTCGACCAGTGTCGCAACCAGCTGGCCGAGCACGTTGTAGATATCGAGTCTCACGTGGCACGCCGTCGGCAGGTTGTACATGATCGCGGTGACCGGGTTGAACGGGTTCGGATAGTTCTGCGCGAGCGCAAAGGCAACGGGCGTACCCGTATCTGCCTTGACCGGCTCGGTGAATCCAACCTTGCCCTCGACATCGATCACCTCGAGGCGGTAGAAGCACTCCGTCCCCATGGCGATATCCCTGTCGACAAAGGTGTAGTCGGCGCCCGAGAGCTCCGTACCCCTCGACGGGATGAGCTGATCCGTTACCTTTTCGAACGGTCCCTTCCCGCTCGTGCCGCGGAGGACGTGGAATCCGGCATTGTCGATCTCCGACGTGGTCGACCAGGCGACCTCTACGCGATCGCCGAGGTTCCTCGCCTCGAACGACGCCATCTCGGCCGCCGTCGGAACCGGATAATCGAAGGTTCCGGACATCGTGTACTCGATTCCGGTCAGGCCGACTCCGCCATCTTCGCGTATTTCATAGTTCGGATCGTGATAGGCGGTGAGAGTTTTTGTTCCCTTGAAGTAGAACTCCCCGGCCCAGAGGTCGAAGTAGACCGAGTCGGTCGACTCCCAGTCCATATCAAATTCGAGAAGCTGCGCATATCCATGCGCATCTTCGCAGGCGAACGGATCCTCCGAGTATCCGTCGAAGTGGAAGTTCACATCCGCCGACAGCGGATCATCGGTGTCGATCGTCACATCGATAAATCCGCTCAGGCCGGAGGATACGACCGCGGTGTCGGGCGGCAATGCACACGTCCAGACAGGGTTGACGAACTTGAATTCGACCCAGCTCTCGGTGAGCAGGTCGGCATGGACGTAGTATATGTTCGAGCATGGCACATCATAGAAGCTCGTCCGGATCACCACAT
>DATKWS010000265.1:0-2957 GCA_035529435.1 Patescibacteria group bacterium
ATACGACCACCGCGGCAATCGAATCGATGCGGGCCAGGGGCGGCGCCTCCCCCAGCAGCCGCCGGCCGAAGCCGTCGATCGCCGCAGGCGCCCCCTCCACCTCGATCACGACCCCCCGTCTCGTATTCATCACGAATCCGACGAGTCCCGCCGCCCGCGCGAACCGGAAAACGCTGGGGCGGAACCCAACGCCCTGAACGCGCCCGCCGACGGCGATACGCAATCGGGCGCGATTCCCCGTGAGCGCCTTCCGCGTTATGACATCTTCCCATTTCATCCGATCCGCATACCATTCCGTAAGAGCAAGCCCTGATAAGATGGCGGGAAACATACTACCACACCAGCGAAAAGCAGGGACAAGATTTTCTCTTGAAAGGTCTCCGTATATGCTCATACACTCGATCCGTGCCGGCTGTAAAGCGATCGCAGGCCGGCCGCGGTGGACTCGAGCGGAAACTGCGTGCGCCCGTGAGGACGCGATCAGGGAAGGTCGACCGATGCCCGAATTACTCGGTACGTACATCATCAGGCTGCTCGTCGCGCTCGCGATCGGCGCGGCGGTCGGACTGGAGCGGGAATTTCATGGAAAAGCGGCGGGGATACGCACGAACATGCTGATGTGTATCGGTTCCTGCCTCATCATGATCATCTCGATCGAGGTGGCGCGCGAGGCCGGGCACGAGGCGGATCCCGGACGTATAGCGGCGCAGGTGGTGACCGGTGTCGGATTTCTCGGCGCCGGAACGATCATCCGATCGCGGTTTCACGTCTCGGGACTCACGACGGCCGCGACGATCTGGGTGCTCTCCGCGCTCGGTCTCGCGATCGGGGCGGGATACATCCTCCTCGCGGTCGCGGGCGCGGCATGTATCACCGTCACACTGACGTTTATCAAGTATATCGAGAACGCGATCAGGAGAATCCAATCCAACCACATCATCCAGCTCAATCTCGATGCCCGCAGGGGGATCATCGGCACGATCATCGCGGAATTCACCGCCCTCAAGATCATGAGCGAGGCGCTCGAAGTGAACCGTTCCGGTCCGGCATGGATGGTGACGTTCGAGTACACGGCGAGCCAGAAGAAGCATTACCACCTGATCGAGGCGCTGTCCCGGGTGGACGGCGTGAAGGACGTGACCGAGCTCTGACGCCGGGACTCCGCGTATAAAAAAACCGCCCGGCAGCGCGGGAGGTTTCGAGCATACAATCCCCCGTACGATCACCATACGCCGGAGCGCAGATATTCATTGATCGCGGCGGCGGCCTTGCGGCCCTGCCCCATGGCGAGGATCACCGTCGCGGCGCCGAGAACGATATCGCCGCCCGCGAAGACTCCTTTCTTGCTGGTCTTCAGCGTCCCCTCCTCGGCGATGATGTTGCCCCACTTATTGGTCTCGATGTCCGGCGTGGTATCCGGAACGAGCGGGTTCGACGAGTTGCCGATCGCGACGATACAGGTATCGACATCGATCGTGAATTCGCTCCCCTTGACCGGTTTGGGGCGCCGTCTCCCCGATTCGTCGGGCTCGCCGAGCTCCATCTTGATGCACTCGATTCCCTTGACCCAGCCGTCCTTGTCGCCGATGATCCTGATCGGATTCTGGAGCAGGTAGAGCTGGACCCCCTCCTCTTCGGCGTGATGTATTTCCTCGATCCGGGCCGGCATCTCCGTGCGTGAACGGCGGTAGACGAGGTAGACGTTCTCCGCACCGAGGCGAAGCGCCGTCCGGGCCGAATCCATCGCTACATTCCCGCCGCCGAAGACGGCGACGTTTTTGGGACGCGCAATCGGCGTATCGGTTTCCGGGAAGGAATAGGCCTGCATCAGGTTGGCGCGCGTCAGGTATTCGTTGGCCGAATAGACGCCGTTGAGATTCTCCCCGGGAATGCGCATGAACATCGGCAGGCCCGCACCGGTTCCCACGAAGACGGCGTCGTATCCCTCTTCGAGAAGCTCGTCGATCGTGGATACCTTGCCGATCACCATGTTGGTCCTGAGCGTCACGCCCATCTTCGTCAGGTTTTCCACCTCGCGCATCACGATCCGCTTCGGCAGGCGGAACTCCGGTATTCCGTAGATGAGCACACCGCCCGGCTTGTGGAGCGCCTCGAATATCGTCACCTCGTGCCCCTCGCGCCGGATGTCGGCGGCGACGGTGAGTCCCGCCGGCCCCGAACCGACGATGGCGACGCGCTTCCCCGTCGCGGGCGCTATCTCCGGCACCTCGGCCTTGCCCTGTGTCATCTCCCAGTCGGCGGCGAAGCGCTCGAGCTTGCCGATCTGCACGGCCCTGTCCGTCGACTTGTGGCTCTTGCCGACCACGCAGGTCTTCTGGCACTGCTCCTCCTGCGGACAGACCCGCCCGCACACGGCGGGCAGGATGTTCGTCTCCTTGATGATACTGATCGACCTGCGGTAATCACCCTCAAGAATCGCCGCGATGAATCCGGGTATATTGATCTCGACCGGACATCCCTTGACACAGGGGGCGTTCTTGCACTGGAGGCAGCGCATCGCTTCGGTTGTGGCGAGTGTATCGTCGTACCCGCGGGGCACCTCGTTCACGTTGTGAATTCGTTCCCCCGGTTCCTGCTCCGGCATTTTCTGCGGGGGTATCTTCAACCGTTCCTTCGGGCTCAACTTCTTCTCGTCCATACCGTATGCGGTCCTTCCGTACCGCTTCCTCCTTCTCATCTACGCCGAATCATACTTCGTCATCGACTCCTTCTCCTGCGTCTCGTACATCCGGAGCCGTTTCATCATTTCGTCGTAATCGACCTTGTGCCCGTCGAATTCGGGACCGTCCACGCATACGAATTTCGTCTCGTTGCCGACGGTCACCCTGCATGCGCCGCACATCCCCGTGCCGTCGACCATGATCGTATTGAGGCTGACCAGCGTGGGTATCTCGTACTTCTTGGTCAACAGGCTCACGAATTTCATCATGATCGGG
>DATKWS010000266.1:0-2550 GCA_035529435.1 Patescibacteria group bacterium
ACCATGCTCTTGCTCCTTAGATTCTTGATTCCATAAAAATATGAGCGTTGCCGAATCATATTTGAGCGCGCTCAGATATTTAATCACCCGCTCATACCTTATGAGGTTCATGATCTCACTGAATCCGCAATTGCGTGTGAATTGCGTGTTACAATATCGCCGATGCATTTGATTTCCGTTCTATTCCCATCCTCATTTGATCGGCTTGCCTTTCGGAATTCATGACTTCTCCAGTGGCCAACCCAGCTCCTTCAAATTCCGCGCAATAGCCTTGTCCAGCTTCCGCCCCTCCTCCACCTGCTCCCTCAGCTCCGCCGTGAGCCGTTTCATCTTCTTCTCGAACGGTTCGCCGTCGTCCTCTATCGCCACCGCCCCCACGTAGCGCCCCGGCGTGAGCACGTACCCGTGCTTTTAAATCTCCTCGATCGCCGCAGACTTGCAGAAGCCGGGGATGTCCGCATACTTTCCGGCTTCCTTCTCGCCGCGCCAGGCGTGGTAGGTGCCGGCGATGCGCCGGATATCCTCGTCCGTCAGCTCGCGATGCGTGCGGTCCACCATCGTGCCGAGTTTGCGGACGTCCATGAACAGCATCGACCCCCGGCGGTCGCGGAAACGACTGTTCTTCTTGCCGCGCGCGAGAAACCACAGGCACGCCGGGATCTGCGTCGAGTAGAAGAGCTGCCCCGGGAGCGCCACCATGCAATCGACGAGATCGGCCTCGATGAGGTTCTTTCTGATCTCCCCCTCGCCCGACTGGTTCGACGACATCGAGCCGTTGGCGAGGACGAATCCCGTGAGCCCCGCCGGCGATAAGTGATGGATCATGTGCTGCACCCAGGCGAAGTTGGCGTTCCCCGCGGGCGGCACGCCGAACCTCCAGCGCTTGTCCTCGCGCAGAAGCTCCCCGCGCCAGTCGCTCACGTTGAACGGCGGATTGGCGAGAATGTAGTCGGCCTTGAGGTCGGGGAAGCGGTCGTTGTGGAAGCTGTCACCCTGGACGATCTGTCCTTCGATGCCCCGAATCGCGAGGTTCATGCACGCCAGGCGCCACGTGGTGTAGTTCGACTCCTGGCCGTATATGGCGATGTCTCCAAACCGGCCGCCGTGCGCCTCGATGAACTCCTCCGATTGGACGAACATCCCCGAGGAACCGCAGCACGGATCGTACACGCGCCCCTTGAACGGTTCGAGCATCTCGACGAGCAGCCGGACGATGCAGCGCGGTGTGTAGAACTCGCCCCCCTTCTTCCCCTCGGCGCTCGCGAACTGCGAGAGGAAGTACTCGTAGACGCGCCCGAGGACGTCCTTCGAGCGGCTCTCCTCGTCCCCGACGCGTATGTTGCTCACGAGGTTGATGAGCTGGCCGAGTCGCTGCTTGTCGAGCGACGGTCGGGCGTAGTCCTTGGGGAGCACCCCCTTGAGCGACGGATTGTCGCGCTCGACGGCCTCCATCGCATCGTCGACGAACCGGCCGATCTCCGGCTGGACGGCGCCGTCCTTCAGTTTCGACCAGCGTGCCTCCTTCGGCACCCAGAAGATGTTCTGCGCGCGGTACTCGTCCGGATCCTCCGGATCGGCCCCCTGCGCGCGCTCCGACTCGAGCCGCGCGTGCTGCTCCTCGAAGGCGTCCGAGATGTACTTGAGGAAGATGAGACCGAGGACGACGTGCTTGTACTCCGCCGCGTCCATGCTGCCGCGGAGCGCATCGGCCGTTTTCCACAGCTCGGCCTCGAAGCCGAGGTTGGCGGCGGTGGTTTTAACGGCGGTTTTCGCGGGGGCCTTCGTTTTCTTTCTTCCTCTCGGCACGGGCTACCTCCGGAATATCTTTGAATATTTCACATTGATCACGTGCTAAACTTCCCGCCAGTGCGTACCATGATACCACAAATTGCTCAAAAGCATGAACCATTTATACAACACGGCGCCGGATGATCTAGAATTATGCGCCCACCACAAACTGTTTCCCTTGTTTCAACTGTATCAAATCGCTCATATACAAATATTCAATAGAATTACACTGAATCAATTGTATCAAATTAATAATTAGATACAGTGAAACGGCAGGGATAATCCTTTCACAGCATACCTACGCACAAGCATTCTCCACATTATTTAAAATTCTGCATCGCCCGAATACACACATTAACAGCACGTTATACGCTCAATCGAGTACTCGGATTTCCCGCCGGGCAGCCCACACATACTCCCCGTGAACAGATGGAACCATTCTTGTAATGAAGAAACATTGAAGCGGAATCCATCGAGCACTCGTTGCAAGGGGGGATTTTCATATCATGACAGCGTATCTGGCATCCAACCGGGCGACGTTGCCGAATCGCGGCTCGATCGGGCACCGTTCCCGCCCATCCGTATGGAGTCCGGGAGGCGGAATCATCAGAACGAAAAAGGGACTGCTGCCTGTTGTACTGATCGCCACACTAATTACTGTGGTTTTAACCACCGAGGGCGGAGCGTGGCCGTGGAGCAAGAAGAAGGAAATTGTTCCCCTGCATGAATACCCATCCGGCTGGAAGATCATGAAGGTCTTGC
>DATKWS010000267.1:0-6630 GCA_035529435.1 Patescibacteria group bacterium
CCCGCAGTGCCAGACCGAGCTTCCCGCCGAGGCGCAGTTCTGCTCCTCCTGCGGACACCGGCTCGGCGCCACGCTGAACTGCACGCACTGCGGAACGAAACTCCCGCCGGGGACGAGGTTCTGTACGAACTGCGGCGAGAAGGTGGACGGAAACGGCGATGCAGGTTAGTTGCAACCTCTGCGGAGGCGAAAACGAGATACAGCCGGGGCAGAAGATGCTCCTGTGCTCGTACTGCGGCTCCTCGCTGGCCGTCGACGGGCTGGACCGCCCGGAGCACCTGATCCTCCCCCACGAACGCAACGACCGGCATGCGGGCGAGGAGCTCTGCTCCTTCCTCCTCGCGAGGCGCATGCCGCGCCCGAAGGATATCAAGGTCGATTTCTCGTATACCCCCTTCCTCGCCGTCGAGGACGAAAAAGGACGCACGGGCACGATCCCGGGATCGGCCGATCCGCCGGCCGGCGCAAGCACCCTGCCGTATCCACCGGCTGGGTGCTACCGTTTTTTCGATGAAGCGCTCGCCGGCGCGGAACGGATCGTGCCGGTCGAAAGGACCGAAAACGGTACCACCCACATTCTCCACATCCCGGTATACCGCGTGCGTTACGCTGCTGCGGGCGGGTCATGGCAGGCGACGGTGATCGGGGAGAGCTGGCAGGTACATGCCGACGAGTACCCACCGGAGCAGCCTTCAATAGTGAACATGCAGAATGTGCTGATCGCGGCGGGAATTCTCGCCGCGTATCTCTTCATCGGAAAACTGGGGCACGGCTGGCTGTCACGATTCGTCGTGACCTTCGCGGCGGCGGCCATGGGATATGTCTTCCTGGCGTTGAAACGGAAGGTGACGGAGAAGCGATGACGGACGGCACGAATCGCAACGATCGCGCGGGCGCCTGCATCGAGGAAATGCAGACAGCCCCGGAGACCGGCGAGACCGGCGGCGGCGCGGCGTTCGCGGACCCCGAAACCACCGGCGCGGCGCAGGGTACCGAGACGCCCGCCGGACCGGTCGAAACGTTCGGTGTCACCTGCCCCCTCTGCGGCG
Source organism: Patescibacteria group bacterium (assembly GCA_035529435.1). GTDB lineage: Bacteria > Krumholzibacteriota > Krumholzibacteriia > Krumholzibacteriales > Krumholzibacteriaceae > DATKWS01. The sequence goes on from DATKWS010000267.1 coordinate 1,050, forward strand.
GATCGCTCCGTGTTCACGAAGGTGAACGGAGCATCGCCTGCGAATACTGCGGATCGGGTCTCGTCGTCACACGGCCGCACGGCGTACGCAGCTTCATGGTGCAGCCGAGAATCACGCCGGGCAAGGCCCGTATCACGGCGCTCCATCGCCTCGCCGCGGAGACCGGGGGGCGCGTCAAGGCGCGTCACGCGTCGATCGTCGATATCAAGCTGATACACGTTCCGTTCTGGCGAATGCACGGGCGGCTGATGGGATGGGTGTGCGGCGATACGATCACGATGCGGGAGGTCGATATCCCCGTGCCCGGCACGCAGAGCGAACGTACCGTGAAGACGGTGCGGGAGGAGCGTCACCCGTTCGCCAGGCTCGTCTTCAAGCGCGTCGACTGGAGCACGCCGGCATGCACCCTCAGGGCCCTGGGGCTCCAGGGCATATCGCTCAAGACACGGATGCTCCACTGGGACATCTTCGATCACGAGCTGAGGAGCGATCACCAGTTCGCCCTCCCGATGAAATCGGCACGGCAGGCACGCGGGGATGCATTCAAGTACCTCACGAGGATTGCAGCACCGGCCCATTCACGCGTGCGCGCCAGCAGGTTCCATCTGGCTGACAGCACCCTCTCCCTCTACTACTACCCCGTCTACTTCATTCGCTACCGGCACGCGGGGAGGATCTACACGATCACGATCGATGGAAGCGACGGGCGGGTCGTCCATGGAGAAACCCCCCGGCGCAGGGCGGCGAGCCTCAAGGCGATGTTCTTCGTCCCCGCGGCGATCGCGTTTCTCGCGCAGACGTTCCTGCCGCTCATCCTCGTCGCCGCCGGGGTGCTCTACGTCTTCGACGCCGTGCAGACACAGGGATTCCTGCCGCCGCACCGCTGGCTCGCGGCGCGGCTCGACAGGTGGTTCGGGGGTGATTGGTAAGATGAAGGAAACGTTCCGCGTCATGCCGCTCACGTGCGATCACTGCGGACGGACGCTCCCCGTCATGGGTCAATACGTGACCTTCCAGTGCGGTACTTGCTTCCGGTACTGGGTGCTGACGCCCGACGGGCTGCGGACGATCACCGTCTACCGGGCCCTGCCGCCGGCCGAGATCGAGGACCCGGCGGTGCTTCCATTCTGGGTGATCGGTATAGACTGCTCCGATCTCCGCGCGCAGACGGAGCGCATACTCGGCGGCCTGCGGGAGACCACGCGGACGATCGCGACCGCTGAATTCGAGATGGAACAAGATCGATTCGAGGGATTCTTCACGGCCGACCCCGAGATCGCAGCGACAACGAAACGCGCGAATTTCCTCAGCGACGCGAGCCGCACGAAGAACGTTCCCCCCGCGGCCGAGATCGAGCACCTCCTTCGCCGGCTCGAGGGCGACGGCACATTTCTCGTGTACGTCCCGGCGTTCCTCTCGATCAACACGTACGCATACCTCAAGGTGGGACGCCTCTTCACGCGGCTGCAGCCCGGGTACCGCATCGAGAAATCGAGCGGGCTGGGCAAACCCGTCCTCTGCGCACTGCAGGCCGACGAGGCAATCGCGCTGATCGACTATATCTTCTTCGCCACCCTTCCCACCTCCATCCAGGAGAACGGCGATTTTCTCGAGCACATCCATCTGCGGCCCTCCCGCGAGCCGCGGTTGATCGAGTTCCCATTCGAACGATGCGGTTCCTCGCTGGTGAGCTGCATCGGTGGATTCCAGATATCGATACGGCTCGTCGAGGGATTTCAAGCGCCGGATGCCGCGCCGGCCCGGTGAGGTGCCCCGCGCCCGCCGGGGCCGCGCAACCCGCTCCGGGATCAAACCGTACACAAACAGAACAGGCCTTGTAAATTCGGTGAAAACATGCAATAGTCTCACCGATTTTTTACAATCGGTTTCGTGGGATCGCCGTGAACGGTCGCCGTCACGGTACGTGGGAAGGAGAGAGACGTGAAGCAGAGATACGTGGCCGTCGTGCTCGCGTTTTCATTCATGGTTCTTGCCGCCGCCTCGAGCGGCGGCGCGCAGACCTTTTTCGACGAAACGACCTGGAGCGTGGACGGCGGGCTTTCGCTGCCGACGGGCGCCGCGGGGGACGCCGCCAACCTCGGATTCTGCGTCGGGTTCAACGGATTCTACCACTACAACGATTTCCTGCTCATCGGGGCCCGCGTGGCCTACAACCGTTGGGGGGCCGACGAGGAACGGTGGGAAGAAACCGGGTTCGCCGCCGATGTCGACGGACACATGTCGAGCTTCGAGGTCGTGCCCCAGGTGCGGTACCTGATCATGCCGGACGGTACGCGGAGCCTGAACTTCTTCGGCCAGGCGGGACTCGGGATCTACCGGATCGCGACCGATGTGAACGTCGATTTCAAGAGCGGGCCGATCACGAGCATCTCGGCGGAGGAGGCGAACTTCGAGCTCGGCCTCTGTTTCGGGGGCGGCATCACGCTCGAGAAGGGCGGCCTCAAGTACGAGATCCGGCCGATGTACCACATCGTCTTCACCGACGGGGATTCGTTCAACTACTTCGCGGTGACGGGCGGCATCGCGTTCTAGATTCCCTTCAAGGCTGCGGGAATCGTCACGCTGGAGTGTTTCGGACAGGCGGCATTCTCATTATATGCAGATATTCGGCATACGCGATATGCATCGCCGCCATGCTGTCTTTCTGCATGGGTGCGACCGGCGGTTACGCGGACGTGCCGGACGGACCGGTGTCCGGTCCTCGAGGCGATTCCTCCGCCACCGCGGCCGACGCACCGGCGGGCGATGAACGGGCTGCAGGCCGGCGCGAATTACCGGGCTCCGCCGTCACTCCCCCCGGCGAGTCGTCGCTCGAAGTGAGAATCTTCAGATTCCTGAACCGTTCCCTCTCGAATCCGGTTCTCGACGCCATGATGCCCGTGTTTACCGATTTCAAGCGCTCGCGGGTCGCGGTCCTTGTCGTCTGGTCGCTGCTCGTCCTCTTCGGCGGTTCGAGGGGACGGTGGGCCGCCCTTATGTTGATACCGCTCATCGCCGCCTCCGATCAGATATCGAGCCACCTGCTGAAACCGCTCGTACAGCGTATGCGCCCGTGCGAGGTCCTGGGGAGCGTGCATCTCTGGCACGGGCCGGAAGGCTGGCTGACGACACCGGCGGTCGTCGCGCGGAGTTACAAGTCGTCGTTCTCGTTCCCCTCGGGCCACGCGGCCAACATAACCGCATCGATGCTGTTCCTCGGCCTTGTATACCGGCGGTGGCTCGTCCCGCTCCTCGCCGTCGCCGTTGCCGTTTCGTACTCGCGCATCTACATCGGGGTTCACTGGCCGTCGGACGCGCTCGTGGGAATAGCGCTCGGCGGCGTCCTGGCGTGGCCCGCCTACCTCGCCCACAAAAGCTTGAGCGGAAAGAACGCTACACGACCAGCACCGGGCACACCGCCTTCTGGATGACGCGTGCGGCGGTGCTTCCAAAGAGAAAATCACCGATGCCGTGCGAGCCGGCGGAACCCATTACGATGAGATCGATCTGCTCATCAGCCGCGAACGAGCGGATCAGGTCCTTTGCGCGTCCCTCATCGACCTCGTACCGCACATCGAAACCCTTCAGCTTGTCCCCGACGAGGTCCTCCATTTTGCGCCCCACGCGCTCGTGCAGCTTCGGGTCGAGCTGGAGAATGGACGTCACGCCGGAAGTATAGTAAATCGGCGGAATCTCTACGTCGACCGCATGAAAGACGATGATTTCGGGTTTCGCGATTTCGGCGATGTTCCTCAGCATATCGAGCGGCGCGACCGATTCCTCCGAGAAATCGACGGGAAAGAGAATCTTGCGAATGTGGACTTCGCCCGTCCCGGGATCGATGAACTCGTGCTCCGGCTGCTTGACGACGAGAACCGCGCAGGGGGAGTACCTGATCACGTTCTCCGTCACGCTCCCGAGAAGAACATGCTTGAGACCGCTCCTGCCGTGCGTCGACATCACGATGAGACCTATATCGCCCTCGTCCTTGATGAATTCGAGAATCGCCGCATGCGGCGATACCCCCTGGATGACCTCTTTCCTCACACTGACACCAACCTCCCCCAGTTCCTCGATACAGACCTGGAGATCGCTGTCGGCGAGCTTGCTGACCTCCGCGCAGTACGACTGGAGCGCCGGGAAGTGGTGCTCCGGATCGTTGGGATCGTGTTCGTACAGAGTGACCGCGTGCAGCATGATGAGCTCCGCATCGAATATTTTCGCCATCTTGATCGCATATGGCAGCGCGTGATTGGCCAGTTCCGAAAAATCCGTGGGAAACAGCACCTTCTTGATATCGGACATTTCATCCCCCTCGACAGGTAATCACCGTTACATTTTCGATGGGTATTTCGTACATCCCAACACCGGATGTGCCGGTGTCCCTGATGCTACGGTCATGCATTCCCCGGTGTCAAGGCGAAAGGCTTCGTTGCGTTTTTCCCTGTTGCAGTGACTCCCCGGGTGGATCGATGAAACGCCTCCCGCACCGATTGCATAATTCTCGCGGACGAATATCCTATTGCATAGCCGGATTTCATTTCATTATGCTATCGAGGCGTTTTTCATAACGGGAGCTCCGCATGCAGCTCGAGATCCTGGCGCGGAAAAACATAAAGACACTGATCACGCTCGCCGCAGCGCTCGCCGCATGGAGCGATCGATGCTGAACAAAGATACTTGTGGAGGAATCACCGTGAAGATGCGATTTGAAATAATCCTGCTTGCCGCGCTCCTCGTGGCCGCATGTAGTGCGGGCGCGTATCATGCCGCCTCGGCATCGAATAGTGATACGGAGACGGCAATCGTCGTCGACACCGATATGGGGCTCGATGACGTACGGGCCATCTTCGCCCTGCTCGCCTCCGGCATCGACATAGATGCAATCGTGACGGTGGATGGATCCGCCGCGGTGGGGAAGGGGACGGACAACCTCGTCGGGCTCCTTGAATCGATCCCCCGCAATGACATAGCCGTCTACCGGGGCACCGTGGCTCCGCTGCACGAGCCGCCTCCCTGGCGCCACACGGCGAATACCCTCGGCGGAGGCTCGTTTGCGCCGCCGCGCCGCATCGAGTCCCGCGCCGTGACACCGGAGGGACTCGCGCAGATGCTCGAGAGCGGGAACAGACGGATTCACTACCTTGCGCTCGGACCGCTCTGCAACATCGCCGCCCTCGTGCGCGAGCATCCCGCGGCGCTCTCCGTGGTAGAAGCAGTATGGATACCCGCGAAGATCGATTCCACGGGCGCCGTCACGGGATGGAACCTGGGCTGGGACCCGAAGGCCGCCGCCTCGGTGCTTCGAGGCGCACCGGAGATCGTGCTCCTCGATCTGTCCGGTGCGGGCACGATCGATGCACGTACAATTCTCACGGAGGTTGCGGGTACCGCCGCCGGTGCGGTGGATGAGGCGCCCGCGGCACGCTGGATCTCACGCACGCTCCCTGCGGGAGACGCCGGTCAGGCGCATCTTTTCATGCACGATGAACTGGCCGCCGCCGCCCTCATCGAGCCGGAGCTGATCTCCGTCACCGAGGAATCGTACCGCGCATCATTCCCGGCGAGCGGCGGCATCGTG